>JABAAV010000029.1:4831-15939 GCA_014238595.1 Myxococcales bacterium | reverse complement strand
TCTTTATGATTGTTGTGAGCTTGACATTGAGTCGCTCGATGCGGTCGTTTGACTATAATCTTTTGATATACAGCAAGTATTTTCTGTTAATTCGTCTAAACCACTAATAGAAACGCCGGCTCTGTCAACAGCGCTATGTACCTGTCCCCTTCGTTGTCTATGTTGAGACAACGAAGGGATTTATAGTAGGATTTTAAATTACTGCACTGTTTGACGACGGCGGCGTATGATACTCAAACCGAGCAAAGCAAGACCAATGTAAATCAAATTCTGTGGGCCTGATGTTGAACAGCTTGATGCAGTTGTTTGAATATAGTCTTCAGGAATACATACGGTGTCTCCTGTGGAATCTGCACAGACAAATCCTATCGGACATGTGGCTGTGGTTGTGCAGGATTGAACACAGAGATTAATATCTTGAGTACATTGCTGTGATGCACATTGATTACCCGTTGTGCAGGGTTCTCCTAAACTCCGTAGATCATTATTAGGATTGCTGAGATCATCCGATGATGGCGGATCAATACCAATGTACACAATGCGTGATTCAACGCTGCTAATGTTGAATGGATCGGTAGCAATGATATCGATTCGATGTTTGCCTTGAGTTAAATCAATAGGTGTCGTGAATCGATACGGCGGTTCTGATCCCTCATAAAAGGCTTTGACCCTTATGTCATCAATAAAGAATAGTATAGATTTTACGCCATCTGGATCATGAATGTCTGCTTCAATCGTAAACCCAGATTCCACACGGCTGTTGGGTGATGGGTGCATCACAGAGATGGTTGGATTTGTCGCACCAAGTAACGTTGATCGTGCTTTTTGTTGAACATAATCGACTGTGACGGTTTTTGAAGTGGTGACATCGTTGAGAGAAGTCACACGAAGCTCAACATCAATCTGATCTTCTCTATTAAAAAGGGTAATCTCGGGAATTTTAAAGGTAGTATAATCTGAAGAAAGAAGGTTGTTATGCGTGATTTCGCTGTTGTTGATATACATTGAGATGCTTTTCAGTCCTTCGGTATTCCCTGCTCTTGCACTAAAAGATACAGGAGTATGAGGGTAAACGACACTGCCTTGTTTGAGGGAAGTAAACTCTACTGTAGGCGAAAACTCTTGTTGTTTCACATGAACATCAAAAAACGCGCTACCTGTATTATTATATATATCGTATGCATGAACTTCGATCTTTTTAGTTATCAATGAGTTAGATTCTGATAATGCTGTTTTGGGAACCCAGAAGCTGTAAATTTTAGACGTAACCAAGGATTCCTGTAGAAGCTGGTCAGGCAAGAGTCCATCGTATGTTTCAACAGTTCTTGCTATAATTTTTCCATCGACGGCGAAGTGAACTTGATGAATGCCTTGAGGCTTGCTGGCATGCGGGCGAGGCCAGGTCCTAAAAGGATCGATGCTGGGGTCGTAGGTGTCAGGTACTTCTACCGCGACTTTGACTGTAACGCCATCGGAAACAACCTCATCTTGAGTTGGTGATAGAACCGTGATCGTTGGTATCTCTCCACGCCAACCCTTCCGATTTCCATCTGGATTATTTTCAATAGAAATGTTGCGTGAGTCCGATAGATAATAGCCGAATATATCGTAAAGCACTACAGTTAATTTATAATCTCCAGCGGGTATCGTTATTGGAAGCAAAACAACGTCGCTGGTAAATATCGTTTTGGGGAAATGATATTGTTTACGATAGACATGTGTATTATCCAAAAATATATCAGCAAGATAAATTCCATTGTAATTCGTATACTCAAACTGGAAAGGGTTCAGTATGTGTATTGATGCTCCGTCTTGCAGAGTTACTTGACTACGAGCAGTCTCTGGACCACCAGGCCCAACATGGGTCGGCGCTCCCCAATCCATGAGTTTGAAATATAGATTCTGCGGGGGCCAGTGGGTAAAAATGCTATCAAGGCGAACATGAGAATTTTGCTGAGGACCAAACCAAGATTCAGTAGAACACAGTCTCGTGTGATTACTTCCATCTCCAAATTCAACGCTTCCGCTTGGACTATTTTGTCCACAAGGAAGATACTTGTTCTTAAACGATGGAATCCAATCAGGTTCAGACGATGAAAATAAATCATCAAAAATGTTACCTGGTTGGGCGTTAACATAACCACACCGAGTATTGTTTTCGGAAAGGTCTGGCTCATACGTATTCCAATCATCCATGATCGATCCACAATCATGCAGGCTGTCCAATGTGTAATTACTTGCAATTTTTTGACTAATCAGTTTTGCGATTACTTTTGTCTCGTCAACTCTCGTTCTGACCCCGTTCACGTCATCGTATTGAGGAATGGTACTTGGAAAAACAAATGACATTCCACTATGTATCACCGAGTATGGGCGTGTATTAGATATCCCCTGAACATCCTTAGCAGTCTCGTGTTGAGCTATTAATTCATAGGAGCCACAAACAATGGATTCATGATGAAATACCTCAGATCCAGGGTCTGTTTCTGTAACTGTAATATGAGGATAGGCTTCAAACATGCGTTTAACAAGTGAGACAACTCTATTCCACGATTCATCACCATAAGGATATTCGGGGAACAATATTCCTTCTTCTCCCCTAGGAAGAAAAGTACTGCTGTCTAATCGTGAATCCGTAAATCCTTTGTTGTAAAGCCTTTTTCCTCCAATGCATCGATTGAGATAAAAGAATACTTCGGGGGAGGTAGGTTGGGATCCTGGGATAATCTTGGGTGGGAGACCCAAGTTTTCCCTCGTCAAGTTGTTTTTCTTTGGCAGGTTTTCTGTGGTTGTTGGAAGATGAGATTGTTGCAATTCACGGTGTGTCAATGAATTCAATGGTGTGAGCAATTGTTCCGATCTGGTTGAGGTTGAAGAGGTGTTGTTTGCAAATAACCATGATGTTGAGGTTACCGCAGAAACAAGCACAATGCAGAATAAATAAGAGTGTAAACGCATGACAGTTATGCTAGCACACAGCCCAAAAATTAATCAATAATTATTACGATTATTGATTAATGACGATTGTGACACATTGGTTCCGTGATCGTTGATTGACGACAGCGTATAAGAGCCAAATTGCGTGTACAATATCAAGATAGATGATGCAAATAACTTAACCGTAGTTTTGAGGATATTGTATGTCGGTTTCAAACATTTTAGCCAAAAACATCTATACAGCTTCCTGTGATGACAGCAGGTGCTTTTGTGGCTAAATAGAGGGCTAGATTCGCAATGTCATCAGGTTGCATATCAGGTTCGAGTTCAGGCATGCCGTCTCGCAAACTTGCAGTGTCGACACTGCCCGGACAGATAGCTGTTACAGAAATGTCTTTACATTCTTTGGCTAATGCCTTGGTGAGACCCACCACACCATGTTTTGCCGCACAATAAGACGATAGATGTGCTGTGCCTTCTTTGCCCGCAATAGAAGCAATATTGATAATACGTCCATGTTGACTTTGTATGTCAGGCAAAAAACATTGTGTGACTTGAAATGTTCCTGTGAGATTGACGTCCAATGTTTGTTGCCAAATATCCGTAGTGATATCTGCAAAAGATTTTCTAATAGCTTTCCCTGCATTGTTAACCAAAATGGAAGGGATACCTAAGTGTTGTTTGATTTCAACAGCAGCGCGCTGAATCGCTTTGAGATCGGTGATATCTGTAACGACAGCATGTGCTTGTCCACCTTGAGATTCAATATCATGTTGGACTCGAGTCAGATTGTCTTTTGAGCGAGCGAGCAATCCAACGCTGATGTTATTTTTAGCAAAGAGTTTAGCAATGGCTTCTCCAATGCCTTGGCTTGCTCCTGTTAATACGGCAATCGGTTGTGACATGACAGCAACGTTTTGTAATCAAACCGGTTATGAATTATCAATGATTTCTTCGGTTAATTGATCGGCGAGTTCACCGACTGATTTGCGTCCTGAAAATCCATCATTAATTTCGTGCCAGCGAGAAACTTCTTTTTCTCCCATTTTCCAACATAAAAGAATACAACGTCCTTGTTCTTTTGATGGCCAATCTACTAAGCCTGTTTCAATATCTTTAATAATACATCCTGTATCTTGGATTTTAATAACATGCTCTCGTAACGATTCAATGAGTGCGTAAAATTGTGCTTGGTATTGAAGGACATCGGGCGGTACTTGTGTCGATTTTTTAAACTTCTCATCTTTGGGTGGTGGATATCCTATACTATTGAGTTGTTGATAAAGTGATTTAATTTGTACACGCAGTTGCATGACATCAATAAATAATGTTTCCAGCATAGGAATACATTGATTGACTTCTTTGAGTGTGAAGTATCGAGATATTTTAGGTTCAGACATGAGTTTTATGGCTTAATGTGAATACTATTGATTGATTGATATGACACGATGCGTATTAGTTAATATGAACAGGTAAGATCGTTGATGAGTGATTGATGCATCGCTTGAGTTAGAGGTATTTGATGTTGATATTGGGGATGATTAATGTGAAGTGAGACCTCACATTCTTGTTGGCAGAAGGCATGTTTCTGTTCTTCTGTGAATACATATCTTGTATACTGTACAGCAGAAATCCGATCTTCGGTAGAACGTCCTTGTTCAAAAGAGGCATTAATGATGTGCGCCCCAACATGGAGATGGACATATTCATCAAGACCTATTAAGCGATTGAGTTCAGTATAGGCATTTGCTTCAGGAGGTACTTCTAAAAACAATGTGGCTGAGAGTGAATCTTCTGTTGGTAAAAGAGGATTATAAATTTCAATTTCTTCTTGAATTTTATCAACATCAACAATGTGTTCAGCACGAAGAATTTCCTGAATTTGAAAAATCAATGTTTGTCGATTTTCAAAAACCAACGTGACTCTGTCACCGATGCTTATACGTCGATGTTTTTTAAAAGCGATGATTTTTCGACGAAAATCATCGCGGAGTTCTTCATATAAGACCGCGGAATGAATGTCTGTTAATGTTAAAAGCTGCATCAATGATTGTTAAGTTCATTTAATGCTTTGCTAAAACGACCTGCATGAGAGCGTTCAGCTCTAGCGAGTGTTTCAAACCATTCAGCGATTTCTTCAAAGCCTTCTTCACGCGCTATTTTAGCAAACCCAGGATACATTTCAGTATATTCATAGGTTTCACCAACGACTGAGGCATGAAGATTTTCTTTGGTGGTTCCAATGGGTTCATCGGTTGCGGGATCTCCAACTGATTTAAGATAATCGAGATGACCATGTGCGTGTCCTGTTTCACCTTCAGCTGTATCCCGAAAGAGTCCAGCGACATCGGCATATCCTTCGACATCTGCGTTCTTAGCAAAGTAAAGATAACGGCGATTTGCTTGTGATTCGCCAGAAAAAGCATCTTTTAAATTTTGATGAGTTTTTGAACCGTTTAATTTTGACATAATTACCTCCAAGAGCAGCAAAGCTATCATGAACATGACGGTAATCTCAATATCTCTACATGTTCATTATTTGAGATCAAGGAATGACAATCATGCCATGGTCAAAACATTATGAAATCAAGGTCATGAGAGGGATCGGTTCATATTTATTGTATTGTAATGATTGGATCAAAATACGGTGAAAATGGCATAATTATTCATAAATCACAGTCGTTCATCCTTCAAGCGTTAAGAGTAGATCACGCTTAGTTGCTCTGTTTGTTTTAATTTTATATAGGATCTTATGTTAAAAAATCGAAAGAAAATTCAAGCACCACCATTATCTTTGGGTAGTCCTGATGTTGTGACGTTGATCGACACATATTTTAATGCATACAACGCTGCGAGATTACGTGAATCTTGTCAATTGTTTGCACATATGATTGAGCGTAATGCCTTCATTGGAGTGTCTTTATCTGGTGCATTAACACCAGCAGGTCTTTCAAGTGTCATCACTCCACTGATGGAGCATGGATTTATTGATTACATTGCATCGACGGGGGCGAATTTATATCATGATCTTCATTTTGATTTAGGGTTTGATGCATTTCGTGGTGATGTCGATATGGCTTCAGGGCGCTACGATGTCTTGTTAAGAGAAGAAACAATTTTTCGTGTCTATGATGTGTTGTTCGATGGTAATGTGCTTTATGAAACAGATGATTGGCTTTATAAAGTATTGTCTGCACCTGAATTTCAACAACGCATGGGTACAGCAGAGCTTCATTATAAAATAGGCAAATATGCATCTGCTATGGCACAAAAAACACATGTAAAACCGAGCATCTTAGCGACAGCATACGCACAGGGCATACCGATATGGTCGCCAAGTCCTGGTGATTCTACTATTGGACTTAATATTGCAGCATTACAAGTCCACCAATCTTCACAACACCCTTGTGGACCTCATGTGGATCCATCAATTGATGTCAATGATATGGCAGCATTGATTCATCATGCTAAAATTATTCAACAATCACTCAGTGGTGTGGTGATCTTTGGTGGAGGTTCACCCAAAAACTTTGTGCTTCAGACTGAACCACAGCTTCAAGAAATTTTAGGTTTTGAAGAAAAGGGGCATGATTTTTTTGTTCAGATTACCGATGCTCGTCCAGATACGGGTGGTCTTTCAGGAGCGACAGCCAGTGAATCAGTGAGTTGGGGTAAGGTTGATCCAGAACGGCTCTCTCATTGTGTTACTGCTTATCTTGATGCCACGATCGCATTGCCGTTAATGGCTTCTTATGTCTTAGAAAAATGTAAGCCACGCAAGATACGTCGACTTTATGATCAACGTGAATCGTTTATGGAGACACTAAGTACACAGTATCGTGCATCGGATAAATTTAAAAAAATATGCAACAACAATTAAGCGAACGTCTCTGTGGTGTGTCGACCAGATAATCGAGCATCTGTGTTTCCGTTATCACGTTTTCCTCGTCGAAACCGGCGAAGCCCTGTTTCTATGATTTCTCCAATTAACGTATTGTAATCCATGCCCGCAGCTTGTGCTATTAAGACTAAATCTGAATAGGCAGGTGTCAGACCAGGAAGTGGATTAATTTCAATAACATAAATGGTACCATTATCTGTCACACGCAGATCAATGCGTGCCACATCACGACAATCTAATGCCCAAAATGTGGCTTTGGCTATTTTTTCAATTGATTTGAGTTCAGCCGCATCAACCTTTGCAGGACATTCATAATAAACATGCTCTTTCCAATTTTGTTTAATGGCGTAGTTATAGACAGGTCGTTCATTGGTTTGATCGATAAAACGAATTTCCATGGGTGGAAGAACTCGAGGTCGTTTATCGCCCAAAAGCCCTACTGTGAATTCGCGTCCTACAACATATTCTTCAACCAAGACAGGTTGTCGATAATTTGTAATGACATCTTTAACAGTAATTCGTAGATCTTCTTCGTTATCAACAACACTGGTGGCATTGATACCTTTTGAAGACCCTTCAGTGTTTGGTTTCACGATTAAAGGGAATTTAAGATCGGGATTGAGTCGTTCACGACCCGTTTCCATCACTTGAAATGCTGGTGTAAGAATATCGTGTTGTATTAGGACTTTTTTTGCCAGAGCTTTATCTAATGTGATGGCTAAAGTGGCTGAATCACTGCCGATATAAGGAATTCTAAGCAATTCGCAAAGTGCAGGAACTTGAGCTTCTCTGTTGCGTCCTTCAACACCTTCTGCAATGTTGAATACACAATCAACCTCTGATTCAGCTAATACACGAGGAAGATCTTGTGTGGCTTCTAAATGAACGACAACATGACCTAATTGTCGTAATGCTGAAGATATAGCGGCAATCGTTTCAGGAAGATCCCACTCTGCTTGAGTATCATCAATGTTATTACGTCGTATATTGTAGGTAAATCCAATACGTACGGATTTACTTTTTTTGCGGCTTCGGCGAATACCCAATTCACCTTTTGTGGCAATACCCGCTCGAATGGCAGCTGCATGAAGAATGGATTCAATGGTGCGTTTTGTATTCATGCCTTGATGGATGGCTGCTGTCATCAGTGGAGAATTTTTTTGTAAAGAAGGCAAGGCATTGGCTTCTAATAGATAAATACGACCGTTTTCGGTAATTCGATAATCGATACATGCCATATCTTGGATATTTAAAACTTTAATAACCGTATGTGAAATGGCTCGTGCGCGGGCTGCGAGATCACGTGGAATATCTGCTGGACAATGCAGGGATACACCTTTGGGTTCAATCAGTTTGAGTTTGTAATCATAGACATTGTAAGGGTTATCTAATGTTGGTTCCACTAAGTATTGAACAGGAACAAGTAGACCGTTGTCATGACCAACATTGGAAATATAGCAAACAGAAATATCAACACCATCTACAAATTCTTCTAACAAGACTCCTTCAGGATAATCACGAAGTGCTTTTCGTAATACAGGCAACAATTCTTTTGAGTTTGCTACGACAGAGTCACGCGTAATGCCTTTTGAAGATCCTTCATAATTAGGTTTAACAATAATGGGATAAGAAAGTCCGATGTTAGTTTCAAGTACTTCATTCATATTGTTGTTATGTAACAATATAGAACGCGGTGTATCGACACCATGTTTTGCTAAGATGGTTTTAGTGAGTGATTTATCTAATGCAACAGTTAATGTGTGTGTGTCCGATCCAGCAAATGGAATGTTTAATTCTTCAAATAGCGAAGGATAGAATGCTTCGCACATTCTTCCTCGGTTTCCAATGGCTGTGTTGAAGATAATGTCAGGCGCACATGTATTTAGTTTTTGAATCACTGAAGCCAAAGAATCAGAACAATCAATACCTTGAACTTCATGCCCTGAATCTTCAAGTGCTGTAATTATTATATCTGGTATTTCTGATTGATCAACAGATGTCTTGTTTGCAAGGTTTGTTGATTGAATGTTGTAAGTATAAGCAATCTTCATAACGGATTAATGAAACAGTTGATAGATGATGAAATAGAAAAAGATTGAAACAACATGCCGATGCTCATTATTAGAACGCAAAAACAAAAACTATACAATCAAAAAAGAAATGGGTTTCTTATTCAGATATAGATGCAGTGTGTTTGATGTCAGTCATCAACACGATGAAAATCAATTCATCAAGTCTGATTCATGCCCTGAATAATTGTTCATAAACGAAAAATTATTCAGGGCTATCTATATTAGTGCATCGCAATAAAAGAGATTTGAACAATGGCACATATAGGTTTTTCATATCTTTTGAATCATCTTTTTCAAATGTATGCATGACATAAGCATAATGACGTGTTTTATTGATTGACTTGTAGGATTGCCAAGCTATATACCTTGCGTCCTGTTGATATATGTTTGGTCTAAGTTATTTTGCTGGCGTAGCTCAATTGGTAGAGCACCTGATTTGTAATCAGGAGGTTGCGGGTTCAAGTCCCACTGCCAGCTCCATATTGAATTGCGATCGGGAGGTTCTTTGTTGGAATAAATACCATGATTGTAGAAGGGAGGGGTTCCCGAGTGGTCAAAGGGAGCAGACTGTAAATCTGCCACCGTACGGTTTCGAAGGTTCGAATCCTTCCCCCTCCACTGTTATTGCGGGTGTAGCTCAGCTGGTAGAGCTTCAGCCTTCCAAGCTGAATGTCGCGAGTTCGAATCTCGTCGCCCGCTCCAGTTGTTGTCGTAATCATGAATATGCCCATGTGGCTCAGTGGTAGAGCACGTCCTTGGTAAGGACGAGGTCACCGGTTCAATCCCGGTCATGGGCTCCGAATTGGAGTAAAAGTCTCAAGAGTCAATCAGAGATCTCCATTGGATCAAAAATATAGGAGATCTCTTTCATTCTGCACTTGCGTGTTTTGATGAAGTGAGGTAAATGTCGCCTTCTTCTACGGGAGTGTTTTTCGTGAGACAAAACAGCAACAGTGAGTATTTTATTAATGATGGAGGATTTTCGTACGATAACACGTGATCATATATAAAGGGATGTAGCTCAATTGGTAGAGCATCCGTCTCCAAAGCGGAGGGTTGGGGGTTCAAGTCCCTTCATCCCTGCCAATATACGCATGATTTAAAATGATTAACAAGAAAATATTTTTTGAGAATAGTTGAAAACTAACGATGACACAACAGCAAGATAGAACACTGAACAAACCAGTCCACTTGGTATATTTTACCGCAGGTCTGTTGTTCTTTTATATCATGACATGGACGATGGATTGGATTTGGGGTTATTTTGTTCGTACTCCAAGTCAATTGTTTATTACGATCAGTTCAGCCGTTTTTGTATTGATTCTCGGTATTGTTTTGTATCGCAATAAACGTGTTTATACATCTATTAATGAAATAGCTACGGAAGTTTCTAAGGTAACATGGCCTGGGAGAAAAGAAGTCAAAGCGGCTACGCTTGTCGTGATTGTTATCACAATTATTTCGGCGGCCATTTTGGGTTTGTTTGATGCCGTATGGTCTCAATTAACAACAACGATTTATGGTTGAAAAAATGAGTATATCAGCAGTGAATGAAACGACAGCAATGTCTGATGTTCAAGAAATGAAATGGTATATTGTTCATACCTATTCAGGACATGAGAACAAGGCGAAATTGTCTTTGTTAGAACGCATTAAAAATGCCAGCATGCAAGAATCTTTTGGTGAGATTTTAATCCCTTCTGAACAAGTATTTGAGATGGTTAAAGGTCAACGTCGCACAGCAACTCGAAAATTTTTCCCAGGGTACATGTTTGTTCATATGTTGCTCAATAAACACACGTTTCATGTTGTTAAAAACACACCAAAGATTACAGGTTTTTTGGGTGGTATTCGGCCAACACCTGTGCCTGAAGAACAGATCTTTAATATCAATGAAGCTGTAACGGATGGCACAACGAAGCCAAAACCAAAAGTTGATTTTCAACCTGGAGAATCGGTGCGTGTGGTTGAAGGTCCTTTTGCAAGCTTTATCGCCACGGTAGAAGAAATAAAACCTGATAAACAAAAAATCAAAGTATTAGTATCGATGTTTGGTCGTCCAACTCTTGTGGAGTTGGATTTTTCTCAGGTTGAAAAATCATAAGAAAGTATGAAGAGGATTGAGATCAAATGAAAAAGATTGAAGCATTTATTAAACTTCAAGTTAGTGCTGGGAAAGCAAATCCATCCCCGCCTAT
>JABAAV010000029.1:0-4733 GCA_014238595.1 Myxococcales bacterium | reverse complement strand
CATTGGGACAACATGGGCTCAATATCATGCAATTTTGCAAAGAATTTAATGCGCGAACACAAGGACAAGGTGATTTAATTATTCCTGTTGTTATTACTGTATATGCCGATCGTAGCTTTACATTTGTCACCAAAACACCTCCGGCTTCAATTTTGCTCAAAAAAGCTGCGAAACTTGAAAAAGGATCTGGTGAGCCGAATAAAACTAAGGTGGGATCGGTAACGATGAAACAGGTTGAAGACATTGCATCACAAAAAATGGAAGATTTAAATGCAGTATCTATTGAATCAGCAAGTCGGAGTATTGCAGGTACTGCTCGTTCAATGGGGATTGAGGTTAAAGGTTAATGGCTGGTAAAAAATATAAAGCGGCTCTTGAACAAATCAATCAAGATAAACGCTATTCTACAAAAGACGCTGCTGTATTGCTTGATCAAATGAAAATATCAACCAAAAGTGATGAAACGGTTGATATTGCAGTTCGATTGAACGTTGATCCAAAACACGCTGATCAGATGGTTCGTGGCATGGTTGTTCTTCCTCATGGAACAGGAAAAACAAAGCGGGTATTGGCGATTGTTAAAGCAGACAAAGTTAGCGAAGCTGAAGAAGCAGGTGCTGACTTTGCTGGTGGTGATGAATATATCAATAAAATTAAAGACGAAAACTGGATAGATTTTGATTCAGTGGTAGCAACTCCAGATATGATGGGAAAGATTGGTTCAGTGGCTCGTATTTTGGGTCCACGTGGATTGATGCCAAACCCTAAAGTAGGTACGGTGGCCATGGATGTTGGACGTGCTGTTCGTGAACTCAAAGCAGGTCGTGTCGAATTTCGTGTAGAAAAAAGTGGTATTGTCCATGCTCCTGTGGGGCGTGTTTCCTTTCCTGCGGCTCATATACAAGAAAATATTGATGCGTTACTTGAAATATTGCTCAAATTAAAACCTGCAAGTGCTAAAGGTAATTATATGAAATCCATTACAGTTTCAACGACGCATGGTCCTGGAATTCGAATTGATACTCAGGCGGCGATGAGCGTTGCAAATTAGAAAGCGGTAATACGATAAAATGATAACTTTTATTCAGCATGACTATTTTGATCCGTACAGGAACTGTTGTGACACAAGATCTGTGGAGACGATAGGTAGATTGTTGTTGAAAAATAAGGCATATAAAGGCACAAAACGATATGTATAAAGAACATAAAGAAGAAGTAATTAATGACATTCGAGAAATATTTTCTGATGTCACGAGTGTGGTTTTGGCAGATTATAGAGGAATTGATGTTCCAACGGTTACCGTTATGCGAGATGAATTGCGAGCAGCGGATTGTGGATATCGCATTTTTAAAAATACGTTACTTAAAATTGCTGTAGCAGATTCTGACAAAAAAGTGATGATGGATTTGTTTTCTGGACCGACAGCAGTCATTTGGTCTAAGAATTCACCATCAGCCGCTGCTAAAATAGTTTTGAAATTTGCAAAGGAAGAACAGGCATTTACAATCAAGGGTGGTTTTTTTGATGGACAAAAACTCGATGAATTAGGTATCAAAGAGCTCGCTACAATACCGAGTGAAGAAGTCCTTCGATCAACGTTGTTAATGTTATTCATTGCTGCTCCTACGGACTTTGTTCGACAAACAATGGCAGCACCACAGAGTTTTGTGTATCTTCTCAATGCGAGAAAAAATATGTTGGAATCAAAATAGTGTTTAAATTCATCAGCAGTTTTTGCGTTGAATATCTTATGGAGTGTATTGGATAGATTGGGAAAAAAATTATGGCGGATATAACAAAAGAACAAGTGGTAGATTTTTTAAGTGAGTTAAGTGTGATGGATTTGGTGAAACTCACTAAAGAATTAGAAGATGTTTGGGGTGTTTCTGCGGCACCAGTTGCTGCAGCTGCGGCACCTGCTACTGCCGCTGATGCTGGTGGTGCTGCTGAAGAAAAAACTGAATTTACAGTGATTCTTAAATCTGCAGGGACACAAAAAATACAAGTGATTAAAGCTGTTCGTGAAATCACAGGTCTTGGTCTCAAAGATGCTAAAGATTTAGTCGAAGGTGCGCCCAAAGAACTCAAAACTGATGTTCCTAAAGCAGACGCTGATGAAATGGCGGCCAAACTCAAAGAGGTTGGCGCCGAAGTTGAATTGTCTTAGTTAATACGAATTACATTACATTAATGTTTGGTGTGGGTATGTTGCTCATTCCATGCTTGTGCTTGGGTTAATTTTAAGGGAGAGACATCTATGTCATCTGCAATTCAGAAAAATTTTAGAATGCGTAGGAGTTTTGCGAAACTCGATAAAGTTATTGATATTCCTAATCTCATCGATATTCAAAAGAAATCATACGATGGTTTTTTGCAAAGGGACATAGACCACGATAAGCGTGAAGATATTGGTCTTCAGAGGATATTTAAAAGCGTTTTTCCTGTATCTGATTTTTCTGAAACATCAGAATTACAATTTGTTCGATATCATTTAGAAAAACCTAAATATGATGTGGATGAATGTCGAGCACGAGGTATGACATTCGCTTCACCAATTAAAGTTTATGTTCAATTGGTTTCTTACGACATCAGTGATGGTTCTTCTGAACAACGTAGTATTCGTGATATCAAAGAACAAGAAGTGTATTTTGGTGAAATCCCTCTAATGACAGACAGTGGTGTATTTGTCATCAATGGTTCAGATCGTGTTATTGTTTCTCAGCTTCATCGTTCTCCAGGTGTGTTTTTTGATCATGACAAAGGGAAACAATATTCTAAATTATTATATAACGCACGTGTAATCCCTTTTCGTGGTTCTTGGCTTGATTTTGAATTTGATCATAAAGATATTATTTATGTTCGAGTTGATCGTCGACGTAAACTTCCTGCTACTGTTTTATTAAGGGCACTTGGATTTTCAACCGAAGAATTGCTCGATTATTTTTATGACACTGAAAAAATTTACTTTGATGCAGGCAAGAAATATTCCAAAGAAGTCAAATATCATTTGCTTAAAGGACAGCGTGCAACGCGTGATATCAAGCATCCTGAAACGAAAGAAGTACTCGTTAAAAAGAATCGAAAATTCACCAATGTTGCTATTCAGAAATTAGAAGAGTCAAAGGTGAAAGTACTTCCGATTGATGTTGAAAACATTAACGGAAAAATTTCAGTTAAAGATGTTGTTGATGTTGAAACAGGTGAAGTTTTACTGCAATGCAATGAAGAGCTTACCGAAGCAAAACTTGATGAACTCAGAGATCATTCTGTTAGTGAAATTGAAGTCCTATTCATTGATGGTCTCAATGTAGGTCCTTATCTTCGTAATACACTGATCGCTGATAAAATGAAGAGTGTCGATGAGGCGATTTTCGAAATTTATCATCGCCTACGTCCTGAAGATACACCAACGATCGAAACAGCCAAAAAACTTCTTCATAATATGTTTTTTAATCCTGATCGATATGATTTGTCTCAAGTTGGTCGCCTTAAGTTGAACTATAAGTTCAAACTTGATGAATCTATTGATAATACCGTTTTAACTAAACACGATATTATGGAAACTGTTCGTTATCTTCTTGAACTTCGAGATGGACGAGGTTTTATTGATGACATCGATCATTTAGGAAATCGACGTGTACGTGCTGTTGGAGAGTTGATGGAAAATCAATATCGCATCGGTCTTTCCCGTATGGAGCGTGCAATCAAAGAACGCATGAGTATGTCACAAGAAATTGAAACAATCATGCCACAGGATTTGATTAATGCGAAACCTGTCACAGCGATTGTCAAAGAATACTTCGGTTCTTCACAACTTTCACAGTTTATGGATCAAACTAATCCTCTTTCAGAGGTTACACATAAACGACGATTATCTGCATTAGGTCCAGGAGGATTAACACGGGAACGTGCAGGATTTGAAGTGCGTGATGTTCATACAACACATTATGGAAGAATTTGTCCCATTGAAACGCCAGAAGGTCCGAACATTGGTCTTATTGCCTCATTGGCAACGTTTGCTCGAATCAATGAATATGGGTTTATTGAGACGCCATATCGACGTGTTGTCAATGCAACATTATCTACAGAGATCAAATTTTATTCTGCTTTGGAAGAAGAAGGACATTCTATTGCACAAGCAGATGCTTTGGTTGATGAACAAGGTCGTTTAGTTGGTGAGATGGTATCTTGTCGTCAAAATGGTGAATTTATTATGATACATCCCAATGATGTTGCTTTAATGGATGTATCACCAAATCAATTGGTATCTGTGGCAGCATCTATGATTCCATTTTTAGATCATGATGATGCAAATCGAGCATTGATGGGGTCAAACATGCAACGACAAGCAGTCCCTTTGATTCGTACTGCTGCACCATTGATCGGTACAGGATTAGAACACATCGTTGCTCGAGATTCTGGTGTGACCATCGTTGCCAAACGTGATGGTGTTGTTGATTCAGTCGATGCAGGACGTATTGTCGTTCGACCTGTCGAAAAATCTAATATATCAGGTGCAAAACCTGATATTTATAATTTGGTAAAATTTCAACGATCCAACCAGAATACTTGTATCAATCAAAAACCAATTGTACGCGAAGGTGATGTTGTGTCTGTTGGAGATGTTATTGGTGATGGTCCTGCAACAGAATGTGGTGAATTAGCATTAGGACAAAATGCTGTCGTCGCATTTATGCCTTGGGGAGGATACAACTTCGAAGATTCTATTTTG
>JABAAV010000028.1 GCA_014238595.1 Myxococcales bacterium | reverse complement strand
TATAACTTCCAAGGTCACAATAGGTGATGTCGTTGTCGTTGATATCAACATTTCCGCCTATCGTTTGTAATTGTGGTAGGTCGATACTCGTCAGACTAGCGTTATAGCGTATTTCAACATTTCCACCTATCGTTTGAAGTTGGGACATGGTGATACTCGTCAGACTAGCGTTATCGTGTATTTCAATATACCCATCTATCGTTTGAAGTTGGGACATGGTGATACTCGTCAGATTAAAATTGACGAATATGGCAATAAACCCACCTATTTTTTCTAATTGAGGCAGGTTGATACTCGTCAGACTACCGTTATCGTGTATTTCAATATGATCACCTATCGTTTGTAATTGGGACAGGTCGATACTCGTCAGACTAGCACTATCGTATATTTCAATAGTATCGCCTATCGTTTGTAATTGGGACAGGTCGATATTCGTCAGACTAGCGTTGTCGTATATTTCAATACTATTGCCTATCGTTTGTAATCGAGGCAAGTCGATATTCATCAGACTAGCGTTGTCGTATATCGTCAGACTATCCTTGTCGAATATTGTAACATTATCGCCTATCGTTTGTAATTGAGGTAGGTCGACACGCGTCAAATTAGAATTGAAGAATATGGAAACAAGCCCACCTATCGTTTGTAGTTGGGACAGGTTGATACTCGTCAGAACACTGTTACTTTGTATTGTAACATTATCGCCTATCGTTTGTAATTGAGGCAGATCGATACTCTTTAAATTGAAGTTATAGTTTATACTCACAAGGCCATTGATCGATTGTAATTCTGGAATCGCAATATTCGTCAGACTAAGGTTACCGATGATGAAAAGTGAATAATCAGCCACCGGCTCACTCATTATCGTTTGTACTTGGGGCAGAAAAATATTCATCAAGGCATTATTTGTGGATATGGATAACAAACCGCCTATCGTTTGTAATTGGGGCAACTCGATACTCGTCAGATGGGTGTTAAAGTTGATATTCACAGTACCACCGATCGATTTTAACTGGGATAAATCCATTTCTAAAAGACGGGTGTTGCTATTGATACTCATATCCCCGCTCAGCGTTTGTAATTGAGGCATCGCAATGTTTGTCAGGCTATTGTTGCTGATGATAATTACAAGATCAGTATCCATCAAACTTATCGACCACCCATCTACCGCAAGCCAATCTATCTCTGTCACATTTATCGCCGTCCCATCTATCGTTTGTAATTGGGGCATCGAAATACTCGTAAGAGCAGCATTGGTGGACATGAAAACAAGCCCACCTATCGTTTGTAATTGAGACAGAGCGATACCCATGAGATTATCATTCTCCTGTATCACAATACTCCCGCAAACTCCTTGTAGATCCGATAGGACAATATTCGTAATGGATTGATTTGCGTGGATTAACAAATTTCCCGCAATCACCTCATATCCCGCCAATGATGCTAAATCCGCTGATGTAGCATCGCCTTGCCAAACATTGAGCGATGGAGATACTGTTTCACAGTCGAGTTCAGAAATCGGTGTTGGTGTGGACGGGAGGACTGCGGGTTCATCTATTGGTCCAAGGTTTACTGTTGGTTCAGGGTTCGCTGTTGGTTCAGGGTTCGCTGTTGATCCGTTTTGTGTTTCTGGCGGAACAAGTTCTTCATTGTCATAACCTTCACAACCCATCAAGCCAAGGCTGAGGATAAGAGACAGAGAAATGAACGCGTTTGATTTTTTCATAGTCATAGCTAGATGAGTATCAAACACAATTACACTCTGTCAAGAAGTGTAAGAACGCGCAGTAGCGTCAGTTACGGACAATATTGATTGCTATAACTTCCAAGGTCACAATCGGTGATGTCGTTGTCGTTGATATCAACATTTCCACCTATCGTTTGAAGTTGGGACATGGTGATACTCGTCAGACTAGCGTTATAGCGTATTTCAATACTATTGCCTATCGTTTGTAATCGAGGCAGGTCGATACTCGTCAGACTAGCGTTATGGCGTATTTTAATATGATCGCCTATCGTTTGTAATTGAGACAGGTCGATATTTGTAAGTTGGACAGAAGTTACTGTAACTTCCTCAATCATACTGTGATTTATAGCCACTCGTTCCAGTACTGGTGTTGTGTATCAAAGCGTAACCGCAATGCTCATGGACGGAGATGTAAAGATTTTAGAAAAGATTCATACGAACAAGTACACGGATACAAGATAACAATCTTGGGTTTAGAGTGTCGATGATCGCTATTTATCTTTGAAGCACAAATCTTACTGATGTTGTGAACACTAATCTCGCATCAGGTTTAACCATCATTCAAAAATCAGCATGGCATTGAGAAAGACGTATTATAGAAACATGTGAAAATGCTTCAAAGATATAGCCGCATCAACTAATATGCGTTGTTGATGATCCGTTTGGTTGTTTTGTTGTGGCGTCGTCTTAAGAGTAACAATCCCAATGACATCATCAATGCAACCAATGCGGAACGATTATTGGAACGACAGCCATTGGCGTTATCGTTAGAAACAACAATGGTTTCTATCTGTTGTGCCCCCTGATTCTCTTGTGCAATCAAGGTTAATGTATGATCTCCGAAATCCAATGTTATGGGTGACGACTCATCGTAGTTATTCTGAATCTAAGTTATTCGTTGAGGTTTCCGATGACTCTTCCAATGACACTTCCTCCGATGACTCTTCCATAGGTTTTGTTGATTGATCCAAATGATCAACTAATTCCAGGTTTTCTTCGGACAATTCTTGGAATTCATGCAATGTTGGTAAATCACGCAAACTATTTAGGTTGAAAAACTCTAAAAACCCTTTGCTTGTACCATACAGCATAGGACGACCTGGTTCTTCGCGCTTGCCTAATGTGCGAACCAATCCTCGTTCCAATACAACACGTAATGGACTTCCACAATCAACGCCACGAATATGTTCAATTTCAGGACGAGTAATCGGCTGACGATACGCAATAATTGCTAACAATTCGAGTTGTGCCTTGGTGATATATGGTGGACGTTGAGCAACTAATCGTTGTACCCATGATGCATTTTGTAAGTTGGTACGAAATTGATACCCTCCTGAAATGCGAAACAATACGACACCTCGTTCAGCATAATCTTTTTCCAACACAGCAACAGCTTCTCGGATCATATCTATCTCACAGTTACCAATGTTTTTGTGAAGCTGTTTAATAGTCAACGGTGCATCTGAAGCAAACAACAAGCTCTCAACAATACTTTTGATTTGCTCAATGCTCAAAGGTTGGTTGTCGGATTCGTTTTTTTGTGCTGTTTGTTCACTCATAATTCTAATTCATCACTCTTTTCTGTTAAGTCCTTGGAACGTTCAATCATAATATCAGCATGATGAAATGCTTGTGTGATTTGAATCATTTTTAATCGTACCATTTCCAATATAGCTAAAAAAGTCACAACAACTTCTTGTTTTGTTATCAGAAGCATTCCATTAGATGAATCAATGACAAAACATGAACGAAATGATGTGATACCTTTTTCATCAATCCATTCAACCATTTGATTAATACGTTCTGCTACAGACAGTGTCTCCATGGTTACAGTATGTGATATATTGATCTTGGCTTGTTTTAATATGTTTTCAAATGCAATAAGCAAATTGACAATAGGTACTTCCCGTAATGGCAATTCTGCATCGTCAGCGCCTTTAGACGCTGCGGTCTTATGTTCAATACCGCGTGTCCAAGTATCTTTGCCTATCACAGTCATTTGAGAAATATGATCTGCAGCAGTTTTGTATTTTTGATAGTCGAGAAGTCTTTTAATCAGTTCTTCTCGTGGATCCATCGTGTCATCATCCGTGTTCTCTGTGTCATCGTCCTGAGAAGATGGCAATAAATCACGCGATTTAATATAGGCCAACGTAGCTGCCATCAATAAATATTCTCCTGCAATATCAATTTGCAGCGTTTTCATGGCATCGAGATGTTCAAGATATTTTTCGGTGACAAAAGCAATTGGGATATCAAAAATATCTAACTCGTGTCTGCGAACAAGATGAAGCAACAGATCAAGCGGTCCTTCGAACGTATCAAGTGCAATATAATATCCTGGAAAATTATTCATACAAATTCATTGACAACAATTATTATAAACCAAACAACGTGATGATACTTTTTGTATACATGTCATAAGAAAACAATGCAGGCACCACAAATATTCTAGATAATCCTGGAATAAAAATAACTGCCATCAAAATAAAAGGACCATAAGGTGCAATACTGCGCCATTTGTTCAATGCAGAAGACGGAAGCAGTCCTTCGATTACCGCACCGCCATCCAAAGGTGGTGCAGGGATTAAATTAAAAAATGCTAAAACAAAATTAAGGATACCTGCCTTCACCAATGCTTGACTCAACTCACCGTTTGCAACAATCGTATCTGTGGCAATCAATCCAATATGAACAAGACCAATAACCATTCCAAACAAAATATTCATTGCTGGTCCTGCTGCGGCAACTAACATGTTTGCTGTACGCATCGAAAATTTTCGATTAAACGCTGTAGGATTAACGAGAACAGGTCGTCCCCACCCAAATCCATAAGATGCGCCACCAGAGAGAAACATGCCTAAAATGGGAAACAACAATGTCCCGATAGGATCTGCATGTGCTAAGGGATTGAGTGTAACGCGCCCTTGCATTCGAGGTGTTCTATCTCCTAATTTATCTGCAACAAGTGCATGTCCATATTCATGAACAGCAATGGATAACAGAAGAATCGCTATTCCTTGAATCACTGCTCGAATCAAATTGGCATCACCCATAATGAGCCTTCGACTATGTATTTTTCATTGAAACTAATCAAGCGGATATGCCGCTTATGCTCGTGGATGATGTTTTTTGTAGAGTCCAATCATGCGTTTTTGAGAAACCTGCGTATAGATCTGAGTTGTTGTAATATCGGCATGACCAAGCATCGCCTGAACAACACGTAGATCTGCACCGCCTTCTAATAAATGCGTTGCAAATGAATGCCTCAACTTATGAGGAGAAATAGCTTTGTGAGAGATGCCTGCTTTTTTTGCATAATCACCAAGCAGCTTCCAAAACCCCTGCCGTGACATTTTTTTGCCTCGCACTGTTAAAAACACAGATTGTTCTAATGGGTCTTTGATAAATGATGACCGATGATTATCGAGGTAGTTGCGTAGAATTTGATTTGCGACCTCGCCAATAGGCACTACACGTTGTTTGCGTCCTTTGCCAACAGTACGAATATAACCTGATTCTAAATTGATATTATCGAGTACCAAAGACACCAGTTCTGTGACACGAAGTCCCGTGGCATACAGTGTTTCAAGCATCGCCTTATCTCGAATACCTTTCGATGTTTTTAAATCCGGCTGAGCTAAAAGTGTATCAACTTCATCAACGCCTAATATGTCAGGCAATGATCGCACAAGCTTAGGACCTTCAATCATTGCTGTAGGATCAGATTCAATATATTTCTGATTAAACAAATAACGAAAAAATGCACGAAAAGACGCCAGAGCACGTGCCCTACTTTTGGGTGATATTTTTTTGTCAGACAAAATCAACAGATAATCAATCACAGCTTCTGTTGTTGGTTCGTCGCATTTTTTATAATTGCGTTTCACAAAGAAATCTAACAACCCTGCAAGATCATTGCTGTACGCCAGCAAGGTGTTTGGTGACAAATGACGTTCAACCTTTAGATATGACAAAAAAATATCGTATCCTTGATCAAGTGGTAGAGACATAGATTCTCATAGTATCACTACAATGAGAGATGACAAAAATAACTAGTGTTCATGTTGTTTGATAGCAGCAAATGTTTCTTTACGTACTGTATTGCTATCAACCCAAAAAATATTGTGATCATCAGGTTTTTTTTGACTAACCCAAAGCTCTATAGCTCGTTGTGGTGTGATCAAATCCATGGAACGCCCAGGTACCTGAATTGCATATGAAGACACATCCACTGATTTGAGAACTTGTTTGATGTGTGTTGATTTTTCTATAAAAACATCTTCATTAAAATCTTTTGAAAGCCCAATGCCAAACAAAAACAATCGTTTAAATTTTAACTGTTTTCCTGGGAGGCACATGAGAACATCATCGTTATTTCCCGATATCTTGTTTTGCTTTAACATATGCGACAATTTGCCGTTCATACGCCAATCAGCCAACCCAGCAGCCCCACACAAAGGTCGCTCATCGTAACACACTGAAAACACTAATGTATCAACTGACACGGCTTCCCAATCATCAATGTTGATGGACAAAAACTCAATGTCGGCTGTTTGAGTTGGGTTTGCTTTTGGATTTTTAGCGATGTGATCCAAGACACCGTTGATAAAAGAAAAAGAATCTTGAGTGCCAAATCGTTTAGCGAGATTTATAGCTTCATGGATCACAACAGCAACGGGTACTTTTCCGTCTAAAAGTTCATAAGTTGCAAGACGTAATATATTACGATCAATGCCTGTCATCCGTGAAATACGCCAATGTTCAGAGGAAGCTTCAATCGTTTTATCAATCTGAGTCAATGCTGCTCTGGTTTGTTTCACCAATTGTTCAGCATAATCTATAGCTTTAACTTCATAGTCATCAGATGGCACAAAAAATTCTTGAACAACACTGTTCGACTCTTGAGTTAAGCTCGTGTCTAACGAATAGAGTTTCTGAAGTGCGTATTGTCGTGCCTGTGTCCTGATAGAACTCATAGTTTCTGATCATCAACGTTGACGAGTGACAAACTTTCTTTAAGATTAAATACATAATCATAATCACCACTAATGGAGATCATTTTGTAAAAGTTTTCTATCGTGGCCATTGTAGCTTCATACCCTTTATTATCAACACATGTATACGATGAACGATGGTGAGCATCGTGTGATTTATCATCATCTGTGTTGTGCTGCACAGGATTTCCTGCGCGTTGTAACGCTTCTTCCATCGTATCAGTTGTCAAGATCGCATGACCTATTGCCATCAGTTGAAACTCTTTGGGTTGTAACGTGATTTTAGATTTGCTGTGCTGATTGAGAGCATTTTTTTGATCGATGCTTTGTATGGAAATATCCATGATTCCTTGAATGACTGAAGATGTTAAATAATCAAAATTAACTGTGTTCCCACGGATGAGTGATCCTAAACATAGCGCGACATTGTATTTATTAGACAAAGAGACACTCTTCAATACAGCTGGAATCTCAAAAGAGCCATACACTGAAATGACACGAGGTTTTTTTGTATAACCGAGTTGTTTCAGCGCAGTCAAAACTCCCCCCAACAGACCGCCAATAACATTAATATTATATCGACTAACAATGACACATGGATTGAGCAGTTGATCAGCAAGACTAATCGCTTCGTTAGTTTCACGTTTTATGGAAGATGGATCATAACTATGTTTGTTTCCGATGAATTCAGGACTGTTTTTTAACGTCTCGAACATGGTATTGCGTGACCCAAAGCTTTTTGTGGTAAAAAGCTCAATGAGATTGTTCCATGTTTCGTTGCGAAGATTACGATCTGAGTCTGATTGCTTTGTCATAATGAATCTGTGTGTTTCATGACGAAATTGGAACTCGTTTTTCTACCACAAGTCCAAATCCTTCAAGCCCCGCAATTTTTCTTGGGGTATTACTCAAAAGACGTATCTTTTGACAACCAATATCAGACAACACCTGTGCTCCAAGACCAAACTCACGTAATACTTCGCTACTGCCTGATGTTTCTTTGTGTGTTTCCTCACGTAAAACGTGTTTTTTGAATCCATGTAAAAAACTCATCTTTCGCTTAGGACATACATACAAAAAGATACCAACACCTTCTTTGTCGATCATTTGTAATGATTGACGCATATTCGATTCACAGTCACAAGTTGCAACAGACAAACCATCCCCCGTAATGCAGGCCGTTTGAACGCGTACCAATACTGATTTGTCTTTGAGTCGAGCTTGTTGAATATCGCCACGAATCAAAGCGATATATTCTGCATCTTCTTCTTGTGCAGTATATATGCATATTTTAAAGTCTTCGCCTTTGCTCAACATAGATGGGCGAGCCATGGTTTCTGCTTGTTTTTTCACAATCAACTCTTGCTGCAATCGATAGGCAATCAAATCAGCAATAAATACAATAGGAATATTATGTGCGACGGAGAATTTTTCTAAATCAGGCATCCGTGCCATTTCTCCATTGTCACACATGATTTCACAAATAACACTGGCAGGTTTAAGCTTAGCTAGCCGTGCAATATCGACAGAGCCTTCTGTTTGTCCTGCACGAACCAAAACGCCACCATGACGCGCACGTAACGGAAACACATGACCCGGTGACACCAGATCATTGGGTTTCGCATCGCTATCAATAGCGGCAAGAATCGTAACAGCACGATCTTTTGCAGAAATACCTGTTGTAACACCATGCTTTGCTTCGATGGATACAGTGAATGCTGTTCCTAGTGGTGCTTGGTTTTCTTGCACCATCATCGGAAGATTGAGCCGATCAATATAATCACCATCTAACGCTAAACAAATTAAGCCGCGTCCATACGATGCCATAAAATTAATCGTGTCAGAGGTTATCTTTTCTGCAGCACAGCAAAGGTCACCTTCGTTTTCACGATCTTCATCATCAACAAGAATCACCATACCACCATTACGATAGCTTTCGATTGCTTGATGAACTCTATGTGCTGCCTGTTCTAACATGAGGATTTATATCCTTTCAGTAATGTTTCAACATATTTCCCAATAATATCCACTTCAATATTCACCAATGCCCCTATTTCTTTTTTTGCCAATGTTGTTTCGTTTACAGTATGTGGGATCAGTGCCACGGAGACACCCTGTTTATCAACCGTATTGACCGTTAAACTAATACCATCAATTGAAATTGAACCTTTTTTAACAACATATCGAAGCATCGTATTATCCATATTAACGACAATCACACAGTTGGCTTCTTCTTGACGATGTGATTGGACAGAACCCACACCATCAATATGCCCCAAAACCATATGTCCTCCAAGACGATCTCCCATCTGTAGAGCACGCTCTATATTGACAGATGTATGAAGTTTCCATGTGCCTAACGTTGTTCGCGCCAGTGTTTCATCACCGGCAGTCACCGTAAACTGCTTATTTGAACAGGAAGTTACGGTAAGACATACCCCATCAACGGCAATAGATTCACCAATGATCAGTTCTGTAGTATCTATTACTTCTGTAGCAACATCGATCTCTACAGATTTTTCCTGACGATCGAATCGCACAACACGTCCAATCTCTTGTATCAGCCCAGTGAACATCTATAGGCTTTATACTCCAATTGTTTTTGATAGCAACCCTTTATAATGGTCCCATAGAACAATCTATGCAAGATATCACAACATTGATGTAGACCGACTCCTGTATCCATATAGAAGGATTTCAGAAAAGCTTTATACCTCGATAAAGCAGCGATACGCCTGCAATTTGTTTAAGATGATTCGAGGCGAAGACTAATTAAAATATCATCTCCAATTTGTTTTGGTGGTGCGGAAAAACTCATTTTTTGTGACAAACACATTTGTTCCGACATCCACGATAACGCTTCTGAGCCTCCCAAAATAGTCGGCGCAATATAAACCAAAACATCATCGACAAGTCCTTCTGTCAAAAAAGATTGATGTACAAGCGCTCCACCTTCGACTAACACAGAGAGTAATCCTTCATGACCCAATCGTGCACTCAAGACATGAAGATCAATGCTCTTAGAATTGCCCTCAACACACCATATTTCCGCGCCTTTTTGTTCCAACCTGTGACGATCAGAGTCTGAAGCCATGGTCGTACAAGCCACAATCATTCGTGCATCTGAATCACTGTTATGAGGTAACACTAAGGATTCAGATGGCATTTTCAATTGACTATCCAATACAATACGAATGGGATCTTTGTCTCGAGTCACATGACGCACAGTTAATTTTGGATCGTCGATAAGCACTGTTTCAATACCGACTAAAATTGCATCAAAACGCTTGCGATATTCATGAACATTGGTTTGTGATTCTTGTCCTGTCAGTTGCGTTTTGCTTCCTTTGTTTTTTGTGATTTTCCCATCAAGTGACATCGCAATTTTAAGGACAAATTGAGGACGATGCTTATCTGCCCACACAAAAAAAGGACGATTCAACTCTTTACACTCCGATCCCAACACATTGTTAGTGACTTCAATCTGTTGTTGTTCAAGCCACAATGCACCACCTGAATGTTCAGCAATAGGATCAGTAACACCAACAACGACTCTGCAAACACCTGATTGAGCAATCAACGATGTACATGGCTCTTTCATTCGTCTATTATTTTTATGATGGCATGGTTCAAGGTTGACATACATTGTGCAACCTTGAGCGTTGTCATCCAACAGTGCTAAGGCTTCAGCTTCAGCATGACGACTGCCTGCGTATTGATGATAAGCTTCGGCGATATTGTTATTGTTTTGGTCAACAATGACACAACCTACCATAGGGTTTGATGCCGTTTTTCCTTCTGCTTGTTTAGCGAGGGCTAAACAACGTTGCATCCATTTTATATCTTCCTTAGAGATAGACATCGAGTTTGTTCACTCTATTTTGATGCCGACCTCCTTCAAATGATGTTTCGCGAAAAACTTTTAACGCTTCTTGAGCAACATCGACATTCAAAACAGATGCACCAAATACAATCACATTGGCATTATTATGACTTCGCGCTGCTTGTGCAATAAATGCATTGGTTACTAAGGCAGCACGAATGCCTTTTGTTTTATTGGCCGCCATAGCCATGCCTTGTCCTGTTCCACAAACAAGAAGTCCAAAGCTGGGTGAATCATTAACGACTGCTTGGGCGACTTTATGTGCATAATCCGGATAATCCACCGATGTTAAATTATTGGTACCTAAATCAATCACATCGTCAGCATAGTCGGATAGATAAGTGACAAGATTATCTTTCATGGTTACTCCAGCATGATCTGCACCGACATACCATTTCATATTGTATTAATCTCCTTGATATCGACGTAATACCAATACAGCATTGGCGCCACCAAATCCATATGAATTTGATAGTGCTACATCGACTTGAGTTTCACGTGCTTGATTAGGGATGTAATCCAAATCACAATCAGGATCTGGTGTTTCATAATTGATTGTTGGAGGAAGCACACCATGATGCAATGCAAGCGTCGTGATCGCCGCCTCTACACCACCAGCAGCCCCTAACATATGCCCTGTCATCGATTTTGTTGATGAAACAGCGAGATTATTGGCATGATCACCAAAGACAGCACGAATGGCTTGCGTTTCATTGCGATCATTGAATGCCGTCGATGTTCCATGTGCGTTCACATAGCCGATGTCGCTCAGATTGATTTTTGCATCCTTGATGGCATGTTGCATACAACGACGTGCCCCTGCACCTTCTGGGGCTGGTTGTACAATATGAAAAGAATCAGAGTTAGCACCATAGCCAATCAATTCCGCATAAATAGAAGCTTTGCGTTTTTTTGCATGTTCGAGCTCTTCTAACACAAGCACACCTGCACCTTCAGCAATAACAAAACCGTCTCTGTTTTTGTCAAATGGACGACTAGCACCTTGAGGATTGTCATTATTAGTCGAAAGTGCACGCATGGAATTAAATCCACCAACACCTAACAAACTAATGGTGGCTTCAGCACCACCGGCGAGCATAACATCTGCATCACCATACATCAAACAACGTGCAGCTTCTCCAATGGAATGACTAGAACTCGAGCAAGCTGATACATGTGAGATGTTTGGACCTCGAAATCCTGTTCGAATCGACAGCAGTCCTGGCAACATATTGATGATCGTCCCACAAATAAAATGTGGTGTAATGCCATGACGTGCTCCTTTTTCAACAGCGGTTGTATGATTGTTTTCAATGGTTACAAGTCCACCAAGTCCAGCCCCTAAATAACCGCCTGCTCTTTCTGCTTGCTCTTCGGTGAATTTACCATCGTCAAACCCTGCATCCAACATGGCTTCCATGCCAGCGGCCACACCATATTGTAAAAACAGATCAAACTGTCTTTGTTCTCGTGCAGAGATGTAAGGTGCAGGATCAAAATCACGCACCTCGCCCGCAAATTGAGTGAGCACCTTAGAGGAATCAAAATGTGTAATAGGACCGATGCCACTCTTACCATCGAGCAATGCATCCCATGTAAGTTTAGTCCGGTTACCTAAAGGGGTAACCAGACCTATCCCTGTAACAACAATACGACGCATTCAAAAATCCGTTTCCGTTACTGAGGGAGGTGTTTTTTGACATACTCAACTGCATCTTTAACTGTACGAATGCCTTCAGCGTCTTCATCAGGAATTTCAATTTTAAATTCCTCTTCCAATGCTAATACAAGTTCAACGACATCTAAAGAGTCAGCTTGCAAATCATCAACGAACGATGTCCCATCGGAACATTCTTCAATTGTAATTTGAAGTTGTTGACAAATAATCGACTTTACTTTTGAACCAATTTCTTCTGACATATCTTTATTTACCTTTTGCTTAGGGAGCCTCTGCTCCAGTTTACATTAACATTCCACCATTGACGCGAATGACCTGTCCAGTAATATATGAAGCACTGGGTGATGCAAGAAACGCAACAACACCTGCAACATCTTGAGGAAGCCCAATGCGCTTCAACGGTATTTGTTCGATTGTTGTTTGACGCATATCTTCAGACATTTGTGTTGATATCATTTCTGTTTCAATAAGACCAGGAGCGACAGCATTGACACAGACGCCTCGTGACGAAAATTCACGTGCCATAGATTTTGTCAAACCAATCACACCTGCTTTGCTTGCTGAATAGACACTTTGACCTACATTGCCTATCTCACCAATGACTGAACTAATATTAATAATTCGCCCATGTTCTTTGGCTTTTAAAATAAAGGATGATGCAACTTGACTACACCACATTACACCACCAAGATTTACATTAATAACATCGTCAAAATGTGTGGGTTTGACACGCATCATTAATCCATTGATCGCAATACCTGCATTGTTAACAAGAATATCAATGCCGCCTTGTTGTTTACCAATATCTTTGATTGTTGCAGATGTTTCATCACGATTTTTAACATCAAACTTTACTGCAATCGCTTGTCCACCTTGTGATTCAATGATGTCGACAGTTTCATCAGCGGCCTCTTTGCGTGATGTATAATTTACAACGACTTTCGCCCCATGTTCTGCTAGTGCGATACAAATCGCGCGACCGATGCCACGAGACCCACCAGTCACCAATGCAATGCGTCCAGACAAACCTGTTGGTTGATGTGACATAGAAGATGTAAGAGATACAACAAAACATCCCTAACAACAACGTGCTAACCCGTGTTTAAGCAGGTTAAAACGATAGTGACGAGATCTGCTCTATCGTTCCTGCATTATGTCGTGTCATCTCTGGTGCAATGCGACGAACAAGCCCTGTAAGTACGTTCCCTGTGCCTATTTCAAGAACTGAGTCTATCTTTGATTGAACAAATTCTTGTATTGTTTGCTCCCAAAGAACAGGTGCAGTGACCTGTTTAATCAAGGATTGTTTAATTTGTGCTGCCTCTGTAATAGGCGTTGCAGTGACATTGACAACGATAGGCACGGATGAATCATGACAAGGGATTGACGCTAATGTTTTTTCAACAACATCAGCGGCAGATGACATCAACGAACAATGGAATGGTGCGCTTACAGGAAGCATAATTGCACGTGCCTTTTTTTCTTTCGCAACGGCAACTACCTGTTCTACGGCATCTTTATGGCCAGAAATTACAATTTGGCCACCACCGTTAAAGTTCGCAGGCATACATACCCGACGATCACCTGCATGCGAGTGACATAATGTTGTGACATCATCACTTGAAAGACCGATAATAGCTGCCATAGCACCTTCACCAATAGGCACCGCTTCTTGCATTGCTTTTCCACGATGATGAACAGCAACAATAGCATCTGCAAAAGACATGGCACCTGTCGCAACACAAGCCGTCCATTCTCCAAGAGAATGGCCTGCAACTAAATCAAACGAGATATCATGCTCTTGTTCAATAACCTTCAGTGCAGCAATAGAACATAACAATAATGCAGGTTGTGTGTTTTCGGTTTGAGTGAGTGCCTCTTTGGGACCGTTAAAACAAATATCGGACAGTGACTTACCAACCGCATCATCAGCTTCCTCAAACAGTGCTCTGACCATAGGAGAATGATCATATAAATCTTTCCCCATGCCAATTTTTTGGGACCCTTGCCCTGGAAACAATAATGCTTTGGGCATTGCTATGCTTCAGACGTTTCAGGCGTATCTTTGGTATTTTTTTGTTCTGCAGATTCAACCACTTGTCGATTACCATAGTAGCCACATTGCATACACAATCGATGTGGCAACCGTGGCGCACTGCATCGAGGACATTGTGTGGCTGCTGGTTTTTTAAATGATGCGGCCCACGCAGATCTGCGATGATGAACGCGTGCTTTTCCTAATCTTCGTTTCTGTAATGGCATAATCGTTTCCTAAATCGTGATTCGTGAGGTTCTATACTAAACATTATCTCTTACGGCAAATCTAATCATGGGTGAAATGTCGAATATACGTGGTTTTAAATATGCGTCACGGGGACACACAAGCAAGTCTCAGTGTTTTGATTGATACCACAAGATTGACATAATCCCTGACATTCATCAGAACAAATTAATATATACGGTATTGACAACACCACATGATCACGAACAATTGTAGCGATATCTACCGTTTTGCCCTCATAGAATCCAATATCCAAATCATCAAAATTAACCTCCAAATCCTGCTCTGAATCAACTTTTGGTTTGATATGACGCTTGGCATTGGTTCGTTTAAGCAACATTGCATCAAATGCTCCATCCAGAGACAATCGTGCAATGCCCAAACATCGTGTACAGGGTATAGACATCCACCCTTGAAATTCCCCTGTGACGAACACAGCGCCGTTGTCATCATGTGCGCTAAATAAAATCCTTATATTTCCAATGCTTTGAGACAGATTTGTAATGTCAGATATCATATCTGAATATCCCATAATCTCTTTTAATGCGGTTTTGATAAAATTTTGAGATAAGACAAACTCCCGACTTATAGGGAGCTCGCTGCGGCGAAACACTAATTCCGAACAAGCATTCTTCATATGAACGTTAGAGTGCTACAGAAAGCAACCCACTCCCTACAGAAAGCATTGCCGCTAGATCCAAGTCATTAAAATATACCATACCACCAACGAAATAATCGCGTCCTAATCGAATTTCATCAAAGGTTCCCGGTATTTGTGGATCGGTTACATTCGTATCTTCAGACTGAAGTATATGTTCTTCATTTAACGCATCATTGACACCCGCTAAAACATAAAGATGTGAGAAAAATTCAACAGCAGCTGCTAATTTCAACCGTGGTTTCTTATTAAAGACACCTTCAAACAAATCTACGGAAAATTTAACCTTATCATTTAAAAAATGTGTATCAATACCAAGTCCACCATAGGACTCTTTCACACCAAATCGAAATGTCGCCCAATCAATCCGTTTGGCAAATTGCAATGTAACACGGGGAATATCACGAATGATAGTTCGCTTAGCATAACCATCGGTTGCAGGATTTAATATGGGATCATAAACGAGCGTTGTTTCTGCATAGCCCCTTCCGTCCCATCCAAGTTCAAAAATATAATATTTATTGGGGCGTGGATGTAACGAAACACTCATGTAGTTTGTAAATGTCTGAGAAAAAACATTGTATTCTGAACGCAAACCAACAAATGTTTGCATCCCTGCTACTGATTTAACGAACGTTTTAGCCCCATCAGCAATTTCTTCGAGATTATCAGCCAGTACTGAATCATTGATCAACCTACCCAACGTTCCTTGTCCTTCATTGTCGTTTATTTTGTCAGCAATTTTCTTTG
>JABAAV010000027.1:5909-16795 GCA_014238595.1 Myxococcales bacterium | reverse complement strand
GATAATTCCAACATCAATCAGGGTTATTTGTGACCATAGCTGGGATCATGCTTATTGAAGGCTTGACTTACATTCTAATTGTGTAAAGTCTATCGCTCTATGCATGTTCCTCTTGTTGATATCACCGCCGAAAATGCACCTCATAGTACTGCGTTTAAGCGTGCTTTCTCACGTGTGTTGGCGTCAGGACAGTTTATAGGAGGGCAAGATGTGGCTCTGTTTGAACGAAAATTTGCAGCCTATCATCATCGTAAGCATGCAATTGGAGTATCTAGTGGTACGGATGCCTTACTAGCTTCATTGATGGCATTGGGTATTGGCAATCATAATGCTGTGATTACAACGCCGTTTTCTTTTATTGCAACAGCAAATGTCATTACACGTCTTGGCGCTACCATACGATTTGCAGATATCAATGAAGAGACCTTGTGTTTGGATGTCAAGACCACTCAGTCTGCTGTCGATGCCACTGTTCGCGCTGTTATTCCTGTGCATTTGTTCGGATATCCTGCACCTGTTTGGGGCAAAGAAGCAGGACTTGAGGTGATTGAAGATGCTGCGCAAGCGGCAGGTTATTCAACAAATGAGAGTGCTTGTTCTTGTGTTAGTTTTTTTCCAACCAAGAATCTTGGTGCTTGTGGTGATGGCGGTGCCATCGTGACTGACAATGATATGCTTGCACAGAAGATACGAACCATCGCATGTCATGGTGCTATAACAAAACATCACTATGAATCTATCGGTGGGAATTTTCGACTAGATAGCTTGCAAGCCGCTATTTTATCCATCAAATTAGACACATTGGCACAACGTAATAAACAACGATATGCATGTGCCATGCGTTATTATGATTTATTTGCTTCAGTACCTTTTTCCTGTGACATTCGATTACCCAAAATCGCTTCAGCGCATTGTTTTCATCGGTTTGTGATTCGTGTGCCCAAACGGGATGAACTTCAGGAAGCTTTGTTGAATGCTGGCATTGAAACAGAGATCTATTATCCGACACCACTTCATTTACAACCATGCTTTGCATCACTGGGATATCGCGAGGGGTCGTTTCCTGTCGCAGAAAAAGTAAGTAAAGAAGTGCTTAGTATTCCTCTATATCCAACATTATCCGAAACACAACAAGAGCGTGTTGTTTCTGCTATAGATTCTTTTTATCGAAAGAATCATTGTGATTAATAACGAACATGTTGGTGTTGTTGGTCTTGGTTACACAGGGTTGTCATTATCAGTATCGCTATCGAAACATTACGTTGTTACAGGATTTGACAACAATGCCCAACGCGTTGTTGCACTGAATCGAGATGATGATTGCAATAACATGGTTTCTCCGAAGTTGTTATCGGAGTGTAAAGCGACATGGACTTGTGATGCGTCAACGTTGTCTCAATGTACGGTAATTTTTATTACAGTGCCAACGCCGATTGACGAGACTCAACGACCTGATCTTTCGTGTTTCGAACAATCATCGAAACTTGTAGGCAAGCAACTCACGAAGGAAACCATTGTCGTGTATGAAACAACAGGTTATCCAACAATGATCGAAGAAGTTGGGATTCCTTTATTGGAATCTGTGTCAGGGAAAAAAGAAGGGAAAGATTTTTTTGTAGCCTATTGTCCTGAACGTATGAATCCTGGAGATCCACTTCATACATTAGAACAGGTCGTTAAAGTTGTGGCAACACCACATGAACCAACAAAAAATCGGATTTCTCAAATTTATAAAACGATTATGTCGGAACCTATCTGTTTCACTGATTCTATTGTTGTAGCAGAGGCAGCTAAGGTTTTGGAAAATACACAACGAGATGTAAACATTGCGCTTATCAATGAATGTGCACAGCTCTTTGACAGATTAGGTATCTCCACAGATGACGTGCTCAAAGTGGCACAGACTAAATGGAATTTTTACTCCGTATCACCAGGATTTGTTGGTGGACATTGTATCCCTGTTGATCCTTATTATTTAATTGATAAAGCACACAAGGTTGAATTACCGTTGATACTTGCAGAACAAAGTCGCTTGATTAATGATCGTATGGTTCGTTATGTCGCTCAAAAAATAATAGACTTAATAGACCAGTCTCCGCAATTCTCTACTGTGGGTATCATGGGGATTACATTTAAAGACAATGTTTCGGATATAAGAAACAGTCCTGCATTGGAACTAATCGAATTATTAAAGCAACAAAGATTATCCATTAAAACACATGATCCATATGTATCTCATTCTACAGCAGCATTGCAAGGTGTTACATTATGTTCTTGGTCAGAGTTTAAAGAGATAGATATCATCATTGTGGTTCAAGCTCATGACGTCTATCAAAACAAATCAACGCAGGATATTGTAAATTGTTTGTCAAAACAGGGTGGTGTGTTGTTTGATATGAAATCTATTTATCAGTCTGATGCTGTCCAATTACCACATCAATATTGCAGTTTATGACAATGTCTATTGAAAAAAAACTTTATGCCTCTTGTGATCGGTGGCTTGTCACAGGTGCCGCAGGCTTTATTGGCTCTCATCTTGTTGATTTTTTGCTCAAACATGGACAAATGGTGGTGGGTTTAGATCATGGATCAATGCAATCTCTGGGTGTGCAATATTTAAACAATCTCGAAGATACTCACAAAAAATTTCGATTTGTTCATGGTGATTGTTGTGATGAATCATTGTGTGACACACTTGTCAAAGAGACAGATTATATTTTGCATCAAGCAGCGCTTTCTTCGGCAATGTTAGTTGATGGATATCAAGCGATTCACAAAAACATTCAAGGGTTTCGAACTATTGCTGCCGCCGCCGAATCTATGAAAATACGCCATGTTGTTTATGCTTCGTCTAGTGCGGTGTATGGAGATGGCTCTCATCACAAACAAGCTGAAACAAATAAATGTAAGCCATTATCGTTATATGCCGTTACTAAATACCAAAATGAATGTGATGCAGAAAAGATTATGCAACATATTCCAAGTACAGGACTTCGTTATTTTAATGTTTATGGTTCAGAACAAACATCGGATTATGGTGCCGTGATTCCAACATGGATAGAGTGTATTGTTGAAAACAATCCTTGTCATATTTTTGGAAAAGAAACAATTTGTCGTGATTTTGTGTTTATTGATGATGTTGTCCGAAGCAATGTTATGGCAGCACTTGCACCATCAAAGGAGCATTGTATTTATAATGTTGGGACAGGCAAAGGAACGACACTTCGACAATTGTTTGATGTGTTGTCAGAAAACATGTCTTTGTTAACCAACACGGGCACATTACCATTACACAAGGATATGCCACGCAACAATGATATTTTCTATTCTGTTGCAGAGATGACCTATGCTCAAGATAGGCTTGGTTTTGTTGCCAATACTCAACTTGATGAAGGTTTACGGAGAACCATACGATCAATAGCGATGGCTCAAAACGCTAAGACTCGGAAGTTTCAGTGGTCTGGACCAGATGATACAACGCTTCTAAAACATTCCGAACCCCCACACCTGTTGCAGCAGACATCGTAAATAACGGAATGTTTTGTTCTGCTAATTCACGGCGGATACTATCTTGTAATGCCTGTGTTTGTGGGAGATCTATTTTGTTTAACACGACAAGTTGAGGTTTGTTGATTAAAGAAGGATTGTATTGCTTGAGTTCTTTGTTGAGTATTTTGAGATCTGCGACAGGGTTTCTATCAGGTCCTGTAAAATCAGACGCTTCTATAAGATGCAGCAATACTTTTGTGCGTTCGACATGTTGCAAAAAACGATGACCTAACCCCATGCCAAGAGCAGCCCCTTCAATAATCCCAGGAATATCAACAACAACCAAATCGCGATCATCAGGAAGAGCGACTACGCCTAAGGAGGGGGCTATTGTTGTGAAAGGATAATCAGCAACCTTTGTTTGGGAATTTGATATTTGTGAAAGAAATGTGGATTTCCCTACATTGGGAAACCCGAGTAATCCAACTTGTGCGATGAGTTTTAATGTAAATCGAACACAAAAAAACTCACCTTCAGTGCCTTGTGTTGCTTGCCTTGGTGCTCGATCATAAGGGCGTTTAAAATGAATATTACCTCGTCCACCAATCCCACCTTGTGCAAGAACATAATGCATATGCGGTGTATCTAAATCAGCAATGAGTAAATCAGTATCATTGTTGGTGATGATGGTACCTACAGGAACATGAAGAATGCATGATTCACCATTTTTGCCATATTGATCTTTTCCTCGACCATCTTCTCCACGCTGTGCTTTATAATGTTTTTTGAATTTGAAATCGAGCAAGGTGTTTAACTGGCTATCAGCTTGTACAATAACACTCCCACCATCACCGCCATCGCCGCCTGCAGGTCCTCCATGCGGCACATGCGCTTCTCGTCTAAAAGCAATGCATCCATGACCACCATCACCTGCCTTAACTTCAATGTTTGCTTGATCGATAAACATCAAACACACGACTCCGTGTTAATGGTTCTGATTACACAGGTGATATTACGCTTATGCGGTTGCGTCTGGTGGAAGTATCGAAACACATTTTTTCCGACGGTCATGGCGTGCATAAGAAACAATACCATCGGTAAGCGCAAATAAAGTCCAATCACGACCTGTCCCGACATTTTTCCCCGGATGAATTCTAGTACCGAGTTGACGTACAAGAATGCTTCCTGCTGTTACATATTGTCCAGAAAAACATTTAACACCTCGTCGTTGTCCGTGTGAATCACGGCCGTTTCTTGTCGACCCTTGTCCCTTTTTATGTGCCATGATCTATGCGTTTGGTGCCTGGATGTTGGAGATACGTATTTCCGTATAATCCTGACGATGCCCTTGTTTGCGTCTGTAATTTTTACGCCGTTTAAATTTAAAAACAATCAATTTTTCACCACGGCCATGTTTTATGATTTCTGCTTCTACTTTGGAATCTTCAACTTGTGGATGACCAAGAAAGACATGGTCTTCTTTCCCAATAAGAAGGATTTTGTCAAACGAAACAACATCACCAGCTTCACCTGGTAATTTTTCAATGTACAATACATCGCCTGTGCGAACATTGTATTGCTTGCCTCCTGTTTCAATGACTGCGTACATAATGAAGTCATGGAATTACGCGATCTTTGATGCTTCGTCAAGAAATAATGACAGGAAGTCTTATATCTTTCGAGATAAAGCGTGCTTAACAAGCTCACGAACAATCTTCGGATCAGCGGTTCCACGTGTGTTTTGCATGATTTTCCCAACAAAAAAGCCTAAAAGGCCTTCTTTGCCTTTTTGATAGGCGAGCATTTGATCGGGGTGTTTTTTCAGAAGTTCATCAATTATTGCTTCGAGATTGGATTGATCTGTGACGCATTCTAGTTTTCGTTCATTAACGATTGTTTGTGCATCATTTCCAGTTTTTATCATGTCTATTAAAACTTCTTTACCTGCCGCCCGTGTAATAGTTCGTTTTGTTATTAACAATACGAGTAAAGCAAGATGGGTTGGAGATACCTTGCTGTCATAGGCGTTGATGATATGTTGCCCATATAAAACACCAAGTAGCTCGGATAAAAACCAATTGGCGATCTGTTGTGCAGCGGATTTTGCTGTTGTTTCGTTTTGTTCAGGTAACAAAGCAAAAGCAGTAACCGTTTGATCAAAAAAATCAGCCCGAGATTTTTCTTCGACAATCAAAAAAGCATCGGAAAATGACAGTGAAAAGATATCGACAAAACGTTGACAGCGATCCGTTGGGTGTTCGATGAGATCGCTGTTGGTTTTATTAATTGTTTCTTCAGAAATATGTAGTGGTGGTAAATCGGGGTCATGAAAAAATCGATAATCCCATGCGTTGTCTTTTTTGCGTAATGGGAGAGACCGTCCTTTGTTATGATCCCAAAGTCGTGTTTCTTCCACAATGGGCACCCCTTCATGATAAGCTTTCGTTTGTCGTTGAATTTCATAGTCAATGGCTTGTTCAACAAATTTAAATGAATTGATATTTTTCAATTCAACACGAGGTGCCGTTATGCTGGTATCTCCTTGTGGACGCAGTGAGATGTTAGCATCACATCGCATCGATCCTTGATCCATATTACCATCAGAGACATTTAAATAACGCACCAGTTGTCTTAATGCCCGTAGCGCTGCGGCAGCTTCCGCCGCACTGTGAAGCATGGGAGCACTGACAACTTCACATAAGGCGACACCTGCCCGATTGAGATCAATCAATGAGGTATTGTTGCCTTGATGTGAGTTTTTACCAGTATCTTCTTCAATATGAATGCGTGTAATCGGGAGATCTTGACGTATCTTGTTAAAGAAAAAAGATAAGGTTCCATGTTCACAGATAGGTTCGTTGTGTTGTGTGATTTGATACCCCTTAGGTGAATCAGGATAAAAGTAATGTTTTCGTGCAAAATACGATATAGGACGAATATGACATTGCATGGCGAGACCTAGGCGTACGGCTAGGTCAACGACACGTTGATTGAGAACAGGTAGTGAGCCAGGCATTCCAACAACTGTGGGATCCGTCAATGTGTTTGGTGAAGCGCCAAACACATTGGCACTGCGAGAAAACACTTTGCTTTTGGTTAACAGTTGTGTATGAATTTCAAGACCAATGACAGGTTCAAGAGGCGTTTTTGTGCTGCTAGACATGATCGTTTGCGCCTCTTGAACGATCTTTGGCTGTGTTTTCATTGATAATGTTGGTTAAATCGGGATGTTTTGGATCTAAAGCTGAACATTGTTCATACAGATGCCCCGCTTGAAGCAATGAGGCTTCTTGTTTCCAAGGAGCCATGAGTTGCAACCCAATGGGGAGTTTTTTGCGGGTCATACCACAGGGAATGGAGATCGCAGGAAATCCACTTAGATTGGCATCAGAAAGAAAAATGTCTCCGAGATACATGCTTAATGTGTCTGTCGCTTCTTCTTTAATGGTAAAGGCAGGATGAGGTGTTGTCGGAGATAGAATAAAATCGATTGATTCGAACGCTGATTCAAAATCTTTGCGAATCAGTGTTCGAGCACGTCGTGCTTTATCATAGTAGGCATCAAAATGTTCTGAATAAAGCGCGAATGTTCCTAACATAATGCGGCGTTTGACTTCATCGCCAAAACCATCGTTTCTCGAGTTTGTATACAGCGTTGAGAGTGATTCTGTATCGTTATGACGAAATCCATAGTGAATACCGTCATAACGCAAAAGATTTGAAGAGGCTTCTACAGAAGAAAGTAGTGAATATGTAGCAATATTAAATGTATGATGTTGAAGCGAAATAGTTTTGAATGTTGCACCTTGTTCCTTGAACACTTCGATGGCTTGATCTGTCGCTTGTTGAATATCGGGATCAATGGTGTTGTTGAAATATTCACGAGGGATGCCGATAGTTTTTCCAGCAAGTGATTCTTGGGACAATGATTTGGTATAGGAGATGGATTCATCAGGAAGAGATGTTGAATCATTTGGATCGTGACCTGCTAATACATTTAAAAACAATGCGGCATCAGCAACAGTTCGTGTCATGGGACCGACTTGATCAAACGAAGATGCAAATGCGATGACGCCTAAACGAGACACTAAGCCATAGGTTGGTTTAATACCGACAATGCCACAAAAAGCTGCGGGTTGTCGGATTGAGCCGCCTGTATCGGTGCCAATGGCAGCGCTACAAAGTCCTGCGGCAACAGCAGCGGCACTGCCACCAGATGATCCTCCAGGGACATGATGAATGTTCCATGGATTAAGACAATGTCTCAATGCGGAATTTTCTGTCGTAGAACCCATACCAAATTCATCACAGTTGAGTTTGCCCAACAGAACAGCTCCGGCCTGACGTAATTTAGAAACGATGGTGGCATCGTAGGGTGGAACCCAATCTTTCAAAAAGACAGAGGCTGCCGTGGTGGGTATATCTTTGGTAACAATGTTATCTTTGATAGCAATCGGCAATCCTGCAAGAGGTCCTACGGGTTGTTTATCGGCAATGCGTTGATCGATCTCTTTGGCTTGTTGACATGCAAGATCTGCTGTGATTGTTAGATAAGCACCCAACGTTGGATCAAATTTTTTAATGCGTTCAAGGTATATGTTCGTCAATTCAAGCGAAGAGATTTGACCGTTCAAGATAAGTGCTTGTTGCTCGGTTGCGGATAAGAAATGGATATCAGAGAAAGACATGGATCGTCGAAAAAAAGTTTGTATATCTAATAATCGGGATTATCGATGATTTTGGGTACACGAAAATAGCCCGCTGCTCTATCAGGGGCTTGGTTTAACAGGGTTTCAACCTCTAATGAAGGTTGTATCTCGTCTGGTGCTGGTTCTTTAGAGAATAAAGCATTGATCTCACTGACTCGATCAATCTCCAATTCATCCAATCTGTCTATATAAGCAAGAATTTGTCCTAAATCTTCTTGTAGTTCGAGGATATCATCTTCAGATAACTGTAGATGAACTAATCGTGCAAGGATTCGAATTTTCTCTGGGGAGACTTTTTAATGGACACAGTCCGATTTCTAGCATGGTTTAAGATCTTTTGAAAAGATGCAGGTTGACAGGAGCATTGTTGATTAGGTAGAGAACCCCTTATGGCTGAAACAATTGATGAAATACATTACGATTATGAAGAAGAAGGTACTTTAGTTCGCAAGCAGTTAGATAAACAGGTATTATCTAAAGGGGCTTGGTCTACAATTATGTTTCTTTTTCAAGAATTGGACAGAAAAACAGAAACATGGAAGCCGCCTAAGGTTGCGATTGTGCGCTACCAGAAGGCTAATGGGGTGTTTCGACAAAAATCGAGTTTCAAAATAACAAATGCTAAACAAGCAGGTCAAGTGACTGAAGTTTTGAACACATGGTTTCAAGACGGCGGAAAAGGGTTAGACATCCCTGAAGATGCATAACCTGCTGTATGACTAACAGGCCTCTTAAGAGGTGATGATCGTTTGAGCGTGTTTTCCTTGGACGATTGTGTTTTTCCACACAATACAATGACTCAGATCACTGTTGGATTTTACGGTAACCCCATCATCCAAAAAAACATTTGGACCTACGGAGCAATTTTCTTCGATGGTGACATTTTTTCCAAGGCCAATCGGAGATGTGATAACACTGGTGACATCATCTTGAGAGGTGTTGTTCGCAAGAAATCCGAGTGGAGGATGGGTTAGCGTTGTCGGATTGTTTAATAAATCAATGTTGCTTTGTAGATATTGTTCTTGTGTCGAATGTTCAGCAAAATAACCATGATGAAGTTGTGAAGAAATGAATCCTTTATGTTGTGTTATCCATGGATGATATCCTTGACGTACCATGCAGCAGACACCATCGGGCAATTGATTAATGACTGAAGGTCGAGTGATGTGCAATCCACAAAACATATGAGATCCTTGATTAAAAAAATCAGTTACATGGTGTTGGTCAGAAATGGTTAATGCTCCATAGGTGTTATGGAGCGCCATCGGTTGAACGAGCATGGTGCCCAGATGGTTCGGATGCTGGTCGTGAGAAAGAAATGCCATGGTCAAGGCATCAATGTCGGCATCGATAATCAGTTTGCCATTCATGATTAAACATGGGTCATTGGTATTGTTGGGATCGAGGTATGGTAGTGCATGTTTGAGTGCACCACCTGTGCCTAAGGGGATGGGGTTTTCCACAACAAGTTTTATTGTTGCGGATGTTTCCTGTTGAATTTTGTCGATTTCCCGTTCAATAGCGTGATCGTGATGATGGGCATTAATGATAATATGCTTAATGCCATGGCCTTCTAGTAGTGCAATGCCATAGCGAAGAATGGACAATCCAAGTACAGGTAACAGTGGTTTTGGGCATTGTTCACCCAATTGTCCCAGCCGAGTTCCAAATCCTGCACATAAAATCATGGCACTTTGTATAGGAAATCTTGACATAATAAGCTTCACTAGCTACATCATACGATTATAGGATGGAACAATCATGGAGAACTTTCTTCTTATCATAACTAAACCAGATAACGTGCCTATTGTAGGGATGTTGTTTGTCGTTGTCTTCTTTTTGAATTGGGGCTTGAGCCAAGGTCGGCGCAATGATCGTTTAATTAAAGAAGGTCGTCGCGATGAAATTCGAGATGACATGGCACGCTAGCGACCGTTGAATCTCGATTGCATCTCACACGATCATTCCATATCAAAAACCACGGTAAGCGTTAATGCTCTCTAGTTTGTGAGGGATATGCTCTGAAACCAGAGTGCGCAATTTCTTTCCATCGATGAGTTCAAGACTCACATCTAGATTACCTAATCCATTGGCATTAATTTGGTAAGGTGTTAGCAAAATACCCTTTTGGGCACGATCTGCTTTGACGGAATCTTGCAGTTGAAGAATGTCGGTTTGATCAACAATATCACCGGAGATTTGATGGATGGCATGTACAATAAATTTCCCATGACTGAGCGGGTTTGAAGTTCGTGCAATCATGGTTAATCGATGATCATGGTTGTATTCAAAAGTAATGCGAAACTCCATGACATCGAGCAAATCAACGATAATTTCTCGAAATTCATCAAAAGGAATTGATGGTAACAGCACAATGCCTGAATGTTCTTGTTGACGACGTGCAGCTTGTGCGCGGGATTCAGCGGCGTCGGGTGAATAACGAGCAATCAATATGATAACAACGCTGCCTAAAAACAATCCTAAGAAAATAGTTACAAAAAACATAACGTTTAAATTATGACATAAGGATAAATAAGCTCACAGGATATCGTTCAGAGATTGTCTCTGTTTTGATGGTTCATAGCGTTACAATAGACACATCGATATTCAAGCTTTTTATCTGTCTTGACAAGGATCGATGAGGGTTGTTACAGCAATCATATGGGGTTGTAGCTCAGTTGGGAGAGC
>JABAAV010000027.1:0-5809 GCA_014238595.1 Myxococcales bacterium | reverse complement strand
GCCTGCATAAATTTGAAATAGAATCCCTGATATTGAAGAATAAAAACATGATCGCATAAGCATTTAATAACGCAAAATGAAATAACGTGCAAATGAAGAGATCTTTTCAATAAACACTAAACGGAGGACTTAAGATGTAACGTTTCAGTTGAAGAGATCTGTAAGTAACCATTGGACGGAGGATTTGAGGTGTAACACTTCAGTGCACGCTGCGTTCTTGAGAGGAAACTTGGAAAATTTGACGATCGGGCAGTCGAATGGCTGTTAGACTATTGCCCCAAACACAACCACTGTCCAAGGCAATAAGATGAGGGGTGACATAAAGTCCTAAAGAAGACCAATGACCAAAAACGATAGTTTTGTGAGCAAGTGGTCGTGATGTTAGTTCAAACCACGGATATAAATGTTGCGGGGCATCCTGTGGCGCTACTTTGCACTGATAATCAGGAACAGCATCAGCGGTGCAAAACCGCAGTCGTGTAAAAAAATTGGCGATCGTATACCATGGATTATCCAGAGTATCTTCAGAAGAAGATGTATAGATGGCTGTGAGAATATCTTGCCATTGATCTCCTTGCAATGCTTGTTCTAATTGTCGTGCATGATGTCGTGCTTGTTCGAGATTCCATGTTGGTAAAATACCTGCATGAACTAGCATGTAATCACCATCTTCATACAACAGTGGTTGATGTCTTAACCATGTTAAAAGTTCATCTTTGTCAGGAGCCGTAAGAATATCATCTAAGGTGTCATTGTGTTTTGGTGTTCGTGCCCCTATGCCGCAAGCGAGTAAATGAAAATCATGATTACCCAAAACGGTTGTTACAACATCTCGATGGTTATAAATCCAGCGTAGTGTTTGTAACGAATCGGCACCGCGATTAACTAAATCGCCAACAAGCCACAAGCGATCGTGTTTAGAATCAAAGTTTATTTTATTAAGGAGTGCTTGTAATGTAGAAAAGCACCCTTGGATATCTCCAATAGCGTACAAGGACATCATTCATCACGTTTTACGGATTAGGTGTAGATACGTTATCCTTTACGCCAAAAATGTGAGGTAAACAAGACAAGTATTGTATAGAGCTCGAGACGACCAAGAAGCATGCCTGCAGATAACAAGTAAAGCCCTGCTGAAGAAACTGATGAGTAGGATTCACTGGCACCTAATGCTCCAAGGCCTGGTCCTACGGAACTCATGGAGCTGATAGCAGCAGAGGTGCCGCTGACTAAATCAAGACCAAGCGTGATTAATATTAAACTACCGATTCCTGTTGCCATAAAATAAAGGGCATAAAAGCCAAGGACACCTTCAGTGGTTTCACGAGGAATGGCACGACCATTGATTACGATTGTCTCAACCAGATTAGGACGAAGCATTCGGCGTAAACTATGGACGGCATGTTTTATAACAACAACCGTACGAATAATTTTGCTTCCACCTGCCGTTGATCCAGAGCAGCCTCCTAAAAACATCAAAGCCAATAAAATAAAACGTGAAGCATCAGGCCACACATCAAAGTCTGTGGTTGTAAAACCTGTAGTTGTGATGATTGAAACGGTTTGAAAAGATGCATACCTCAGGCTATCACCGATTGTGTCATAGTGTGGTGTTGTTCCATAAATATTGAGTGTTAGTAATGCTATGGCAACAAGTGTGATGAAAATATAGACGCGTGTTTCGATAGAGTTAAACAAAGGGCGTATGCGACGTGAAATTAAGACACGACACTGTAAGGCAAAACTTATTCCTGACAAAAACATAAATGCCAAGATAACCAATTCAATATACAGACTATTGTAATGTCCGATAGATGCATTTTTGGTAGAAAAACCACCTGTTGCAACGGTGGACATTGAATGATTGATGGCATCAAATATAGACATGTTTCCGAAAGCGAGGAAGATAGTTTCTGCAACTGTGATACCAATATAAAAGCCCCAAATCCGACGTGCTGTTCCGGAAATACGTGGTGCGAGTTTTTCAGATTGGATACCACTAGATTCTGCTGCAAATAGTTGCAAGCCACCCGCAGCAAGCTCAGGAAGAATCGCTACGGATAAAACAATAATACCAACGCCACCAATACAATGGGAAAATGAGCGCATAAATAACAAGGACTTTGGTAATTTTTCAATGTGTTCAAGGATTGTTGCTCCTGTGGTTGTAAATCCTGACATGGATTCAAAAAATGCCATGGAGAAGCTGGGGAAAAATCCTGAAAGGCGGTAGGCAACAGCAGTCACTGTAACAAGAATGAGCCACCCTAGAACAACGACTAACAGCGCTTCTTTGTGGTTTAACGGGGGCATTTTTTTACCCGAAGCGCTTTGCGACAGAACAACCGCACCGATCAGTGAAAAGCTTATGGCAATGGCATAGGCATGCCAGACATCTTCTTGAGCAATCAAAGCAATGGAAAGAGGAACCATCAAAATGCCTGAAATGGCATAAAGAATGCGATAACAGATATGCTCAAATACAATTTGGCGCATGACTTAAGATCCTAAATAATCTTCAATAATAGGAACAGTTTTGGTTAAAGCAACAACGATGAGAATATCATCTGGTTGTAACGTTATATCTGATTCTGCATTGAAAACGATCACATCGTCTTGACGCATAAGGGCACATAGACATGTATCAGGAGGGAGAGGTAGTTTACCAAGTGGTTTGGTCAAAATTTCAGAATGTTTCGGAGATTTAGGAATGGTAAGCTCTAATACTTCGCCGTTGTGGTCACCAAGAACTACAAAATTGGACACCAATCCTTTATGAATAAAATTGAGAATGGCTCTGGTGATTGTGCGTTGAGGACTGATGACTGAAGCAATGCCGAGTTTATTGGCAATGGGAATATGAGAGATTTTATCACTGCGCACAATGACTTTTCGTGCACCACGTTGGTTGGCAAGAAGTCCTACAAAGATGGATTTTTCATCTTCACTTAACAGGACAACAACCGCATCAGCTTTATTGTCAGCGAAATGAGATTCTAAAATGTCAGGATTCGTGCCATCGCCTTGTAGCACAATGGATTTGTTTAGTTGTCGAGAAATCCAAGAAGCACGATCACTGTTTTGTTCAATAATGGTGGGGTTTATCTTTCGTTCTTCCAATTTTTGCGCAAGGTTTAGTCCTAAACTTCCACAACCAATGATGAGGACATGTTCAACATTGTGCCAAGGATTCCCTGATAAAATAGTGAATTCATTGACATGTTCTGGGCGTGTTAAAACATAGGCATGTTCATTTTCTTTAAAAGTCATATCATCAGTCGCGAGTGTAATCTTCTCAGCATCATTTTTACCGACAACAATTGAATCCTTAGGAAAAAATTCTTGCAGATCTTTTATTTTTTCAAAAACAAACGGAGATTCTTTAGTGAGAGGGAGGTCAATAAAAACCAATTTGTCATTAGCTATATTCCAAATTTGTCCAGTATTTTGATGATGGATCATTTCAATGATTTCATCGGCACTGGCTTGTTCAGGATTAACCATGAGATCAATTTTTAATTCTTGTTTGGTGAGAGAAATATATTCTTGTTCTCGGACGCGAGCGATTGTTTGTAGGTGTTTGCCCATTTTTCGTGCAGTCATACAGGCAAGAAGATTGACTTCATCTATTCTTGTAACAGCAATAAATAAATCTGCGCGTGCAATCCCTGCTTTGTTGAGGATTGTACCACTGATACCATTGCCATGAATGACCAATACATCGAACAGTTTTTCGACTTCAGCAGCTAAATCTTCATTACGTTCAATGAGAACAACATCATGATCCTCTTGTACGAGAACCCGTGATAGATAAGTTCCTACTTCTCCTGCACCAACAATAATAATATACACGGGAGATAACTCCGATCATTAATTTCAGAAAAATACAAAACTCAGGCGAGTATACGAGTTTGATGTTTTTTTCATAGGGAACAAGATTATATTCTTAGTATACTTTTAATCTCGAGGGACAGAAAGGCGTTATATGTAGATAATGCGCTCTAGATGTATTCTAAGAGATTTAATGCCTTGCATTGTGGTCAATAGGCATGATAGCGATGGATTACTGTGACTCGGACAGGCGGTATTCTGCCCCAAAATATTAGTCCCGATGCTGAAAAGGTTATTCATAAACTAACCAAGCATGGATATACTGCGTATTTGGTAGGTGGATGTGTACGCGATCTATTATTGGATCTCGTTCCCAAAGATTTTGATGTGGTTACCAATGCGCGACCTAATGAAATTCGACGCTTATTTCGAAATAGTCGCATCATAGGTAGGCGATTTTTGTTGGTGCATGTTTTTTATGGAACGATGATCATAGAAACATCAACATTTCGTGCCAAACCCATCGAAAATGAGCCCAATGGAGATTTGTTGATACAGAGAGATAATGTCTTTGGTAGTGAGATCGAAGATGCCCATCGACGTGAATTTACAATTAATGCACTCTATTATGATGTAGAAAAACAAACTGTTGTTGATCATGTTGGAGGCGTCTCTGATCTCGAAAATCGGATCATTCGTTCGATTGGCAACCCTGAAACACGATTTTGTGAGGATCCTGTTCGGATGCTTCGTGCGGTGCGCTTTGCTGCGAAGTTGTCGTTTTCAATGGAAGAATCTGTTCATAAAGCTTTGCATAAACATAAACGGGAGATTTTACGATGTACACAGGCAAGACTTTTAGAGGAGTTTTACCGCTTTATGCGACGTGGAGCCGCGGCATGTTCAATCCAGAGTCTACTCGACTATGATGTGCTCAGTTTACTCTCTCCGTCATTTCATCGTTGGATGACTCTGTGTCCAGCAGAAATGATTGATACTGATTGGAGGGAGCGAAGAGATTATGCGCAACATTTGTTCACTGCATTGGACGGTTATGTCAAGCAAGGAAACACGCCTTCAAATAGTTTGATTTTATCATGTCTCATTGGAGGATTTGTCATTCCTGATTTACTGGATTGGAATTTATCTTCAGAGGTTGTTTCTGATCGTGCCAAACAAGCTTTATTGCCGTTTGTGCGAGAATTAGGGGTTGCACGACGGGACTTTGATAAAGCATGTATCATACTTGCTTTGGGTCGAAAGATCAGAAAGGGTCCCAAAAATATAGAACATACTCGTCATTTAATGAACAAAGAGCCTTTCCCAGAGGCATTAGTTGTCCACCGTTTTATAACAGAGGCATTAGGTGAAAATAGTTCCTTTATGGATCCATGGGAGGCTATTCAAGGAGATTTGATCGATAATCAGCAAAATCCCGCAAAAAAACGACGAGTCAGAAGACGGTGGCGACGAGGTAGCCGCCGGCCAATAATAAAAAACGAAAAGTTCTGATAAATATTTGGCAAAACAACTTTCGTCGAGTACTATAGGTGCTTATCTTGTTTGTCGAGAGGCACAAACAACCATTACTTGTTAGGAGAAAAAATGCCCAAAGCAAAAAAAGTAGCAAAACTAGGAATTAAACGAGAGAAAAATTATCTGTATTACTTGAAAAAAGGGGATGTATGGAAATGTCCTCGAAAACGTCCAGGTATGCCTAAAAAGAAACCTGAAAAGGTTGAAAAAATTGGTGTCGTTATGGATAGCGCAAACTTTCTTTATTTCTTAGATAAAGATGGTGATGTTGCACAAGTGAAACGTGCTATCGGCGGTCAAAAACGTAAAAAACCAGCCGCCAAGAAAAAAGCAGCAGCAAAACGTAAACCAGCTGCTAAGAAAAAGGTAGTCGCAAAACGCAAACCGGCCGCTAAGAAAAAGGTAGTCGCAAAACGCAAACCAGCCGCTAAGAAAAAGGTAG
>JABAAV010000026.1 GCA_014238595.1 Myxococcales bacterium | reverse complement strand
CTCTAAAAAAATATGATGTCTTTTTTTATCAGAAAAGCGGACAATCTTATCTTCAATACTTGGACAGTAACGAGGACCAACGCCTTTGATAGTACCCTGATACAGAGGTGACCTATCTAAATTGTCATAAATAATTTGATGGGTCTTAGCTTCAGTATATGTAAGCCAACAGGACGTTTGTGCTAAAAGAGATGTCCTATTGGCGAATGATTGAAATTGTGGTGTCGGTTCATCACCGCTTTGTTCTTCTAAAGAAGAGATATCTAACGTACTCCCATCAAGCCGGCAAGGTGTACCTGTTTTTAATCGATTCGTAATAAAACCTAACGACATCAATGATTCTGAAAGCGATGAAACAGCATTTTCACCATATCGCCCACCGTCAGATTGAACATCACCAACAAAAAGTTTTCCTCGAAGAAATGTTCCTGTCGTCAAAACAACTTTACGAGCACGAAAAATAACATCCATGCTCGTCTCAACACCTTCAATACAATGATTATCTACAGACAATGCACGTACTTCAGTTTGTTTAATAGTGATATTGGGTTGGTCATTTAAAAATTGTTTCATGCGATCACGATAACGGTATTTATCTGATTGTGCCCTTGTTGAACGAACTGCAGGTCCCTTGGACACATTGAGTCGCCGAAACTGAATACCTGTTTCATCTGCAACACGACCCATTTGGCCACCAAGCGCATCGATCTCTTTCACTAAATGTCCTTTTGCAACACCACCAATAGCGGGATTACAGGGCATGTGAGCAATCGTATCTAGATTTCCTGTCAGTAACAGTGTCTGACAATCCAATCGTGCTGCGGCAAGCGCCGCTTCACAACCAGCATGACCACCACCAACAACAATGACATCATAATATTGGGGATAAACGAACATTGAACAACCTCAGCTAGCGTATATACTAAAAATAAGTCACATTGGTCTACCCTCATTGCTTTCAAGTACAGAGACAAAACATTCAATCTTTGCTAAAAGGCGATTTACAGACTATGAAAATCATCCGATCAATGATCCTTTTACTTGTATTTACGACAGGTTGCGCTACATCTTCGTCTCTACACACCTATGCCGTTACAGCGGATAAAAATTATCTACAAGGGAAACAAGCACTCCAAGAAGAAGCTTGGCTCAATGCGGAGAAGTTCTTTTCCTTTGTCAAAGCACGTTTTCCTTATTCACAATTTGCCATTCTTGCAGAAATTGGACTTGCTGATACCCAATTTGGGAAAAAAAACTATCTACAGGCCGCGTTAGCATATAAATTATTTCTACGTTTTCATCCTACGCATCCTCAAGTCAAAACAGGATATGTGTCCATGCGTATCGGCAAATCTTATTATAATCTTCTTCCGTCAAACGTTTTCTTTTTACCCCCAAGACAAGAAAGAGATATGGAAAATGTCGTTCAAGCCCATGATGCTCTAAAAAAATTCACACTGGATTACACAGATTCTCCTTATCTTGAAGAAGTGAAAACAATCTTATCCAAATGTATTAATCGCTTGGCAGAGCATGAAATGTATGTTGCTTTATTCTATTGGCGTGATGAGAAAATTCGAAGCACCATTAGTAGATTACAATATTTGATCACTCATTATTTTTCAGCACCACAAACACCACAAGCGTTATGGCTCTTAGGAAACGCTTACACCAAAACGGGTGACATAGATAAAGCACAAGCAGCATGGAATACACTCATCAAAGCTTTTCCAAAACATGACTTAGTGACAAAAGCAACAGAAGCCCTCAACAACAAAAATACCTAAGCAATATGATGGATATAATCGCTGAGTATCAGATCATACAATGCCGCAAAGATCAAAAAAATATTGGATGAGTAGTAACAACACTGTAATTCACAACATTTGTTAAACTACGTGCTTTAACAAATCTGTCTCAAATATGAATTGATGACAAAATAAATTAAGCCATAACATCAGATGTGTGACCTTGGTCATTCACAAAACATAATCGACCACCTTGGCGTTTTGTTTTTTGTACTAAATCTAACAACCCCAATGCTTGTGAAACCACACCAACCGCATCATCAGTATTGAGTTCAACACATAGGCTGGCAAGCAATTCAGCACAAGTTTGATTGAGATGTATTGTTATCGTTTGATCAATGTCAGATGTCATAATAATTTACCTTTGGTAGCGATCCACATAACGGCGATGTTCTTTGTATGTTTTTGAAAAAGCATGACTTCCATTGTTTTTTGACACAAAATATAAATAACGAGAACCATCATGGGTCAATACAGCTTCCAACGAAGCGCGACCAGGATTGGAAATCGGTCCCGGAGGCAACCCTTTGTGACGATATGTATTATATAAATTTGTTTCATCTACAAGATGTTTTCTTCTTAACCGTTTTGACACATCCCATCCTTGGCAACTTTTAGGTGTTGTTAGTGATGCAACACAACCATAACGAATAGTAGGATCAGACTGAAGAAGTTTTTGTGGAAAGGATGGAAACATTAATCGATTGAGAAAGACCTGAGCAATGCGTGGACGTTCTTTATCAAGTACCGCCTCTTTCGATACAATAGATGCCAAAATTAAGATATCATGATCGGTCCAATGCAATGCCTTTCGAAAATCTTGTCTTGAATCACGATGTTTTTCTTTTATATCATTCCAAACATTTTTATACTGTTTAATCATCCTTGAAAGGACTTTTTGTGGCGATGTTGGCACAAAAAAACGATAAGTATCTGGAAATAAATATCCTTCACAAGAATTTGCGTCAATATTATGTTTTTCTAAAAAAGATTTTGAATAAACTAAGTTCATCAATTCTTTTGCAGAAGACACATGATGCTTCTCAAGCAACGCAAACATATCACGCATCGTGATACCTTCTGGAAACAAAATAGAAACAGATTTAAGAACCGTCCCTTTGTTTAAGCGTTTCAACAATTGAGCCGGAGACATCGTACGATCCAATTGATACTTGCCTGCACGTATTTGTTTTTCAGCACGCTTTATTTTGGCATACACATGAAACAATTTTGGATATTCAATCAATCCTTCTTTAGATAATTTGGAAACAATATGACGAAGAGGCATCCCTTGTTCGATTGAAACATCAATGATTTGAGGATCTCCTTGTGGAATTCTGTTCGGATAAGACCACAACCAATAAGATACATACCCCATCATCATTAAAAAAAAGATGACAAATTTATAACCGGATCGTTTTTTCATTCACTATCCTCGCGTTCGCGATGAGCATCAAGCCATCCTTGAAGAATATAAATTGCTGATTGCTGATCTGACATAGATTTACGTTGTTTACGTGACAATCCTGCTTCCAATAAAATCTGCTCTGCCGCTTTCGTTGAAAACCGTTCATCCCATGTGTCAATGGGCACAGAAAGAGAAGCAGCCATGGTGTTGATAAAAGATTGTATATGTCTCGCATTTTTTCCTATTTTTCCTGATAAATCATACGGCATACCAACAACAACAATATAAACTTTATTGTCGATAACGACATTTGCAATAGATTCAATATCTGTACTTAATGTCGAACGTATCAAGGTATCCAATGGATGCGCTGCAATTCTTGCACCGTCCGATAGTGCCATTCCAATATGTTTGCTTCCAATATCGAGCCCTAGGATACGCATTGTTCCATCTTTCAATCATTTTATACCTTAATATTTGTCTAAATAAACAGTTCTTACGCTCCAAGTTTATCTAACTGTGATAGATTCTGCGTATCTGTCAATATTCAGAGCTTTGATATGTACATTGACAAGAATCCATCTCAAATTGATATAATCCACTGCGGCATTATGTCATATTTGTATATTCTATCCTTGTATGATTTGAATTATAACAATTGTTCTTTATGACATTAACAACAAATTCATCCCGTGTTGAAGTCCTCGCGCATCTAAGCTCCTTGTGCGATCATCGCGGATTATCAAACATTGCTAAAGAGCTACACGATCTGCAAGCATGGGTTTGTGATGACATGGCTGTCTTTGAACAAGAAATCAGCACGCTCCATTTTAATGATTCAAATATACACCGCAGTGCCGAACATCTTCTGGATTCAAATGGGAAATATCTTCGTCCTTTGTGTGTTATTTTAGCATCGAAACTCGGTGATGGGTTTAACCCTAAAGCAAAAAATCTCGCGTTGGCCGTTGAGCTTATTCATACAGCAACGCTGCTTCATGACGATGTCATTGATTCAGGTGAAATACGACGCGATGAACCCACAGCCCGTATGCTTTATGGTAATACAGCCAGTATTTTTGCGGGTGATTTTTTACTCATTCAGGCATTGAAATATATTCAAGATGCCAATGTTCCAGGAATCATGGATTATACATTGCGTACGATTGAAACAATGATCGAAGCTGAAGTTTTACAGCTTGAAAAACGTAATCAAATTAATACAAGTCGAGAAGAGTATTTTCGAATCATTGATGGAAAGACAGGGGCATTATTCCGTATGGCAACATACGCTGGGTCGGTCGCCGGTGGCGTGTCTCCAGAGCAATGCGAATATATTCAAAGTTATGGCACCAATCTTGGCATCTCCTTTCAATTGTTAGATGATATATTTGATCTCAGCGATGAAGCTGATACAGGCAAAACTATGTTTTCGGATTTACATGACGGGAAGATGACATACCCGATGCTTTTAGGCATTGAGCGTACCCCAGCACTGTTGCCTACCATTCACCAGATTCTTGATACCGATTCAGACAATCCAAATATTCTTTGTTTATATCAACGTGTTGCAGAACAAATCCGTGACACAAATGCTGCAGAAGATTGCTTGGAATTAGCCAAACGCTATGCAACCAATGCCATCAAAGCTATCGAACCTCTTCCTGAAAGCACAGGAAAAAATGCGCTGATAGCCGTTGCCAAAGCTTCCGTTTACAGAAAAAAATAATCATGATCATCACACTGGCAGCCCATGCAAACCCTGCTGAAATTCAAGGCATATTAACAGAGCGAGGCCTTTGGATTACTCAATATCATTCCGATCAAAATCAAGTACAATTTTTAGTATCTCCGTCATCAATGTCTGTCGATAAAAACGAATTACTCTCCATTGATGGTATCTCTGATATTTCTACCCCTCCGCAGCCTTACCCTGAGTTAATGAAACAGACGACTCAAGTCACCATTGGACAAAAAACCATTGGAATCAATGCAACTCCTGTGATTATTGCAGGTCCATGCAGCATTGAATCGGCTGAACAAATAGCTATTATTGCCGAGCATATTTCACAATGTGGTGTCACAATGTTGCGTGGAGGTATTCATAAACCAAGAACATCACCCTACTCATTTCAAGGTTATGGTGAAAAAGCATTGCAGTGGCTCAATGATGCTTCAAAAAAATATCATCTATCCGTTATTACAGAAGCTTTAGGTGTTGAAGAATTAGACATGATTAAAGATGTTGTCGATGTTATCCAAATTGGTTCACGTAATATGCAAAACACACCACTATTACGAGCCGCGGGAAAATTAAACAAACCTATTTTATTAAAACGAGGTATGGCTGCTACTATTAAAGAATGGCTCTTTGCTGCTGAAACTTGCTTGCTTGCAGGAAGTGGACATGTTCTTTTTTGTGAACGTGGTATTCGAGGATTTGATCCACAAACACGAAATCTTTTAGATTTAGGTGCAGTATCCTTACTCGCTCATGTTCATAGCATGGGTGTCATTGTTGATCCATCACATGCTGTTGGTCGTCGTGATTTACTTCTTCCCCTGAGTCAAGCTGCTGTTGCTTGTGGAGCTTCAGGTATTATGCTCGAAGTTCATCATGATTCAAAAACTGCAAAATCTGATGGGCCACAAGCATTGTCATTAGATGAATTCACAATGCTTGCCAATAAAATACAAATGAAATCCGATGCCTCATGACCGATACTGTGTTCAACAAACTATCGAGTCGCATCAAAGGATTTTATAAACAAACACAAAACAAACGACTCAATACGATTACCCAAACAGTACATCTCTCTGATAATTCTGAAACACTCCTACGCAATGGAGGAGGCCTCGATGTTCAGATCGCTGACTATATGAGCGAAAATGTTATTGCATCGCATGGTCTGCCACTATCGATAGCATTAAATTTTCGCATTAATGACAATGATCATTTGATGCCTATGGCCATTGAAGAATCTTCCGTAGTCGCAGCCGCTTCCAATGCAGCACGATTAACACGAAGTACTGGCGGTTTTTATGGCAAAGCCGACGATCCTATTATGACGGCACAGATACAATTCGATGCCGTCCCTAAGCCCAAACAAACCTGTCACATTGTTATGGAAAATCAAGCAGCTATTTTAAAAGAAGGTAATGCTGCCATTCCTCGTATGGTAGCTCGTGGTGGAGGATGTGTTTCTTTAGAAGCACGCCTTATTGATGAACAAGAAGGAATCATTGTCATTCATATTTATATCAATGTAGGTAATGCGATGGGTGCTAATCTTGTTGACACTGTTGCTGAAGCAATCGCACCAAAACTACAAACACTTATGGGTGGTATCTTAGGCTTACGTATTTTAACCAATCTTACATTGCGTCGTATGGTTTCAGTTCAAACAGCCATTGCTATTGAAACCCTAGGATCTCTTGAGATTGTCACCGCTATCGAACGTGCAAGTCGTTTTGCAGAAAAAGATCCCATGCGTGCCGTCACTCACAATAAAGGAATCATGAATGGTATTGATGCCGTTGCCCTTGCTTTAGGACAGGATTGGCGTGCTATTGAAGCTGGGGCACATGCCTATGCTGCGTTTAGTGGAACCTATAAACCTTTAGCGGTTTGGCGACATAAAAACAATGAACTCCAAGGAACAATGACATTGCCACTAGCAGTTGGAACTGTTGGGGGAATAACTTCAGTACATCCTGGTGTAAAAGCAGCTTTTGAATTAATACAAATTTCTGATGCACAACAACTTGCCATCATCATGGCATCGGCAGGGCTTGCGACAAATTTTGCAGCTTTGCGTGTATTGGCAAGTGAAGGCATTCAACGTGGTCATATGAATCTTCATCATCGACATAAAAAAATCAAAACATCTCTTCATTAATGAATCATACATTTACAATCGAAAAACAATCTAATGACATCAATGCATAATCAATCTAATGGTTCACACACAATGTTTGATCGTATTGCGAAACGTTATGATCGAATGAATCGTATTCTTTCATTGGGCATAGATATTTCTTGGCGACATAAAACATTGAAAAAACTTTCGTTGATGCCCAATCAAACACTGTTAGATCTTGCAACAGGTACCGCAGATATGGCTCTTTTATGTGCAAAAAAATATCCTGATATTCAAATCATTGGTATCGATCCATCGCATGAAATGCTCCGTATTGGACAAGAAAAGATTGATCGCAAAAAGCTCTCAAAACAAATCATACTTAAACAAGGAGATGCTCAAGCCATAGAATTAGAAGATAATTCGGTTGATGTGATTACCATTGCATTTGGATTGAGAAATATTCCTAACAAGATTCAAGCCCTGCGTGAGATGAATAGAGTTCTCACACCAACAGGTCGTCTTGCTGTACTTGAATTAACAGAGCCCACCACATCATGGACACGTCCTATTACTCGAATCCATATTCATCATATTGTCCCATGGTTGGGTGCATGGCTTTCGGGAGAATCTGAATATCGTTATTTAGAGCAATCCATTGCAAATTATCCTCCGGTAGAAGAAATCAAGAAATACATGACAGAAGCAAATTTTGATGTTCTTAAAACATATCAATTCACATTCGGTGTTTGTTCATTGATGATTGCAACACCCAACACACAATGAAACATATCGATCAAACGATTGTTGCATTGCGCAAAAAAATCCCCCGTGTCATTTCACCTAAAGTTTTTGATATTTTAAAATACAATCATCGTTTTCTCTGGCATGATTCTCAAAAACATCTTTATGCTTTTGGAACATCTTCAATATTGACAGCACAAGGCTCAGATCGCTTTACAAGTATTGAACAACAAACACAATCTCTCTCTCTGATTGCTCAGGATAAACAAACACCATTGAATATTCCTCTCATTGGTGGTTTTTCATTTGCACCTAAAACCCAAGAACCTTGGGAGCAATTTGGAGATGCTCAATTTATTGTTCCTCGCATCTGTTATGAAGCAAAATCAGGGGAAGAACATGCCTATCTTTGGATAACAGCACCTCAACAAGAATGTATTTCTTTAGAACAAGAATTTCATCGCATTGATGAATTGTTAAGCAATACAATCACACCTTTGTCTGAGTATAAGGTTCAATCCTCAACCATGATTGATCAAGCGTCATGGAATAAAACACTCGCGTTGATTTTAGAAAAAATACAGAAAAAACACTGCCAAAAAATTGTAGCCGCAGTAATCCAAGATCTCACCATAGAACCTACGCCTCATCCAACTGATTTGTTTTGTCATCTTGACCAAGCAAATCACGATGTCTATCGATTTTCTTTCACAATCGGACACAATACGTTTTTAGGAGCATCCCCTGAAACTTTAATTCGAAAACAACAAAATACTATCTTCACCGAAGCATTGGCAGGTTCATTGCCAACAACACAAACATCAACAAACTTACAGAACAGTCAAAAAGATCGTCATGAACATCAGTTAGTTATTGATGCAATCGAAAGAACGCTTCGACCATTATGTCATAAGTTGGATATACCTGAAACACCACGTCTTCGTTGCTTGCCTCATATCACACATTTACAAACACCAATCGTAGGAACGCTTTCAAAAAACATCTCTATTCTTGCCTTGGTACAAGCACTGCATCCAACGCCTGCTGTAGCTGGCAGTCCTCAACAGATTGCACTGGATTGGATTGCCTCTTATGAAGCCATACAACGTGGATGGTATGCTGCACCTATAGGGTGGTTTGATTCCAATGGTGATGGAACATTCGCAGTAGCTATTCGTTCTGGGTTACTTATAAATGACCAGATTTCTTTATATCTCGGTGCCGGTATTGTACAAAATTCAGATCCTGACACAGAGTATAATGAATTGTTAACCAAACAGAAAAACATCTTGTCATCCATAGGAATCTCATGACCTTTGCTTATTTACAAAGCCAATATGCCTCATTATTTGTTAATGGTCTTATCCATGCAGGGGTACAAGATATTGTAATAAGCCCTGGATCTCGATCAACAGCATTAGTTATAGCAGCTTCTCAATCATCGTTAACATGTCATTCTATCATTGATGAGCGCTCTGCTGCTTTTTTTGCTTTGGGACAAGCAAAAACGACACAAACACCAACAGTTCTTTTATGTACCTCAGGAACAGCTGGTGCACATTATCTTCCCGCTGTATTAGAAGCATCCTATTCATTTACTCCACTCATTATTGTCACAGCAGATCATCCTTTTGAAAATCATCACGCTGGTATGCCTCAAACGATAGAACAATCAAATCTTTATGGGGCACATGTGCGATGGACTTGTAATATTCCTGTTGCCGATGCTAATCCTGATGCACTCAAAGCAATTCAGTATAACGGAGCACAAGCGGTACATATCTCAAAACATCCCACCCCTGGCCCTGTTCATATCAACATAGCTTTTCGAAAGCCATTAGAACCTGATCAAACCACCGATGCAAAACTGACATCTTTGGTTGAAACTCTTTACAAACAACCATTACCCAAACCGATTGTCTACAAAACATCGCCTGATACAAACAATCTTAATGTACTTTATGAGACAATCCGATCATCAAATCAAGGTCTAATCGTTTGTGGTCCACAACCTATTGCTCAAAAACAACTTCGAGCATCTTTGTGGCGATTTGCACAGGCAACAGGGTTTCCTGTTTTTGCAGAGGCTACAAGTCAATTCCGTTTCTGCGAAAAACCCAATAACATCACTCTTTGTCATAGCTTTGATGCTTTAGTTCGTAGCAAGATATTTCAAACACAAAAGATTGGATGCATTATTCAGCTAGGCAGCGCACCTGTCTCTACAGGATATCGAAACTGGCATCGACAACAATCACAAACAATCCATTATGGATTATCACCCTACGGATGGCACACCCCTCATCATCAAGCAACACAGCTTTTTCGATGTGACATTGCATCGGTGATTGATCCTATTTCTGATCGTTTAGCACAGACACCTGTTGATGATTCTATGCGTAAACCTTGGCGCGATTTTATAGGGCAAAGCGATCCTATTTGTGCAGAAACTCTTAATGATGCTTCATTGTGTGATGTAACCATTGCACAAATAGTTATCAACAATATCCCTCGTAATACTATCTTGGCACTAGGTAACAGTCTTCCAATCCGTGCTATCGATATGGCAAATACACAAAACACATTTGATGTATGGTCACAACGTGGTGTCAACGGTATTGATGGACTCGTTGCAGGAGCAGCAGGTGCCGCAAGTAAAAGTAATGTACCAGTCGTTTTACTTGTAGGCGATGTTAGTTTTCTTCATGATCTTACAGCACTGATGACAACAAAAGAGTTATCAACACCGTACTGTATTGTGGTTATTGATAATCAAGGTGGACGTATCTTCGAACATTTACCCATTGCCACTGCTTTAAAAAACGACAAGCATTTATGGTTAACTAATCCAAACATCAACCTCAATCATGTTGGTAAATTATTTGATATTCCCTATACCTATGTAGACAATCAACAGAATCTACACAAAAACCTCAAAAAACACCTGCAACAAGCAGGATGTTCAATTATTCATGCAAAAGTATCCACAAATACTTCACCTATTTATACACAAATACAAGAGGCTGTAGAAAATCTACAGCCCTATTGACAACATCTCTATAAATCCATAAGAGGAGCATCATGAATAATAAAATTGAATGGTCACGTATCGATCAAGGATATGACGATATCTTTTATGACATTTCCAATGATGGTATTTGTAAATTGACGATGAATCGTCCGAAAGTACGGAACGCTTTTCGGCCACAAACCATTGAAGAACTCAAACACGCCTTTGACACAGCACGTGATGACAATCAGATTGGTGTCGTCATTTTAACAGGTGAAGGCACAGAAGCATTTTCTTCAGGTGGAGATCAACGCATCCGTGAAGAAGCCGGATATCGTGACAATTGCGGAACACCACGACTTAATGTTTTAGATTTACAACGACAAATACGTACATTGCCTAAACCGGTCATTGCCATGGTTGCAGGATATGCCATTGGTGGAGGTCATGTACTTCATTTGATCTGTGATCTGACCATTGCTGCTGATAATGCAATCTTTGGACAAACAGGCCCTAAAGTTGGAAGTTTTGATGGTGGTTTTGGCGCATCATATATGGCACGTATTGTTGGACAAAAAAAAGCACGTGAAATTTGGTTTCTATGTCGTCAATATAATGCTCAACAGGCATTAGATATGGGTCTTGTTAATACAGTTGTTCCTTTAAAAAAACTCGAAGAAGAAACAATATTATGGTGTCGCGAAATCTTGCAGAACAGTCCTTTGGCTTTGCGTTGTCTCAAAGCTTCATTGAATGCCGATTGTGATGGACAAGCAGGCTTACAAGAGCTCGCTGGAAATGCAACATTACTTTTTTACATGACTGAAGAAGGTCAAGAAGGCAAAAATGCTTTCTTGGAAAAGCGCCCACCAGATTTTTCCAAATTTAATAGATATCCATGACATGTGATATCAAACCAGGATCGGCAAAAGCGTTTCTCATCGCATGCCGTCCATCAACATTAATTGTAGGATTAACTCCCATTATTGTTGGAACATCCATTGCCTATTATGAGCAAAGTATCGCATGGATTGCAACGTTCATCACATTGATAGGCGCATTAGCCATTCAAATCGGCACGAATTTTATCAATGATTTCGCTGATTTTGAACATGGTGCCGATACTAAAGATAGACTTGGATCGCTGCGCACGGCACAAGCGAAATTGCTTTCTGTCAAACAATTAAAAACAGCAACCGTTGTTGTCTTTATTATTGCTGTATTATGTGGCTTGTATTTAATTAACAAGGCAGGAATGCCTATTCTCATTATAGGCATAGCGTCGATGCTCGCAGGCTGGGCATACACTGCAGGCCCTTATCCTCTTGGATATCATAAATTAGGCGATCCATTTGTTTTTGTGTTTTTTGGTTTTGTGGCTGTTTGTGGCACTCATTATGTTCAAATTCAACAGCTCTCTCCGTTGGCTTTATGGGCAGCAATACCTATTGGCTGTTTAGCAACAAGTATTCTTATCATCAATAATCTTCGTGATCGCATTACCGATAAAGCTGCGGGGAAAAAAACACTTGCTGTTTACCTAGGGCATCGAAATATTTGTATTGAACTTGTCATACTTATCTTGACTGCTTATGTCATTCCTGTTGTTTTGAAGTTTCAATATTCATTAAACATATTTATTTTATTGCCACTACTTTCATATCCCAAAGCACATGTCATGATCGCAACGTTATGGAATCAAGAACCATCAAAAGCAATGAATCAACAACTCCGTGCTGCAGCAAAGCTTCTGTTGTTATATGGAGTTTTATTGGCATTAGGCTTTGTGATTAACAAATAAAATGACTGCCTTTTCCATTACAGAAGCATCCATAACAATCTACAGCCAGAAGTTCTCACTCGTCACCTCTCATCACACATGGAATACACGTCGAGGGATAATCCTCACCTTAACAGATAACCATGGCTATCAGGGTAAAGGTGAAGCAGCACCGTTACCTAATTATTCAACAGAAACTTTTGAAGAATGTCATCATCATTTGTCTAAAATCTCACCCAATAAAACATTATCTATTGACACATATCGTCCCTTACGACAACAAATTAAAACCATCGTTGATGAAACAACAATATCTTCGAATTGCCCTTCGGCATTATTTGCTTTCGAAACAGCACTCGTTGATTTATATCGACAACATACTCAACAATCATTCACAGCATGTTTAGGCGAACCGAAACACAAACAGTTACCACTTGCTGCCGTCATTTCGACTTCAAATAATGATGAACTCATTCAACAAACCTATATGATTGCAAAACGTAATATTGCAACCATTAAATTAAAAATAGGAGCATTGTCTTTTGAGCAAGACAAACAACGCATCAATCTTCTTATTGACAGTTTTTCGAAATACAATGACACACCCTTATCATTGCGACTTGATGTCAATGGTGCATGGAATATCAATCAAGTCGATCAATACATTTCTCAACTGGTCACATATCCTATTGAATATATTGAACAGCCTGTTTCTTCCCAGAATCTTCTATCCCTTAAGGAACAGCCTATTCCGATTGCTGTTGATGAAAGCTTATACAATGATCCTTCCCATCGTGATGCGCTTTTGTCTCATTTTCCAATTGCCATCCTAAAACCTATGCGCCTAGGCTTATTTAACACATTAGATCTGGCCGTTATGGCACAGCAACATCATGTTGATATCGTGATGTCACATCTCTTTGAGAGTCCTTTAGGTATGACAATCACAGCATATCTTGCTTTATTAATAAACAGCCATAGAGCTTGTGGACTTGCTCCCCATGATGCATTAAATTCCGGCAGCCTTCCGTACATCACCAATAACCATGCCTTTCTCGCTTTTTGATAATCCTCCTCTTGATCGTATCGGACTGATTGCCAATGGCAAATCATATTCTTATCGTACGATTATTACACTGATAAAAAAGGCAGCCACTGCGTTGCTTAACAAAGGTGTTGACCCTAACAACCCACAACCTGTGTTTCTTACAGGACATGACAACGTAGAAACAATTATCACATGGTATGCACTTTGGGAGCTTGGTGTTCCTGCAGCATGGGTAGCTCACAAATTGACATTACCTGAACGACAAAAAATTCAACAAACCAATCCTCATTGGCTGGTCATAGACACGCCTTTATCTTTTATTGACGAAACCCCGTTTGAAGATTTTCCATCTTTTATTGATCACAATGTTTGTGGAGTGATTGTTTATACATCATCAACAACAGGTGACCCTAAGGGGGTCATGTTAAGTCGTCAAAACTGTCACTATTCTGCCAAAAATTCTCTGGCTAATATCAAATCTTTTGACAATGATCGTTGGGTTTGTGCCGTGCCTTTAGGTCATATCAGTGGATTATCAATTGTAATACGCACCATGTTTGCAAAAACCTGTATTATTCTTTCTGATTTTGCAAATATCATTGCCACGATCAATCATCATCAAGGAACATTAACGTCTGCAGTCCCGTCAATGATTTATCCATTTCTTGACATTCCAAAACCACCGACGCTTCGTGCTATTTTATTTGGTGGTGCCCCTTGTGAAAAAAAATTGCTCGATCAAGCTAAACATCTGCCTTTGGTTCCTGTCTATGGCATGACAGAAACATGTTCCCATGTCATCGCTCATGAATATCCAACGCCTTATGACCCATCGCTTGGTTCAGGCAAAGCATTCAAAGGCACTGAAGTAAAAATCAAAAACAACCTCATTTATCTTCGTGGTCCATCCGTTATGTTGGGTTATACAGCACCTCATCCATCACCCATTGATGATGACGGATGGTTTTCGACTAATGATTTAGGTCACATTGATGAACAAGGGAATTTACATGTGCAAGGACGAGCAGGACGATCAATCATCACCTCAGGCTCTAATGTTCATCCAACAGAAGTAGAACCTGTTTTGCTAAATCATCCCGCCATCAAAGAAGCATTTCTCTTTGGTGTTCCTGATGAGATCATGGGAAACCGCCTTGCTGTTGCCATGGTTCTTTCTGATCAAACACAGACACTGCACACATTTCATCAACATATAAAAAACAATTTAACATCATATAAACAACCAAGACTTTTTTGCGCTTTGAAGCGTTTTCCTAAAACTCCTGTGGGCAAAGTCAGAGAAAGAGAGCTTAAAGAACAAGCTATTTCAAGACTCACTCCTTGGGATAATTTTTATAAAGGGTTATCATGAAAACATTTATTTTATTATTACTGTGTTGTCTTCTTTCTTGCACACCATCAAAACAAACGTTGTCTAATGACCTTTCATTAGAATCTATCGGTCTTTCAAAAAGTGCGATGAATCAGGCTGTTAATCCCTGTGATGATTTTTATGAATTTGCATGTGGTAATTGGCTTAATCAAACAGAAATCCCTGAAGATCGTTCACGTTGGGGACGAAGTTTCAGTGAAATAGGAAAACGCAATGAGCTTTTGTTGAAACAACTACTTGAAACACCTCCGTCAATGTCACCGGTTTCAAAAGCAATACATCGTTATTATAATGCGTGCATGGATGAAACTTCCATTGAACGCGCAAACATTTCGGGCATTGTTCCTCTTTTAGATATTATTAATAGCGTCAAAAACAAATCCGATATTACAAAAGCACTTGCGACATTGCATCGTTACGGTATTCCAGTGTTGTTTACTGTAGATTCTGAACAAGATTTTAAAGATACAAAAATAACGATCGCCTATCTATCTCAAAAAGGATTAGGTCTTCCAAATCGTGATTATTATTTAGATTCTCAATTTAAAGATATCCGTAATAAATACAAGAAACATCTCAAAAACATGTTTCTTCTTGGAAAAATGCCTTTAAAAAACACGACTCAAGCAGCATCAAATGTTCTGTCTATTGAAAAAAACCTCGCGAAAATTTCAAAAACTGCTGTGGAACTTCGTGATCCACATGGTGTGTATAATCGTATTGATAGACAAGGATTGCCAACCATAATTTCTATGATCAATTGGGATATTTATTTCTCAACATTGGGTTTTCCAAACATACAGATGATTAGTATTGATGCACCCAACTATTTCAAAGGATTAAACAAACTGCTTACATCTTATTCAGTGACGGCATGGAAGCATTATATGAAATGGCATTTGTTCCATAGCACGGCTTCAAGCTTGCCAAAACGATTTGCTGAAGAAACCTTTCGTTTACAAACCATTATTAGTGGACAACCTAAAATGCGTGTTCGATGGAAACAATGTGTCAGTGCAACGATCGGTGCTATGCCAGATTATGTTGGAAAGATTTTTGTTGATGAAGTGTTTTCAAAACAAGCAAAACAAAACGTCATTGATATGATACATGCTATTGGAGAATCTTTCTCGGAGCATATCAAATCTTATGCATGGATGGATGATGCAACAAAAAATGCAGCATTGGCTAAACAGGAACTCTTAGAATTTTTGATTGGTTATCCTGATCAATGGCAATCTAACGCATTTTCAATCAATCCTAATAATTATGTTGCGTCCACGCTTTCAGCACGACGATTTTATCTTGAACAATCATTGAACAAAGTAGGAAAACCAACCAATCGTAATGAGTGGGTCATGAGTCCTGCAATCGTCAATGCTTATTATCACCCGTTAAAAAATCATATGGTCTATCCTGCAGGCATTTTACAATCACCACTGTATACAAACGGTGCACCTTTCGCTGTTAATATGGGTGGCATTGGCATGATTATTGGTCATGAATTGATCCATGCCTTTGATGATTCAGGTGCACAATTTGATGGATATGGGGCATTAAATAATTGGTGGAATAAAAAAGTCAGCCAACGATTTAAAAAGAAAACACAATGTGTAGCAAAACAATATTCAGCCTATGAAGTTCTCCCTCATGCTAACATTAACGGACAATTAACACTGGGAGAAAATATCGCGGATATTGCAGGGGTTAAACTTGCTTATGATGCCTATCAAGATTTGAAAGAATCAACAAACACTGTAGAAGGATTGACACAAGATCAACTCTTCTTTCTTTCCGTGGGTCAATCATGGTGTACAAAAACCAGACCAAAACAAGCACTTAAATATCTTAAAGTCGATCCACATTCTCCACCACGCTACCGTGTCAAT
>JABAAV010000025.1:9444-17433 GCA_014238595.1 Myxococcales bacterium | reverse complement strand
GTTGTCAGGCTCTTTAGGCATCGGAGTGTTAGATGACGAGCTTGGTATGCGTCTTGATCCTTCAGTATCGTTGTCAGGCAATCAATGGGCATTCGGATTGGGACGAGAGATTTGGATTGCAGCAGATGATGTGTCGTTTCGCGATGAGCAATGGAATGAATGGGGTGAATGGCTGGCTCTGATTCGTTATGCAATCTATGAAACATCATGGGGTGAAGCGTCTCATTTTGAAGTTGTCCTTGGTGCATTAGCGCATAAGCAGCTTGGATTTGGTGTGGTTGTTGATCATGTCATTTCGGATATTAATATTGATCAACGTTATTTAGGAATGCAGGTTAATGTTAAAGCTGGTTTTTTATCGGCTCATGTTTTTACAGATAATCTCGCTGATCCTTCTTGGGTTGGAAGTCGTCTGAATGTTGATTTATTTGATAAACCCATATTGGGTATGAGTCTTGCCCATGACAGTAATGGGTTTGTCTCTATACAAGATAATGAGATGACATCAAGAGATGCTTTGACGATCGTCTCAATGGATATCTCCGCAACGAAAGAATGGTTCAATCAACATGTTAAAGGGACTATTTATAGTGAAGGTGTGAAGATTTTTAATTTAGGTGTGGGACTACATGTGGGATTCCTGGGTGTTTTAAACTTTGATGAATTATTGTTGTGGGGACAAGGTGATGCCTCCTATGGTGACAAAAATTATATTCCAGGATGGATGGGGCCATTGTATCTCAGTGCGCACCATGAGCCTAAAGTGGCATTAATTACAGGTAAGCCATGGTCTGCGATGGCGCATATTGGGCTCTCATGGGAAGGTATTGGAAGTCTTGAAGCGTCTTTTCGGGAACGTTCTCAACGTGACCAACGTTGGATGTTACGACTGGAATCATCATCGTTGTATTGGTTGCAATATGCTTGTTGGGTGATGGCTAATGATTTTAGTGGTGCTATTTCTTCAGGAGCCATAGAAGTAAGAGCGCAAATGCCGTATGATTTTTTTCTTTTAGCACAAGGTGGAAAATTCTATAATGAATCTCTCGATTCGATTTGGATGGGCAGTCTTAATCTTGGATATGATCTATAATGATGAGTATTCATGACTGATTTAACACAAGATAACGACGCAATCATTGAATTGGATTCTCATGACGATTGGATTAACGAATTTCAGCCAGAATTTGTTATTGAATGCTTAAAACCATTTGTATCTGAACAACGTATGGAACGTATTGATTCTGTTCTTGCTAACAGGCTTAGTAGTGTTACGGTTGTTTTAGACAATCCCCATGATCCACACAATGGTGCGGCTGTGCTTCGTTCTTTAGAAGCTCATGGGATCAATCAAATCCATGTTGTAGAAAGCACGAAACGATTCCGTATGTCTTCTGCGGTAACCATTGGATGTGAAAAATGGATGTCAATGCATCGCTATAACGATTTTTCTCAAGTTGCTAATCGATTGCACGATCAAGGTATGCGGTTATGGGCAGCGATGCCTTCAGCAGAAACGACGATTCAACAAATCGATTTATCAGAGCCTGTAGCTTTGATTTTCGGCAATGAGCATACAGGGCTTTCTGACAAAGAAGTCGCTCTTTGTGATGAAACCTTTACTATCCCGATGTATGGATTCACTGAAAGCTTTAATTTGTCTGTTTCAGTAGCTTTATCGGTGTATGAAGTTGCTACAAGCAGACGAAAGATTTTAGGCACAAAAGGTGATATTAGTGTGCTAGAAAATCGTACATTGTGTGCCCGATGGATTGCTCAAGATATCCGTGGTGCGGAATATATTGTAAGAGATAAATTTACATCAAAATCATAACCTAATGAGCACCAATTCAAATCAAAAGAAAATTAAAACGAAGATGAGACGAACGTTTCGTTTATTATTTAAAATAGGTTTAGTTTGCTTTGTTTTGGGGTGTGTTGCTATTGGGGGCGTGGTTTGGCATTACGGTTCAGATCCTAATTTGCCACAGATTAATTCATTGTTAGAATATAATCCTAATCAAGTGTCTCGTTTAATGACACAAAAGGGTGATGTTATTGGTGAGATTTTTAAAGAGAGACGCAGCTTTATTGTCTATGAAGATATTCCTCAACCATTGATACATGCTTTTGTTGATGCTGAGGACAATAATTTCTTTCGTCATAAAGGATTAGATTACATTGGTATGCTCCGTGCACTTTGGGTCAACATTTCTAAGGGCAAGAAAAAACAAGGTGCATCAACCATTACTCAACAGGTTGTGAAAACTTTCTTGTTAACACGAGAACGAATTTTTAAACGAAAATTTCAAGAGATTATTTTAGCTCGCCGACTGGAATCATCATTAAGCAAACAGGAAATTCTGACGTTATATTTGAATCAGATTTATCTTGGACATGGTCGGTATGGAATCGTTGAAGCTTCACGGTTTTATTTTGGGAAAGAAGTTGCTGATTTAAATTATGGAGAAATAGCAACACTTGCTAGTTTGCCCAAGGCACCGGAACGTCTTAGTCCCAAGAAAAAAGCAAATCAAAAACGTATCAAGAATCGTCAAAATTATGTGTTGAGACAAATGGTTGTTAATAATCATTTGTCTCAAAAAGAAGCACAGCATTGGATTGAATCTCCTATAGAAACTATCGCTGAACCGTTTCCTGCATTAAAGCAAGCTCCCGAATGGGTTGATATTATGCGTCAGTATCTTACGGAGCGATATGGCAAAGAAAAACTTTTTAATTTAGGAAAAACAGTTGTGGCTACTGTTGATTTAGAATTTCAACAAAAAGCCACTGAAGCGTTACGGAAAGGATTGTTAGATCTTGATATACGACAATCTTATGGTCGTGTTGTTCGTTCGGTCAAAGAAAATAAAATTGATCGTGAGATTCGATTGTTAAAGAAGGCGTTTGAATCTGAAAAACCACCCAAAGGACCTATCTATGAAGCGGTAGTAACCGCGGTTCATGATGCCAATGGATCTGCGCCTGGAGAGCTTGTTGTTGATTGGGGTATTGATCAAGGATCGGCGTTGATTGAAGGTATTGTAGAACACCGGTTTAATCCTGAAGAGAAAACAGCCTCACAGCGTTTTGCCATAGGGGATGTTGTCAAAGTTGTTCCTACATTGAAATCAAAAGCCTTGCCTCGATTTTCAGAACAGGGTTTTCGTATGGCACCAGGCCCTGAAGGTGCGATGGTTGTCTTAGATCCTAAAACACGACATGTATTGGCGTTAGTGGGTGGATATAAATCACGCGTGGCAGATTTTAACCGTGCATTGAGAGCAAAAAGACAACCCGGCTCTGCGTTTAAGCCTTTTGTATATACCGCTGCAATTGAAAGTCATAAATTTACGGCAGCCACTGTCATCAATGATGCGCCAGAAATTTATGAATTTTGGAAGCCTAAAAACTATATCAAAGGAAAATTTGAAGGACGAGTACGATTACGACAGGCACTTGCTCGATCAATTAACACCGTTGCCATTCGTATTATGAATCAAGTTAAACCTCGTTCGGTTGTTGATATTGCACATAAGATGGGTATTCAATCAGAATTGCCTTTAGAATTATCATTGGCATTAGGCTCAGGCGAAGTGACACCAATAGAATTGGTTAATGCGTTTTGTACGTTTGCTTCAGGTGGAAAGTTTGCAGAACCTAAGATGATTATAGATTCTGATATTGAATTGGATTTATTAAATGTGGAACAGAATCAAGAATATGTTGGTGAACAAGTTATTGCTGAAGATGCTGCATATGTCATGATCGATATGTTACGCAGTGTCGTGACTGAGGGCACTGGTGGTCGAGCACGTGCATTGAAAATAGATGTTGTTGGAAAAACAGGGACATCAAACGATGCACGTGATGCATGGTTTATTGGAATGATGCCTGATTTAGTTGTTGGGGTTTGGGTAGGGTTTGACTTTCCTTATGGATTAGGTCGAGGTGAACACGGATCACGAACAGCAGCACCCATATTTGTCGAATTTGCTAAATCGATCAAAGAACGACTCAAAGGTGAGTTCTTTCACAGACCTGATAATATTATTACGGTTCGTATTGATAATCGAACGGGTCTTTTGGCTGCACCTTCAATGCCTGATGCTGATACCCGTTCAGAAGTTTTTATTGAAGGCACAGAACCTAAAGAGGTTGCACCTTCATTGGAAGAATATGATCTCGATTCATTTACTTTGAAGCAGTATGGCTCAAGTCCTTAATTGAAGCATTCTGAAAACAAGATTGTTGTGACACGATAAGCAACTTTGCTTTATTGTGTTTCGATAACAGGGGGTGATGAAACGCCATCAATTACCCATGGTTGTATTGTTCTTTGTTGTAGGTATTGGGATTGCTGATGGCATAGAACTCAAATATGCCCTTGGGGTAAGCTTATTGTGTGTCCTGATTACAATTGGGATATTTTCATTTCCATTAAAAACAAGATGGAAAATTTATGGCCTCTGTTTATCGTTAGGTATTTGTGTGTCGTTACAACACAGGAACAATCGACCTTCTGATTTTGGTGCCATCTCTATTAATGATCGAGCTATTGATAAAATTGAAGGCGTTATCACCGGACCGTTTGAATATCGTTCATATCACGTTGTTTTTTCTGTCAGTTTAGAAAATGAATTAGTCATCCGAGTTCGATATTATTATGACTCATCACAATCATTTGATTTTCTTCCAGGTGATTATGTCATTGTTTATGGACGTGTCATGACACCACGGGGGTACTTGATTCCAGGAAGAATTTCTGAAGCAGAACGTCTCGCTAAGCAAGGATTATATGTCGTGATGACATCTATGAGCATAGAAAAATACAACACTTCATTTTCAATGTGGCGATTTCCGATGTGGTTACAACGACAATTATCAAACACAATGGTTCAACAATTGGGAGACAATGATCGTTCTGGTATTTTGAGATCAATGACCTTTGGAGATAGAAGTTCGTTAAAAGGATCTACCAAAGACATATTATATCAATCAGGCATTGGACATGTTGTTGCAGTGAGCGGACTTCATTTAGCCAGTACGGCATTGTTTGTTTTTTTTGTGACGAGAAAATTGTGGAGTTTTGTGGATTGGTTGTCGTTACGCATCGAACCGAATCATGTTGCTTGTATCATTTGTGGAAGTACCGCTGTTTTATATACTTTAATTACAGGAGCACGTGTATCAACGATTCGTGCTTTGATTATTGTATTAGTGATGCTTATGGGATTATGGATGCAACGCCGTTCACGGCTTAGTTGTTCATTGTCTTTTGCAGCATTGTTAATTTTATTATGTTCAACACAAACGTTATTTGAAGGTTCATTTTTGTTTTCATTTGCGGCGGTTATCACATTAATTTGTATTCCTTCTCAGCATCATAAAAGCAATTTCAATGATGCTCAACAGCATCGTATGTTTAAACGAATTAAACAAAGAATGGTTGTTCTGATCATTGCTTCAGCATGGATTACGCTGGCATTGATGCCAATCTCTGCGATGTTATTTGGAACAATACAATTAGGTGGTGTTCTGGCCAATCCACTTGTTATTCCTTTGGTGGAATTTATAGCACTGCCATTAGGTTTGCTGGGAACATTGTTTATGTTTGTGGAACCACATTTTGGTGGTCTTTTACTGGACGTTTCAGGGTTCTCTGTTTCTGTGATGAATACGATAGCCTCATGGATAACGACGTTAGAATGGTCATGGGATTTCGCTCCAATAACATTTTGGGAAGCTTTTGTTTTTTTGTTAGGTATATTAGGGGTTTTCTTTTCGATAAAAATAAATCGATTGTATATAAAAACAGGTGTCATTATAACGATTGTTTTTTCTCTGATATGTTTTGGTGTTGAAATTAATAAACGTCATGTGGATCCTGAAGCTAATCTGCGAGTCACTTTTTTAGATGTTGGTCATGGTGATGCGACAGTACTTGAGTTGCCGCATGGAACAACATGGCTTATTGATTCAGGAGGGTTACCTTTTGTGGTTGATCGAGGGCGATCTAAACAAGAGAAAGATCGCTACGCCGAAACTCCTGGTATTCGTGCTGTGGTTGCTTATTTAAAATATCGACATATTCAAAATATTGATTTAGTCGTAGTGTCACATCCGCACCCCGATCATTTTCGAGGTCTTAGAGCTGTTGCGCGTTATGCGACAATTAATAAACTATGGGTTGCCGCACCTTGTACTGACAGTAGATGGTCTTATGAATTTAATGCATTGATCCAAATGATGAAAAAACAAGGAACAACGATCATTTTTCCTACACTAAACGATAGTTATGAAATGGATAATGTTGTTATTAAAGCGTTAGCACCTGTTTATGAAAAAAATTATGCAGCTTGCGATCCTGTATCATCGATCAATGACAATTCTTTAGTTGTCGATGTTACCTATGCTGGAAAGCATATTTTATTTACAGGTGATATTGAAGAAGAAGGGGAAGAACTGCTGTTTCAGCATCATCGTACGTTAGATGTTGATATTGTTAAAGTGCCACATCATGGCAGCAAAACATCATCGACTTCGAAATTTGTTTCATGGTTAAAACCACAATTTGCTGTCATTTCCTGTGGATTGGCAAATCGTTTTGGATTTCCAAACCAAGCAGTTTTGGAACGATGGACTCGTGTTGGAACCACCATTTACCGTACAGATTTACATGGAAGTGTGACATCAATGATTGATTCTGATGGAACGATCAGTATGAAAACATTTTTTGAATATCGTTAATTGTGATTGTTTTGTGATACATAGATAATACAATGCAGTCATATCAGCTTGAGATCAAACAAGATGATGGTGAGTTACATGTCATTACGCTGTCGTTACAGCATGCAGTATTGGGTTGTGATGACTCTGCCGATGTGAGATTACCTCATGCTTCGGTATCTCCGATACATTGTAAAATTGTTTGTAGAGACAATTCATTTTATTTGATTGATCAGAACAGTTCAACAGGAACATGGCTTGATTCAGAGCCTTTGGTTGCACATCAAGTTTACCTACTTCCTAAGTCTTGTGTGATTACTGTAGGAGAACATTTTACGATTACATATACGTTGGTTAATTCGGATCATGTTGATGAAACATTACACACTAAAGAGATTGCACATCGTTTAGTTTGTGAGTTGCTTCAAAAATCAAATCAAAGTGATTCAAGGCCTTATTTATTAGGGATACAAGGAGTTGCACAAGGGAAAAAATATAAACTCAACAACCTTCGTTATGTATTTGGACGCGATGAACAAGCCGATGTTCTTTTGTTGGACAATGATATTTCACGCCGTCATTTTGAAATTCGTATTGAAGAACAATATATTGAAATCGCTGATTTATTCTCTAAAAATGGAACAACAGTCAATAATGAACCGTTACCTGAAAATCGTTTTATCTCTATTGTGCATGGAGCCATTATTGCTGCAGGGCAATGTTCGTTTCGCCTGTGTGAGCCTGTGAAAGATTATCTCAATCAATTAAATAAGATAAACATGGAAGCGAACCATTCGTCAGATACGAAATTATCACAATCAATATCTGCTTATGATCATCACAAGGATCCTTCAATATCTGTTTCAGGACAACCTATGAATCAAGTCACAACAGAAACATCATCAATGATTTCAGTGATTCTTGTCTTTTTAATTATGTTCGCACTGGCAGGAATTTTCTATATTATTTTTTCGTAAATAGTTATCGTTTTTTTCTGCTTTTTTTGCGCGCCAATTTAGATGTTTTTCGTTTTGCTTTTGATTTGGCACGTTGTTTTTTATCTAAGGCTGCAGTGCTTGTTGTTGGAGAAGCTAGCATCGATGGATTTTGTGCTGAAAAATTCATCATTGAAGGATCCAATAAAGATGCAGGATCTGCATTTTTATTGTTTTTCATTCCAGATAGTTTGCTTAGCATCCCTGAATTAGAGCCAAGATTGGACATCATTTGACGCATCATTCCAAATTTTTGAATCAA
>JABAAV010000025.1:7022-9383 GCA_014238595.1 Myxococcales bacterium | reverse complement strand
TGATAATGTGCAGATTTACGTTGTTGTTTTGATGAAATTTTATTCCAAGGAACCGTGATGAGTAAATCAGGAAAGAGGCGTTCTTTTTTTGTCATCGAATGGATAATGGCTTGTATTTTGACAAGTTCATTATCATCAATATTAGTATCTTTAGGAATTCCTCCCGGAAGAAATGGAATTTTTTCCATGAGTCCTTTGAGAGAACCCATTTTTTGAATCATCAGAATTTGCCCTAAGAAATCTTCCATAGTGAAATTTCCTTTGAGCATCCGCATGGCATCTTTTTCGGCTTTTTCTGCATGCTCTGCATCAACCACATCTTCGAAATCCTTAACGATACCAACGATATCACCCATACCTAGGATTCGAGAAGCCAATCCTTCTGGACGAAATACTTCTAGTTTATCTAATGATTCTCCGATACCAAGAAACTTAATTGGTTTTCCCGTTGTAGCTTTAATGGAAAGCGCAGCACCACCACGTGCATCACCATCAGTTTTTGTGAGGATGAGTCCATCGATATTCAATCGTTCATTAAAAGCTTGAGCTGTTTTTGACGCATCCTGTCCTGTCATTGAATCAACAACAAGAAAAATATTTGCAGGCTTTGTTTTAGTTTTAATGTCTGCAAGTTCTTGCATTAACTCATTGTCAATGGAGAGCCTTCCTGCTGTGTCAAAAATGATGGCATCAAAGCCGTTGCGTTCTGCATGTTTGACTGCTTGGCTACAAATAGCTAATGCAGATTTGTTTTGTAACGTAAAAACGGGAACATCAATACGTTCTCCTAACGTTTGGAGTTGATCTTTTGCCGCAGGTCGATAGATATCAGCAGCAACAAGCAATGGATTTTTATTATGGTTTTTTTTAATAAAGTTTGCGAGTTTTCCTGCACTTGTTGTTTTTCCAGAACCTTGAAGTCCAGCCAACATAAACCCTGTAGGACCACTTTTTCGCCATGTTATTTCAGTATCAACAGGCCCCATCATTGCTACGAGTCGATCTTCGCAGATTTTTATAAAAGCTTGTTCAGGTTTAATACGTGAAGCACCTAATGTTTTACTTTTTGCAGAAAAAGCAACTTCTTTATTGAGTGCATCTTCACGAATGTCTTTTAAAAATTGTTTGACAACATAAAAATCGACATCCGCTTCTAACAGACTAAGTCGAATGTCCGCAATAACAGTATCAATGACATGTTCTGAGAGTCTTGTAACACCAGAAAGTCGCTGTCTCGCATTCTGAAAACCTTTGCTTAAAATATCAAACATAGTTGTTGTTAACCAATATAAATTGCTTTACGAGATGTTTTCATAACATGTCGAGGCTGCAACGTCTATGGCTTGAGTATGAACTTAAGTTTTCAACAAGTGATTTTTGATGTGTTCAAGCACAGGAGACAACGTGGAAGGATTGAGTGCTGAAATGGCTATACCTTGATACGCATCAAGCCTGAGCGCTACTTCTTTTGGGGAAAGCAATTCAGTTTTGTTAAACAAAATAATCGAATCTTTTTCAGCCAGATCAAACTCTTTTAAGATACGCCGTACTTGATCAATGTGATTGACATAATTTGTTGCACTAGCATCGACAACATGAAGCAATAGAGAAGCTTCTGATATTTCTTCAAATGTAGCCCGAAATGCATCCAAAAGACTTTGAGGCATGTTTCGAATAAAACCGACAGTATCAGTTAAAACTACTTCACATTCTTTGCTAAAACGAAGTCGACGATTTGTTGGTGTTAATGTTGCAAATAATTTGTTTGCAACAAGGACATCAGCATGAGTCAGTTGATTAAATAGGGTTGATTTACCTGCATTCGTATAACCAATGAGAGAAACTGTGGATGTTGTTCTTCCTTGTTGATGAAGTTGTCGTGTTTTTTGTGCTTGAGAAATTCGCCGTTTCAGTGTTGATATTTTTTGATTAATATGACGGCGATTTATTTCTAGTTTGGTTTCTCCTGGACCTCTTCCTCCAATACCACCGGCAAGCCGCGACATCATTGTGTTTTTTTCATTCAAATGAGGTAACAAATAGTGTAGTTGCGCCAACTCAACTTGTAATTTTCCATGTTGTGTTTTTGCATGTTGAGAAAAAATATCTAAAATCAGCATTGTGCGATCAATGATTTTTAGATCTGTTGCACTTGATATGGCACGTGTTTGACTGGGCGATAAATTTTGACTAAAAACAACCATATCAACATCAAGCTGCATTGCACGAAGAAGAACTGTTTGAAGTTTGCCTTTGCCAATCAAAAATTTAGGATCAGGGTTGTGACGTGTTTGTTCAATAATATCGAGTAAATGCAATCCTGCTGTTTTACAAAGTTCTTTTAACTCTATTATTTCTGAT
>JABAAV010000025.1:0-5712 GCA_014238595.1 Myxococcales bacterium | reverse complement strand
CCTTGTTGAAACGGATCTTTAAGGACAGAGTCTCGAACTACAGACGGATCTTGAACACCTGAGTCCTGTTGAAATGGATCTTGAACGACAGAGTCTTGATGTGATGGATCCTGCGGTAAGAGATCCCGTATATTTGTATCTCCATGAATGCCAGATTTGGGTGTATCTTCATCAAATAAATTATTCGGTTGAGACATACTTGTATGGAAGCATACCGTGTTTCAATTAAATATGACAAGTTTCTTCATGCATTAACTACTTTCATGACATTTAATTAGCTTTATAGAGAACAGGCCAAACAACAACAACACGGTGTATTTTGGTTTAATTGTACGATTGTGCAAAGATGATAGCTTTTGATATCAATTGTTCTTTGAATTTCGATGCAGATGTCATTTTTGTCACTTGTCACAATACGTTCAGATCTGATCATGTTATCCATGGATGTGTTCCATGGAATTTTTTCTCAAACAGACATCTATGGATTGAATTTCACGCAGTAATAAATCTACAAACACACATTCAAAGCTTATCGAATCAATCATTTAATGTAGCGATGTGTACTCTACCCCAAGTGCTGTAGCAACGGCTTGATGTGTACATTGTCCTTGATATGTATTGATTCCTGAAGTGAGTTGATGCTTTTGTTCAATTAATGAATCAATTCCCTGATTGGCAATTGCAACAATATACGACGTGGTGACATTGGTTAATGCACAGGTTGATGTGTATGCTACGGCACCTGGCATATTGGTGACACAATAATGTGTGACATCATGAATCGTGTAGGTTGGATTATCATGAGAAGTTGGTCGACATGTTTCAACACATCCGCCTTGATCAACGGCGACATCAACAATCACTGAACCAGATTCCATGGTTTCTATCATGGCCTTAGTCACTAATCGAGGTGCTCTGGCTCCTGTAATAAGGACTGCACCAACGACCAAATCGGCACGTGCAACGGCTTGTTGCAATGTGTGCGGATCGGAATACAGTGTGTGAATGCTTCCCTGATAAATATCATCAAGATAAGCGAGTGTTTTTTCGTTTGTGTCTAAGACAGTCACTTCGGCCCCTAATCCAATGGCGACGCGTGCAGCATTAGAACCAACAACACCACCGCCGACAATGGTGACTCGTCCACGACGCACCCCTGGAACACCACCTAATAACACGCCTTTTCCACCACGTTCTTTTTCTAAGTAAGAAGCACCTACTTGTACGGACATACGTCCGGCAATCCGACTCATCGGTGTTAACAACGGTAATCCTCCAAGTGAAGATTGAACCGTTTCATAGCCGATGCCTGTCACTTGTCGCATCATCAATTCTTTAGCAAGCTCATGTGCCGCTGCTAAGTGGAGATAGGCAAACAAAATTTGCCCCGATTTCATGAGATCAAATTCGGATGCAGTAGGTTCTTTAACCTTGACGATCATATCTGCTTTGTTCCAGACCTCTTGTGCAGTTTCAACAATGATTGCACCTGATTCCGAATAGGCAGCATCGGGAAGATTGCTTTCAAGACCTGCATTTTTTTCAATGAGGACAGTATGTCCATGATCAATCAGTGTTTTCGCCCCTGCAGGGACAATGGCGACACGACCTTCAAATGGTTTCAACTCTTGAGGGATTCCGATGATCATAGCATTATCTCTTTAGACAGTTTTACCGTGACATTTTTTAAATTTGATACCACTACCACAATGACATGGTTCATTACGGCCCAGTTTTGGTTGATCTCTTCGTATGGGTTTTTTGTCTTGTGTCTTCGTGGTTGTTTTTGTTCCTGAATGCGTTTCTGTAATACGTTGTTCTTTTTGTTTCATTTCAGGAATATCATTGGATGTTTGTTGATCTGGTTGGCGTTGTACATGAAAAAGATTATGTGCAAGATTGGTTTCAATTTGAGTCATCATTGTTCCAAAGAAATTAAAACCTTCTTTTTTATATTCTTTTTTAGGATCTTTTTGTCCGTAACCACGAAGACCAATGCCTTGGCGTAATGTTTCCATGTTGCGCAGATGTCCTATCCATTGTGCATCAATTTGTGACAACGAAAAATGCCTTAAAAAATACAATAAAAAAGGGCGACCAAGTTCTTCTTTGCGTTCCTGAATGCGTGTTTCAATTTGATTCCATGCTTGCGTGGCTAACTCTTGGACATCATCAAGATCTTTGTCGAACGAAATGGTTGTGTTGAAGAGTTCTTGTAATTCTTTTTCAAAGGCTTCTAAGTCCCAATAATCACTGGGTGTATTGGGTGAGCAATATGCATCGATTAATTTTTCGATGATGCCTTCTGATAAATCACAAAGTCGTTCGTGTTGTTGTTGCATCGAATCAGCAATGGTTGAAATAAGAGGTTTGATTTGAGTGTTTGGATCGGTACACACAGATTCTGTGTTGACCCATGCGCCTGTTTGTTTCCAAAGTTCATGGCGCAAAATCTCCGAAGGAACAAATTCGTCAGGGATATTTTGATCAGAATTAATGGCCTGTACCATTGCAGTCACAGGTTCGGTGATTTCTTGGACTAACGTGTCATGAGACCAATCGATCGATTGTATCGGTTCATCTGTATTGTTGTTTGTCTCTTCATCGGAACCGGTGTTGTTCACAGCTTGTTCTTCTTCATTGTGATATTTCCCGAGCAAAATATTGTGTCGTAACAAATACAATGTTTTCCGTTGTTGATTCATCACATCATCATATTCAAGAAGATTTTTACGCGTATCAAAATGGCTTCCTTCTACCTTCTTTTGTGCACGTTCAATGGCCTGTGTTACCCATTTATGTTCAATAGGAATATCTTCTTCCATACCGAGTTTATGCATAAGACCTGTAATTCTTTCTGCGCCAAAAATACGAAGAAGATCATCGTCTAAGGATAAATAAAAACGTGAAGAACCAGCATCACCTTGTCGTCCGGAACGACCACGTAATTGGTTGTCAATCCGTCTGGACTCATGTCGTTCAGTACCAATAATATGGAGTCCACCCGTTTCAAGGACTTCTTTGCGTTCTTTGTCACATTGTTCTTGAAAATTTTTGAGAAGTTCATTTCGAGATTTTTGAGGAGTTGTTTGTTCCAGCAATTCTGTATCAGCCATGATTTCAGGATTTCCGCCCAAGACAATATCCGTTCCACGTCCTGCCATGTTTGTTGAAATGGTAACCGCATGTTTACGTCCTGCTTGTGCAACAATCCCCGCTTCATTTTCGTGATGTTTGGCGTTGAGCACATGATGTTCTATTTTATGTTGTCGAAGGATGTGCGAAATGACTTCTGATTTTTCGACAGATACTGTTCCAACTAAGACAGGTTGTCCTTGTTTGTTGCAGTCTATGATTTCTTGAGCCACTGCTTTGAATTTGCTCGATTCATTTTTGTAGATAAGATCAGGGTTATCTTGACGTACCATCGGTTTATTTGTGGGGACAACGATGACATCAAGTTTGTAGATTTGATGAAATTCTGTAGCTTCGGTATCTGCTGTTCCTGTCATGCCTGATAGTTTGTCATACATGCGAAAATAATTTTGAAAGGTTACCGATGCCAAAGTTTGATTTTCAGCCGCAATGGTGACATTTTCTTTGGCTTCAATTGCTTGATGAAGTCCGTCTGACCAACGGCGACCTGGCATTTTTCGCCCTGTAAACTCATCAATGATAACGATTTTCCCATCATCGATCAGATAGTTGATATCACGTTTGTATAACGTGTGTGCACGCAGCGATTGACTGACATGATGGACATATAAAATGTTTTCAGCATCATAAAGGTTTTGTAAATCCAATAGTTTTTCGATACGCGTCACGCCTTGATCGGTGAGCATAGAAGAATGTGCTTTTTCATCGATGGTGTAATCAACTTCATTTTTAAGCCGAGGGATGATTCTATTGATCTGTTGGTAAAGATCGGCTGATTCTTCAGATTGTCCCGAAATAATCAATGGGGTACGGGCTTCATCAATGAGAATACTGTCGACTTCATCGACAATGGCATAATGCAATGGACGTTGTGCCATGTCTCCTGGAGACATTTTCATGTTATCGCGTAGATAATCAAATCCAAATTCATTGTTTTGTCCATAAGTGATATCAGCAAGGTAACTTTTATGTTTGTCGTTGTTGTCTCCTGCGTGAACAACGATGCCAACTGATAGTCCTAAAAAATTATAAAGTTTACCCATCCATTCGGCATCACGTGTGGCAAGGTAGTCATTGACGGTAACAACATGAACACCTTTCCCTGATAATGCATTGAGATAGGCTGGCAAGGTGGCACTAAGCGTTTTTCCTTCACCAGTACGCATTTCTGCAATTTTGCCTTGATGTAGGACAATGCCTCCGACAAGTTGCATATCAAAATGGCGCATACCAAGCACACGAACACTCGCTTCACGTGCTGTGGCAAAAACTTCGGGAAGAAGGTCATCTTCAGAGGCACCATTGTCAAGGCGTGTTTTGAATGTCGCAGTCATTGCACGCAGTTGGTCATCGGTTTTTTCTTTCATAGCAGATTCCAATGAGGCAATCTGTACGATGATGGGATGAAGCTTTTTTAGCTCGCGATCATTTTTACTACCGAAGATTTTTTGAATCATGGACATGGGCTGTCCTAGGACATACCATATATTTAAATGGTATGAACCGAATGAATGGTCTCTTTCAATGTCTTTTGAGGAGAAAAATCAAGCTCGTTGTTGGCACGACTACCATCAACCATACAAACATAACGAAGAAAATCTAATTCAGGGGGTGGAAAAGAGGTTAATTTTAATGCCCACAGTAGATTTAGGGTGTTTCGAGCAATGCCATGAGGAATATTAATGCTCTGGACATCGAGTTCATCAATGATGGCCGATACGGGGAGCTCCCCTGACCCTACAATATTATAAATACCTCGTACACCTGTTCGCAATGCACTAATAATGGCATTGATAACATCCAGCTCATGGATGACTTGGATCATCGGGTCAAACCCTAACAATGTCGGTATGGGATTTAAGCGTAAATAATTGGATGCTGCATTGTGGACGCGTCCTAAAATATTAACAGGGCGTAAAATGACCGTCTCAGTGTCACGGCTTTTCCAAAAAAACGAAGACATCATGTGATCAAACTCTACCAGATCACGCATGTCGGGCATTTCTTGTGCTCCGAGCAATGGGGAGTCTTCTGTTAAAAACTGTGGGTTTTCTGGACGGGGTCCATAGACATTGGCAGAAGATAATACAATGATTTTCGGGACATCATAGCTTGAACAATAGTCAAGTAAGCTTCGGGTCCCTTCAATGTTGTACTCATAATGTTCTTCGGCTTCAATATGAGGTGAGTGAATGATCCCCATATGAATTAAAGCAGAAATGTTATGATTACGAAAAATATTACGTGCTTTTTGTGACTGAAGATGGCTTTGATAATAGATGATGTCTTTAGGACGGTTAATGAATGGCTGATCATCAAGACCAATAATTTGTGCATTGCTGTGTTCATGAAGATGCCGAGCTAAGAGTTGTCCTAGTCGACCTAAAATACCTGTAATAAGAATTGTCGGGTTACCAGAAGACATGAGTTCGCTCTTGTAATCCTTGATGAAGCATATTTTCTATGTTTGCTTTGACTTGATCTGTAAATTCCGAAATGATTTCATCATAATCATCATGGTTGCCCTCAAAAATCATCGGACGACCAAAATAGATG
>JABAAV010000024.1:13934-17457 GCA_014238595.1 Myxococcales bacterium | reverse complement strand
TTTTATGTTTGTTCATGATGGAGTCCTTTTATACAATAAACTTGTGCCATTGATAATCTCTATCTATTGTATGATGCAACCCAAAAGGGACTGTTATGGATCACCTACGCCATTCATTGTTTGCCTGTGTTTGTGTCGGTCTTTTGGGGCTCATCGCAGGACAGCTTACTTCAGTTAGCATATTAATAGCTGCAAATATTGGTGCTATTTACGCGCTTATTTGGTTGGCGATTCCTGTCAGTTTTTCACAGACACCACGAGAAAAACAGGATCTATACAAGACGTTGGCGCTATCCACACGGGGTTTTGATTTTGGAGTCACTGTGGCCTTGTTGTTAATTCCTACGTTTTTCTTGGGGCGGTACCTGTTTTGTGTCAGTGATTATCTGTCCACTATGATAGTCCCTGGATTTTGTGCGCGGTCTATTTCAATGCCGTTTGAGTCATGGTGGGAAGGATTTGAAATCGTTTTGGTTCAAATTTTCATTGTGGCCTTGCCCGAAGAATTTTTCTTTCGTGGATTTTTATTGAGTCGTTTAGAAAAACAATGGCCTCCACGCTTAAGATTTTTAAAGGGAGGGATTGGAATAGCACTTGTGATATCTTCAGCATTATTTGCCGTAGCGCATTTTGGTTCAGGGAATTTTGGCAGACTTGCAACGTTTTTTCCAGGGTTGTTATTGGGTTGGTTGCGTTCTGCTACGGGAACAATTGTTGCTAGTATCATCGTTCATGTTGTAAGTAATATATTAATCAGGATGGTCTAAGGAAAGGTAGTTGAATCATGACTCGTATTATTTTTTTCGATATGGATCGAACATTACTTCAAATTAATAGTGGCATGAGTTGGATGAAATTTTTACGAGAACGCGGCGAACTATCGCAGCGAAAATTATATCAGGCATATTTTTGGCATTTTAAATATAAATTGTCCTTGCTCGATGCAGAGGCGTTGGCAGAATTACTTGTGGGTGATTTAAAAGGTGAGACAGATCTGTCCATGAGAGAGAAAGCAGACGCATGGTTTGCACGCGATATCAAACCATGGGTGTCGCCACAAGGACGTACATTTGTTGAAACGCATCGCAAAGAAGGCGATATTTTGGTGCTGTTAACCAGTTCAACGCAATATGTTGCCGAACCCTTTCAAACCTTGTTGAAACTAGATACCTCGATATGTACGCGACTTTCTGTAGAAGATGGACGATTTACTGGCTCACTAGACACACTTTGTTATGGTGTGGGTAAAACAGTGTTAGCAGAACGTTACGCGATCGAAAAAGGGATCTCATTGGATGACTGTGTTTTTTATACGGATAGTTATTCAGATATGCCTATGTTGAAAGCAGTTGGAACCCCTGTGGTGATCAATCCTGACATCCGACTTCGTGTGATGGCCTATCTCTATCGATGGCCCATCCATGCATGGTAAAGAAAAGATACACGATGAATTCTACTGTGATTACACCTGCTATGGTGCGTCTTATTGAGATGGCACTTGATGAAGATTTAGCCTATGGCGATATAACAACATCGATCACATGCCCCGATGATCATCGATCGATTGTGGCGCAAGGTATGGCACGACATTCTATGGTTGTGTTTGGCTTGTTTTTATGTCCGACCATTGTATCAAAAGTAGATCCTACGATTGTTTTTACAGCGCATGTGAGTGATGGAGATTGTGTCGATACCGGTCATGCCTTGTTTTCACTGCAAGGCTCAGCACAATCTATTTTAGCCGTAGAGCGAACCGTGCTTAACTTTGTACAACGGCTTTCAGGAATTTCGACAACAACAAAATCATTTGTTGATTTGGTTGCAGGCACCGGTGCACATATTACCGATACACGCAAAACAACACCGGCTTATCGTGCTTTAGAAAAAGCAGCAGTCCTTGCCGGTGGTGGATATAATCATCGTTCTAATTTGAGTTCGGGTATTTTAATTAAAGACAATCATCGTGTTGTTTGTGGTTCAGTAGAGGCTGCCATTGCACATGCACGAAAGCGTGCGCCGCATATGATGAAAATAGAGATTGAAGTCGATACGTTAGAGCAACTTGATGAAGCACTCAATGCAGGTGCCGATGTTGTGTTGCTCGATAATATGTCTTTCGATGATGTCACCAAAGCTGCCAAGTGCGCACATCATGCGGGTGTTTTGGTTGAAGTCTCTGGTGGTGTAACGCGAGATACCGTTGCAGGTTATGCTCAAGCGGGTGCCGATATTATTTCGATTGGAGCATTAACCCACTCGGTTGCGGCAGCCGATATTGGACTCGATTTTATCGAATGACATGATGTCTGATTGGTTGGGTATAGCGCTTCATCGTTATGACAGCTGTTCATCGACTAATGATTGTGCGCGTGCACTTGCTAAAGACGGTGCTGCACATGGCACGGTTGTTGTTGCAGAGACACAAACACAAGGACGTGGGCGTCTTGGACATCACTGGCATTCACCGCGTGGTGAAAATCTTTACATGTCGTTTATACTGCGACCGAATCTTGCCCCTGCAAAAGTACCCCCGATCACATTAGCTTGTGGTATTGGGCTTTTCGATACCGTGCATGCCTTAGGTGTTGATCCCACACTGAAATGGCCTAATGATGTCTTGGTTGATGATCACAAGCTTGCAGGCATATTAACAGAGACATCGATTAAAGGCGGCGTGATCGATAGTGTGATTGTAGGCATTGGTCTTAACCTTAATACGACTCAATGGACTGATGAGCTCTCTGGCCATGCGACATCGCTGCGTCTTTTGACAGATCAATCATGGTCATGTGATGAGATTATTTCTGCTATGTTGCCCCACTTACAACGCTGGCTCGATCTGTTTTTGACAGAAGGGGCGAGTTGTCTATCCGATCCATGGATGGCACGATCGCATCTGAAGGGGAAAAACATCCAAGTTCGTGATGATCATGCCATGATTTGTGGAAAAGTACAGGGTTTGGATGAACAAGGGCATTTATGTGTGATGGACAATCAGCATGTCATTCACAATCTTGTTAATGGTGATGTGCTTTTAAAGGAGATTTAACCTCTCTCTGTTGCCGCGTATGAGTTTTTGAGCTAAAACACCCCTGATGCAGTCTTGCCAGGTTCAACGATCATTATATTCATGGCGTCATGCTTTTATATTAAGCATGATGATGTGTCTTGTCGGGTGTGATGCATTTTCTGCACGGAGCTTAGCACGCGATGCCCATGAACTTTTCTTGGAGGGTAACCGTGATGTTGAAGTCGCAAAACTCTATGAAGAGGCGTTACAAATGTCTCCGGATTTAGCATCGCTTCATTACAACGCGGGACTGACCTATCATCGATTGTTTGCCCCTGGTGATCTTTCCCAAGACAATGTGGCATGGGGTAATGCTGCCGAAAAACATTTTGAATATTATCTGGCTCAATATCCAGAGGATAACGACATCACGAAACTTTTAATTAATACCTACATCGGTCAAGGAAATTACGACAGTGCGGTGGCTTATTGGGCTGCAGTAACAGAAAAGGA
>JABAAV010000024.1:0-13927 GCA_014238595.1 Myxococcales bacterium | reverse complement strand
TCGGTCAAGGAAATTACGACAGTGCGGTGGCTTATTGGGCTGCAGTAACAGAAAAGGAACCCAACAACACCGAAGCATGGCTTTCGTTAGCTGGAATTAATGAAGAAGCGGGACGATTTGATGAAGCGGTTCGTTGTCATTATAAACGCTATGATATTGCTACAGCTGCCGCGGCGCGTACAGAACAAGTCAATGCCCTCTATGCCATCGGGAGTCTTCAATATCGCCGACTTCTCGCCGACAAATCCATCCGTGAAGCGTTACGTCTCGATATTGCAGACAATGGTATGGATGCGTTAAATGAGGCACTGATATTAGACCCTGACAACGAAGGGCTTGAAGGCTTAATCAAATCACTTTATGAACAACGTGCGTTTGCCTATCATACGTCATGGGCATCGATGATCGAACAAGGTTCCGCCTTAGTTCATCGCGCTCGTTGGCAAACGCTTTATAAAAAACGCCTTCAAGGGATCGAATCATCGGATGACGCTCAGCCATCAACCGAAACAACGCCTGATGCAGAAGCAGCAATAACCACCGATTCATCAACAGAGACCAATACGCAACCCGATTCTGTAACAAAATCACCCAAAAACAAAACCAACGAAAGCCAACCCAACATTTAAACACACCCTTTGAGTTATGTTTGATAATCTTGTTGCACATAGAACACAGAAAAAACCATTGTGGGTGGTGTCTTTAATTGTTGGATCGATTGTACTGCATGTGGCGTTAGGTTCTTTCTTGATGCTTCGTCAGTTTTGGTTCATTCAAAAATTACCATTGCCTGATACAAGTGCTATTTTTGCGTTGAGTTTGCCCCCACCACCGCCACCAGGTGGCAAAAAAGAACGTAAGACCTTAGAAAAAAAGAAAATTAAAGTTGAAACTGAAGTTCAACCCAAAAATCCCGAAGAAGTTGAAGAGGTTGCCGAGTCAGATATAGCGGATGATGATGGTGTTGATGAAGGTGTTGAAGGCGGCGTTGTGGGTGGTGTTGTTGGAGGGGTCATCGGTGGTCAAGGGAAAATTGTTCCACAGGTTATTTTAGAACAGCATCGTATTCAAGGAAAACAACCGCGATTGCCGCAATCTGTCAAAGTATTGATGATCAAACAAAATCGATCAAAAGTGATTACCGTGGTTAAAATGTGTTTGACCGCAGGTGGAACAGTTCAAACTCTATCGATGATTAAATCATCTGGATATGCTAAGTATGATGCTGTTGTGGAAACAGCAATGAGACAATGGAAATATAGACCATTTCGAGTGAACGGTCGCGCTGTTCCTGTGTGTACATCGGTCACGTTTGTTAATCGTTTTTAATGAAGGGTATGTAAAGGATATATTATGGAAGATTTTAGTCTGATTCACATGTGGAGTTCGATGGGATGGCCTGTGAAGGCAAATACCATCTTTATGTTAGGTATGTCTGTTTGGTCATTTTATGTCATTGTTGATCGTTTGATTATCTACCGCAAAGGCAAGGTTGCCTCATTGTCATACATCAATACGCTTGGGGGTTGTTTTGCCTCTGATGATCTTGTTGGTGCTATGGATGTTTCTAAAAAGCATCATGATAGTCCAATTGCGATTGTTCTCGAAGCAGGACTGCATGCCTACAGCAAAGCGGCACAAAGTGCTGATCCTGTTGATGATGTATTTCGCGCACTTGATCGTGTCAAAGAGCGTGAAGTCAATAAACTTCGCAAAGGATTGGGTGCATTAGGAACCATTGCAACCATTGCTCCATTTGTTGGATTGTTTGGAACGGTCATCGGTATTATCAATGCCTTTCAATTGCTCAAAGACGGTGGTGGTATGGCTGTCGTTGGCCCTGGAATTGCAGAAGCGTTGGTTTCAACTGCTGTCGGTCTTCTTGTGGCTATTGTTGCTGCGATGATGTTCAACTATTTCACAGGTGAAGTTGAAGGGGCTGTGATTGATGTCAACGATGTGTCATCAGAGTTTGTTGATTTTGTGGTGACTAAGGAAAATAAAAAATAGTGAGATCTCGCCGAAAAAAACGTCATTTAGCGCGTTCTTCTGTTGATTTCACAGTGCGTAGTGAAATTAACGTGACACCATTGGTGGATGTTTGTTTGGTGTTGCTCATTATTTTTATGGTGATTATGCCTTTGTTGAGTCGTGGTAAAGAGATTCCATTGCCCAAAACACAAAATCATTCCAGTAAAGCCGATCAGAATCAACCGATTATTGTTCTTGATGAAAAAGGACAGATTTATTTGGGCAAAGATCCAATAGCTCAACTGCTTCCTGTTCCTGATATGGCTAATGAATGGCGTGTCGATAATCCTGGTCTTTTAGCGCAATCCATCACATCTGCATGGAAAACCATGAAAGAAACGGCCGAGCAAACAGGCGGTGATGCCGTTGGCTCCATCATCTCTGTTAAAGCGCCTCCCACAATATCATACGGAGAAATCTACCCGCTGGTGATGCAAATTCATGGTATGGGAATTTCTTCGATTGATTTAGCAACGCAGGAGCTCAAAAAATGACAATCATCACAGTGATGATTCATAGAGGAGTATCGATCAGATGGGCATGAATGTTAGTGGTGGCGGTAGTGGTGTTCGTAGTGACATTAATGTGACGCCATTGGTTGATGTGGTGTTGGTCTTGTTGATTATTTTCTTGGTCACAATGCCTATTATGACGCGTCAAATTACCATTGAAATCCCCCCTGAGCTTGACACCGAAACAGAGGTCTTTACCAAATTTTCTGAACAAATAACGGTGAGGCTCAAAGCCGATAATCAGCTGGATTTGCGTATTGGGTCATCGTCTGAAATTGTGTCCATACAGGCTCTTACAGCAAAGCTACGTCCTATTTTAGCACAACGCACTGATGAAAAAACCGTGTTTGTTGATGCCGATTTGGCCGCACGCTATGGCACGTTTGTTCGTGTTAAAGATTTGATCTTAAGTGCTGGTGCTACGAAAATTGCGTGGATAGACAAACAAGCAATCAAGGTAACCACACCACAACCCTAGTGGGTCATTTGTTCATATATTTAGGTGGCATGTGGCTGTGAGAGGTTGACATCGGCGGCTTGCTGTTAGTACAACCCTCGCCTATGTCGACAAGAACAACGCTTATGTGTTCCCTGCTGGTTATTTTCAGTCTGGGTGTTATTCATTGCAGTGATTTGGGTACAACCACCATATTAGATCCAGAAGGTGCACCTGAGATTAAACAGGTTTTTGTAGAAGAACGTGTTAGTTGTACACCTCGTGGAAAGAAACAACGATCGCAAATGGCCTTTGGTTCCCATCCAGATATTCCTTATCCAACAAAAGATTCCGATGGTAACTATGAGGATCTCTGTGAACATATCGATACCCAATTTGTCGATGATCGTGTTGTGACAAATGCTATTGCAAGCTCTGCACAAAAAATTCGTGTTGTTATGAGTGAGTTGCTTGAGGGGACAAACCTTGAAGTGATTCGTTGTTATGATGGAAGCTTGAGTGAAATTCCTTTAGGGATGACACCCGATGAGTTAGCCGCTTGCACACGAGTCCCTCCGTTAAACCCAAACCCCGATGAAAGTGCCGATGATATTACACAACGATTAGCCGCGGAAGTGGACGCTGTTACAGAATCATGTGCCTATGCCGCAGAGATTTGTACGATTCCTGGAACATCCAATACAGTTGGTGTGCTTGATTCCAATGGGGATGGTGCTGCCGATGAATTTTGTTTTAAAACCAGAGGTGAGTTGCCTCCTGCAACAGGGATTCATGGAAGCACAGGACTTGGTGCACCCACAGTACCAACAGGGGATCCAGTAGTCCGTGTGGTATGTGATGGTGACGTGATGCCGTTGAGACTTTGTACGGGATGGTCACCACTGGGTCAAGAACCACGTCCTACCAACAGCAGTGCCAGTTTTTGGAATCCTTCAGGCAATCAGTTAATTCCAGCAGGCTCGATTGGTCTTGATGGATTAGGTCCTGCCATTGTGTTGCGACCCGAAGGGCTCAAAACAGGTTCAACCTGCACGATTGAGTTTGATGATACGATTGTTGATAAAGACGGAAAAAAAGTATGTGCAAAAGACGAATCATCATCGGAGTCTGCTGCATGTGATGAACCCCATGACGTTATCTCATTTAAAGTTGAGGCTTTTGAATTAATCGGATCAACACCACGCGATGGTCTCGATAATGTCTCAGCAGACTTTGAGGAGGCACTGTTTCAATTTAACCAAGCCGTTGATCCTGCATGTGTCTCTGATGGACTTGTTGAGTTGACGACAGATTCCCCGTCTGATGGTGTGTTATTGCCTGATTGGGAAGTGTCCGTGAATCCAGATGGCAATCCAGCTATTTTACTCATTGCGTTTGAAGAAAATCCTAATGGGTCACGTTTTTCATATGAAACGAATTATTCCATTACGGTTAAAGAATCACTCTGTGAACCTTATGGCGGAACGCTTAAAGAAGATCTCGTGGTCTCCTTTACAACAAAACCTGCCCCGTAAGCAATCCGTTCGTTCATACTGCATGTTAAAGTAAATTGATGATGTCACGTCTTTCGCTGAACCCTGAACAGCAGAAGGCCGTTGAACATGGTGCTGGTCCGCTTCTTATTTTAGCGGGGGCAGGCAGTGGTAAAACACGTGTGTTAGTCCAGCGCATTGCGATGTTAATCAAAACAGGCCATGTGCGTCCGTTTCGCATTTTAGCAGTGACATTTACGAACAAAGCCGCTGGTGAGATGAAAGAGCGACTCAGATCGCTGTTAGGGACAGGTGCCAATACGTTATGGATTGGAACGTTTCATTCTGTCTGTGCACGTCTTCTTCGCCGTTATGCTGACAGAATTGATTTGCCACGGGATTTTACAATTATAGATACCGATGATCAGCGGCGTTTGATTAAAGATATTTTGAAATCATTGAACGTCTCATCACGCATTACGCCTAAGGCTATTTTATATCGTATTGATCAAGCCAAAAATAAAAACATTGATCCACGATCCATCAATGAATCACCGTTGGATCAAGTGGTGGGTGATGTTTATACACTTTATCAGTCACGTCTCAAAAAAGAGCATTTGTTAGACTTTAATGATTTGTTATTGCGTGTTCTTGACCTCGCTAAAATCGATAGGGCTTTGTTATCTGATTTATTTGATCATGTGTTGGTCGATGAATTTCAAGATACCAATTTAGTCCAATATGAATTGGTACGTTTGTTTTGTGAACGCACCAATAATATTACGGTCGTTGGTGATGATGATCAATCTATCTATGCATGGCGTGGTGCAGAGCCACGCAATCTTCTCGACTTTGAACAGGATTTCCCTGATGCGACAGCCATTCATCTAGAACAAAATTATCGTTCTACAGATGTTATTTTATCGGCTGCGAACGCCATTATTTATAATAACAAAGACAGGCATGTCAAAACCCTATGGACAGACCGTCGAGATGGTGCGGGCATTGTGTTACGCGACTGTCACAATGAACGTATTGAAGCTAAATTTATTGCAGACAATATTGCGGGACAGTATGCTCCCCATAATATACAGGATGTTGCGGTGCTGTATCGAACGCACGCTCAATCTCGTGTACTCGAAGAAGCGTTATTGTCGCGCAATATTCCTTATAAAATTATCGGGAGTATTTCGTTTTTTGCACGCAAAGAAATCAAAGACATTCGTGCCTATGTCAAATTGATGTTGCATACGACAGCAGATTCTGCATTGGAACGTATTATCAATATACCGCGTCGAGGTATTGGTGCCATTACCCTAGAGCGACTCAAAACCTACAGTGCGCAACAGGGGCTGTCGTTATTTGATGCCGCAAAAGCATGTGCGCAAGGGGAAATTGAATATGTGACACCAGCGGCCAGTAAAAAAATCGATACATTTGTATCCTTGATAGAGCGGTTAAAAGCATTGATTGAAGATGAATCATCGATGGCAGCTATTTTTAAAATCATCATTGAAAAAACAGGGTATATCAAGATGTTAAATGAAGCCGATTTCTCTGAATCAGAAGATAGGCTTGAAAACTTAGAACAACTGGTAGCCATGGCGGCTGAATTTGATGAACGACATCAAGGCGCAGAAACACATACCTTGTGGTGTTTTGAAGAATCCATTTCATTGACCACAACGGATGAACATCAAAACAATGATGATGGTCCATATGTGACCTTGATGACGATTCATGCCGCAAAAGGATTAGAATATCCTGTGATATTTTTAACGGGGCTTGAAGAAGGATTGTTTCCAAGTATTCGTGGCGATGAAGACGACCCTGAGCTTGCACTTGAAGAAGAGCGTCGCTTGGCCTATGTCGCCATCACACGAGCACGTGATCGTTTGATTTTATCTTATGCACGAAGTCGTCGACGTTGGGATAGGATGGATTATGCTGCACCATCATGTTTTCTTGATGAAATACCAGAGACTTGTTTTGAAAAAATCTATGCACGCAAAGTGTCTCAACAAAAAACCTCCAAGAGACAACCTCAAGACAGTACGACCGTGGTGATGGACTATAGCAACGATGGCTATGAGGGCGATGTCCCCACCATTGATGCCGATGCCGATCTCAAATCAGCAAATGATGCTATCTCAACAGGTTCGATTGTCAGCCATCGTGCATTTGGACATGGTGTTGTCTTAGCCACTGAAGGTGATGGTGAAACCAAAAAACTAACGATTCGCTTTAGTGGTGAAGGTGTAAAAATGATTTTAGCTAAATTTGTTGAGCTCGATTAACTCGATTAAACTCATCAATAGACTCTCAATACTACGGTGTGATGATCGTACTTTCGGGCGTGATAATCGGGGATTGTGGTTTTTCTTCACGATCGACAAACGTCAATCGTAGATCATAGAGCAATTTTTCCAAAAGCGTTGTTTCTTCTTTGCTCAGATTGTTTTTTGTTTTTTCTTCCAAAACACCCAAAATATCAATGAATTGTTTTGCAGTAGGGAGATCTACAGGAGGTTCTTCATTGTTGTTTTCAGAGGGCATCATGCCTAAACTCACCATGCACGATGACGCAATAGACAAAATAAGCGTTGAAAAATCCATGGGAGGAATGTTTTGTGAGGGATCATTGGGTGTTGAGTCTGTCATGAGGGTTGAAAGTGTAATGGAGCAGTTTAAAAACAGGAAGCCTTAACGAGAAATATTTTTCAATGTACTTTGACATCATTGCCATGTACTCCTATCTTCAGCGTTAATCCTCGTGTAATAAGAAGAGACACTATGACCGTTGAATATATTCCAGGACTTGCAGGTGTGCCTGCTACAGAATCTAGTATTTGTTCGATTGATGGTGCACGTGGAATTTTAAGTTATCGTGGTTATTCCGTTGACGATTTAGTGACCCATTCGAGCTTTAATGAAGTCTGTTTGCTGCTCTTGAAGGGACGCTTGCCGACATCGTTAGAGCTTGATGATTTTGATCAGGACCAAGCAAAGTTTCGAACACTCAAGTTTCGTATTATTGAATTGATCAAACAATTGCCCGATGGTGGACATCCTATGGATGCATTATGTGCCACGGTGGCGGCTGTAGGTATGTATTATCCTCATTCGATGCTTCAAGAAGATACCGACAGATGGGGCGCTGTTATGCGACTCATTGCCAAGGTACCTACCATTGTGGCGGCACATTACCGTATTTCCAATGCGGATGAGCCACTGCGTCCCAGAGAAGATTTAGATCATGCATCAAATCTTCTCTACATGCTTTCTGGCAAAATTCCTGATCCGAGCATGGCACGCATCATGGATGCTTGTCTCATTTTACATGCCGAGCATGGCATGAATGCCTCAACATTTTCAGCACGGGTAACCGGATCCACCTTGGCCGATCCCTATGCGGTAATCGCAGCAGCCATCGGTACTTTGGCCGGTCCATTACATGGTGGTGCTAATGAAGATGTTCTTAAAATGCTTCGCACAATTCCCAATGGAAAATCTGGTGTTTCAGCATGGGTCGATACACAAATCAAAGAGAAAAATAAAATTCCTGGATTTGGCCATCGCGTCTATCAAGTCAAAGATCCACGCGCACGTATTTTACAAGGACTTGCAGTCGAGATGTTTAAACAGTTTGGATCAACGCCGCTCTATGATATTGCCTGTGAATTAGAAGAACAATTGGAATCACGATTAGGGCATAAGGGTATCTATCCGAATGTCGATTTCTACAGTGGTATTGTTTATGAAAAAATGAGTATTCCCGCACCATTGATGACGCCTATTTTTGCGATAGCTCGAACGGCCGGTTGGTTAGCCCATTGGAATGAGCAATTTGAAAACAATCGTATTTTTCGGCCGTCACAAATTTATACAGGGCTTAAAGATCAAATCTATGTGCCCATCAGCGAACGTTAGTAAAGTTAACGACTGTGATTGCCTCGCGAATATCTGTTGATCCGGTATTTATGATTCATGCAACGCAGGTATCACAAGACATTCGACATCTTGGATAAATGCAGCATAAAGCCCGCGTAATAATCGCTTCACTTGAAGGACGGATCCTTGATCGTCATGGATATTGATGATGCATGCGGTGCGTTTATCTCTTGTGTCAGGGTATTGCATGATATCGGCAAGATGTTCACCATCGGCATCGGTCATGGGGGCACGACCATCGACAGTGATGGCATCAAAATAAAACAACAAGGCCAATGCATGTGATGGTTGTATGGGGGTTGCACAGAAAAGAAGCTCTAATAATTGATCCGATGTCACACTGCGTCGTCTAAAGAAACTGCCATAGAGTCGGCGGTATTGATTACGTTTGTTTTCGGTAAATCCTTGTTCACGTAATGCACGACCGCCATCGCCTTTGATAGAATTGTCTTTTAATGCCGCAATGAGTGATTGTGCGGGGAGTGAGTCATGGTATTTAGGGAGCTTTTCAAAGAGGTATTGTTCGGCATTGGATGCAAAGGGTTGTTCAATGACACCCATACAAGCCATCGATTCATCGAGCAATGAACAGGTGGGGCATGTTCCAATGACACAGGGTTGTGCTGTGCCTTCAATAATATTTTTGGCAAACCCAAGGGCACCATCGGCTTGTTTTTTTGCTTCGCTTTGGTCATCAACAATCCAACCAAATCCTTGTGTGTTTTCTTGTGTCATTTGAGTTCCTGTAACGCGGTTTTAAGTCGCTCGATACCTTGTTGAATATGTTGCGTGGTGATGGTGTAAGAAAGTCGAATAAATCCACATGCACCAAAACTTATACCAGGGACAGCGGCAATTAAATGGTGATCAATCAAATATAAACATAAATCTTCATCATTGTTGATGACGGTGCCATCAGGTGTTTTTTTATTAAGATAGGCGGTCAGATCAACAAACATATAAAAAGCACCTTGAGGTAAGATAGTTTTTACATCAGGAATGGTTTGGAGCAATTTATACATGATGTCACGACGTTCTCGAAAGGCATCACGCATCTCTGCGACAGGCTCTTGTGATCCTGTCAGTGCGGCAAGTGCGGCAATCTGTGCAATGTGAGTCGCGTTCGATGTCGATTGTCCTTGAATAAGCATCATCGCATCGATTAATGCTTGAGGGCCGGCGGTATAGCCAATGCGCCACCCGGTCATAGCATAGGCTTTGGATATGCCATCGACAATGATGGTGCGTTCAGCTATTTGTGGTGATAGCGATGCCAACGAATGGTAGGTGACGCCATCATAGATTAAATGTCGATAAATACTATCATCGATAAGTAACAGATCATGTGCTTGAGCCAAGTCTCCAATCATCTGTAAGGTTTGTTTAGAATAGACAACACCTGTAGGGTTGGAGGGTGTGTTGATTAAGATGGCGCGTGTTTTTTTTGTGATGGCTTTGCTGAGTGCTTCTTGTGTCGGGATAAAATCGGTTTGTTGTGTATCAACAATCACTGGCGTACCACCGGCAAGATGAATCATGTCAGGGTATGATACCCAATAAGGTGCGATGACAATGACTTCATCATCACGATTGAGCAATGCCGAAAAAATGAGCGACAAACTATGTTTGGCACCTGTGCTGACAATAATTTGACTTGATGCCAGTGATGTTTGGTGAACGTTGTTGAGTTCATTGGCAATGGCAGTACGCAACGGTTCAAGACCACCGGTTGGTGTATAGCCAGCCACACCTTCATCAAGTCCACGACGTGCCGCATCTTTAATAGACGCTGGCGTATCAAAGTTGGGTTCACCTGTATTGAATAAGGTGACATCCAATCCTTGAGCGCGCATGGCACGGGCTTTGGCTAAAATGGCAAAGGTAGGAGAAGGTTTAACTTGGCTAAGACGGTGAGATAGTGTGAGATTCATAATGATAGAGACCGATTCAATTAAGGTTAAATTAAGGTTTAAATTTTCGAACTAATGCTTGGTTAACATGATCAGGAACAAATTCCTCAACATCACCATGGAGTGCAGCGACTTCTTTGATGAGTGATGAGCTGACATAGAAATTTCGCTCATCGGTCATTAAAAACATCGTGTCGATTTTAGGATCAATGCGTTTATTCATATGCGCCAGTTGAAATTCATATTCAAAATCAGCCACAGCACGCAGACCACGTACAATGCATGAAATGTTTTTCGTGCGACAAAAATCAACAAGCAATCCATCAAAGGTATCAAATGAAATACGGTCATGGACATCGGCAAATGAGTTTTGAAGTAGATCGAGGCGTTCTTGAATAGAAAATAAGGCTTGTTTGTTGGGATTGTTAACGATGGCAATGACGAGATGATCAAAAATATTGAGACTGCGTAATGCAATATCAATATGACCATTGGTTATGGGATCAAATGTTCCAGGATAGATGGCTAGTGGTTTTTTAGTTGAGGGCATGGTTTGAATGTTTATAAAAAGAAATGGCTGTGTCACCATAGATTCGCTGATCATATTGGATCAATGAAGCGAGATCAGAAGGCATGTCTTGTCGTTTATCATGTTCGATGATGCATGTCCCGTCAGGTTTTAACAATGTCGTTTTGGATAGAGTTTTCAGTGTTTTTTGAGCCATGGCTTTATGATAGGGAGGATCGGCAAAGATCCAATCAAACTGTCGATTCTCTTGCATGAGGGTATGGACGGCAGAAAACATCGTGCTTTTATATATGGCACATTGATCGTTCATATTCAAAGTGATGGCATTGCGTTGTATGGATGAAAAGGCTTTGGGCGAGCTATCAACAAAGCATGCATATTGAGCACCACGTGACAGGGCTTCAAAACCAAGGCTTCCAGTCCCTGCAAACAGATCAAGGACGGTCGTGGTCTCTGAAGGCGATCCTAATATATTAAACATAGATTCACGGACAAGGCTGGATGTTGGACGTGTTTCATCACCAGAAGGTGTTTTTAATGGTCGCCCACCTGCACTTCCACCAATAATTTTCATAAGCGATCTATAACAGATTTTTTGAGATTGTCTTTAGAAAAAGATCAGTATTCGTTTGATGGTTTATTCTAAGCAATTCTAGTGATTTTGAATCTGTAGGTCTGTCTCTGTGTCGATGACAGTGATCCATCACAGATTAGAGTTCTAGCGGGTGTTGCGTATTGTCATCAGTATTTACTCAATGCATTTGAATATCGTGCAGTTTGTCTACAATGTTCAAATGTTGCACTGACAATACAGGTGATGTTGAGATGGAGTGTATCAAGGAACAAAGAAGCATCATTATTCCTGTAGCCGATACTCGATTAAACAGTATCGTCACTCGAAGCAATCACTAACATTGAATTACGGACATTTGTCGTTGGTGTAACTTCCAAGATCACATTGGGTAGGGTTGAAGGTTTCGTCAAAATAAAAAGCTCCCCAAACGGATTGTAATTGTGGCAAGGCAATATTCGTGATGCTAGAGCTATCCTTAATCTCAATCCATTTTCCGATTTCTTGTAATTGAGGCATGAGGATATCTGTGGTGTTATGAAGAGAGAAAAGCTGCAGAGTTCCCTCAATGGATTGCAATTGGGGAAGCGTAATAGTCATGGGACCGTTAGAGAGGTAGATAAAAAGAAGCCCTTCCAAAGTTTCGTCATGGATCCCCACGGTTTGTAAATTGGATAGGTCAATAGATGTAAGCTTGTCGTTTCCACCTATGGCAAACGAGTTTCTAACGGATTGTAACTGTGGCAGATTGATGCTTGTGGCACCGTCATGGCCGCCAATGCCACCCCCACCACCGATGGTTTGTAATTGAGGCAGATCGATACGTTCAAGAAGCACAGATGAATGAGATAGTGTAAAATCACTCCCAACAGTGTGTAGTTTTGACAGGTAGAGATTTTGAAGCAACTCGTTGTATGCTATCTGGAAAATATGACTGGTTTGTAATCTGGATAGATCAATGCATGTAAGTTTGTCGTTGAAAGTTATACTCAACTCCCAACGATCGACGGATTGTAGTTGTGGCAGGTTGATGCTTGTGAGACCAACATTTTTTTGAATGAAAACCGAACCACCGATTGTTTGTAACTGAGGAAGATCGATGGTTTCAAGAATCATAGATGCTTCATTCAGTTTCAAATCATGCCCAACAGTGTGCAGTTTTGAGAGGGTGAGCCTTTCAAGAAGATCGTTGCGGTATATACGGAGGTCCCTAGTCGTGGATTGTAATTGTGGCAGATGGATCGCTTTCAAGGTCTCGTTGTAGACTAAAGATATTTGGTTGACCATTGTTAATTGAGGTAGATTAAAATTTTGAAGGTTGTCGTTGCCTAATATCTCGATCTCTCCACATACGATTTGCAATTCGGGCAAATCAATTAGTTCAATGGATTGTTGATATCTTATAACAATATCCCCTTTAATCAGTGTGTATGTTCCTAATGATTCCAAATTGTTGATCGTGACATCTCCATCCCAAACTATATAATCAGAATCAAGATCATCACGGTCACAAATACCCGATAAAGTAGATCCACCTACATCGAGTGGCGTTGGAATTTCATCAACAGGATGTAGGTTTTCGTTGTGTTGATTCGATAAATCAGCATTCCAAAGGCTACGTTCCGAAGCACTATTGGCACCACGACAAAGACCCAATGAAGGAGGTGAAACTGGAGGTTCATCGATTGGAGCTGGGGGGTCATCAATTGAAGCTGAGGGTTCATTGACTGAAGCTGAGGGTTCAGCGAATGAAACTGGAGATTCATCGACTGAAGCTGAGGTGTCATCGTTACAATCGGTGCACCCAACCAAGACAAAACTAAAACATACAATAACAGAGAGAAATAATGAGGAACGTTTCATAGCTCAGGTCTATATCATCTAAATAATCTGCCATTCAATAAATAATCATTACATTGCATTCAATCACCAATGCTTGTCATAGATTCATCAGTCGACGCGTTACAGTCGATTCGCGCAGCTTTAATCTTCTGTTGTTATTGCTTGAGATCTCGTTCCCATTGATCCCTATCAACATCAATGGGATGTATTATATGCGCTCATCGGGTTGTTGCTGATGGACAGAGTACGCTAGTTTTCATCGTGATATGGAAGCGGCAGTCAAATGCGAACAAACGACGACCCCAGTGTGGCATCATGGTTTAAATCATGATGAAGCGATGATGGTGGCAACAGCATTATGGATGAATCGCGACAAGGCATGTCAGCATCTTTCGTTGATTGATCAAGCATCACATCCGGCCTGTATCAATGCGGCACAAACATTGTTGGCGATGTCTTCGTCAGATTGTGCGCGTGAACTTGCATCGTTTATGACATCCATGACGAGCCCTTTGCCGCGTGGTTTTGTTTTAGTGCATCGTTCATGGATTGATCATGCGATTGCACAAGACATTGTCGTTGCAAAGGCATTAGATGCATTAAACGATGTTCAAGGTGATGATGTTGATTATACATCGGAGCATGGGCTAGC
>JABAAV010000023.1 GCA_014238595.1 Myxococcales bacterium | reverse complement strand
GAGACAGGGGTTATTGTTGGATTTGAAACCGGTGGGGTTATTGTTGGATTAGAGATCGGTGGTGTTACTGTTGGATCTGTTGGATTTGGAGCTTCTGGTGTTGTTGCTGTGGCGTTATCATCAGAAATTTCTGGCGCGTCCGAGCAATCCGTGCAACCAACCATAAATAAGCATGTCAAACTGACTATACAAAACCATTGTGAGTGTCGAGATATCATATCAATCGGCTATCATTATATTTGTGGTAAAGCAAGCAATTAACAACATCGCATGAATGAGTGTCATTACCCTCATAGAGCACCAACAGATAACCCCATTTATACCTACAGATAATCTCATTTGTTCCAACAGATATTCATGTCTAGATGTTTCAACCCAAGGACTCTGCATGGTACAAGCAGGTCATCAGCTCATGGAAACTGGCAGTCAAAATACGGAAACACAATTCGTTGACCATGTGATCATTCGTTTTGCTGGCGATTCTGGAGATGGAATTCAGCTTACAGGTGGTGAACTTACCAAGCTTGCTGCCGAGTCGGGTAATGATATTTCCACATTCCCCGATTATCCTGCTGAAATTCGTGCACCTGCTGGATCACTGGCTGGTGTTTCAGGATTTCAACTTCATTTTTCATCATACTCGATTCATACGCCAGGCGATGCACCAAGTGTTTTGGTTGCCATGAACCCTGCTGCTCTGCGAACCAACCTCAAAGATCTAACTATCGGTGGTGTTCTTGTTCTAAATTCAGGAACATTTACCGACGCTAACTTGAAAAAAGCAGGCTATGAAACAAATCCACAAGACGATAACTCACTTAAAGATTACCGTGTTTTGAGTGTCGATATTTCTAAAATGACGTCGCAGACATTAACGGATAGTCAATTGTCAAACAAAGAAAAACTCCGTTGCAAAAACTTTTTTGCGTTAGGATTAATTCTCTGGGCGTATGGCAAAGATCTTGATCGACAGATTGAAACCATCAACAAAAAATTTGCTACCCGACAACTGTTAGCAGATGCAAACATTGCCGTACTTAAAGCAGGCTATCACTTTGGTGAAACGACGGAAATATTTAGCGTTGTTCAAGAAGTCAAACCGGCACCGTTAGATCCTGGTATTTATCGCAATGTCACGGGCAACGAAGCGCTGTGTCTGGGTCTCATCACCGCAGGACAACTTGCCAAAAAAAATCTCTTCTTAGGCGCTTATCCCATCACACCAGCTTCGGATATATTGCATATCTTGGCAAACCACAGAGACATGGGCGTCACGACCTTTCAAGCCGAAGATGAAATCGCTGCCATTAGTGCAGCCATTGGCGCAGCTTTTGGTGGTGCCATTGCCATCACATCGTCATCGGGACCTGGCATTGCACTCAAAGGAGAAGCCATTGGACTTGCCACCATCGTTGAGTTGCCGTTGGTTATTATCAATGTCCAACGCGGCGGTCCTTCGACAGGACTTCCGACCAAAACAGAGCAATCCGATCTATTGCAAGCGATGTATGGAAGAAACGGTGAATGCCCCATACCCATTATTGCGTCAAAAACACCTTCAGACAATTTTAAAACGGCCATCGATGCCGTTCGTATTGCCATTAAATACATGACACCTATCATGATACTCAGCGATGGATATCTTGCCAATGGCACTGAACCATGGCGCATTCCTGACAGTAAAAAATTACAACCGATTAACGTAACGCATCGAACTGATCCAGAAAACTTTTTACCTTATCAACGAAACACCGAAACATTGGCACGCGATTGGGCCATTCCTGGAACTCCAGGGTTAGAGCATCGTATTGGAGGTCTTGAAAAAGATGCCCTGACAGGCAATGTCTCTTATGACCCTCAAAACCATGAAGCCATGTGTCGCACCCGTGCTGAAAAAATAACCCGAATACAACAAGACATGGGCGCAGTTGATTTTTCTGGTGATGAGACGGGGGATTTATTACTGATAGGCTGGGGTGGAACCTATGGAGCATTGTTTCAAGCCACTCAGAAATTACGTAAACAAGGACATCGTGTCTCACATTTGCATGTGCGTTACATCAACCCACTTCATCCAGACTTAGGCAAAATCATGTCCAAGTTTAAAAACCGTCTTGTATGTGAACTTAATTTAGGACAACTTTCCGTCCTTCTTCGCAATGAAACATTGTTATCCATGGATGGATATAACAAAGTTCAAGGTCATCCTTTCAGCATTAATGAGCTTTGTACTGAAGCAGAAAAATATCTTAAGGCGTAACTCATGACGACAACAACCCCTGCCACTCCTTCGGAATCTGTATTAACCAAAAAAGATTTTGCATCGAATCAAGATGTGCGCTGGTGTCCTGGGTGCGGCGATTACGCTATCTTAAAAGCTGTCCAAGGATTGATGCCCGATCTTGGGCTCCCTCGTGAAGATATTGTTTTCATTTCAGGTATCGGATGTTCAAGTCGCTTTCCTTACTACATGAACACCTATGGATTTCACACCATTCATGGACGCGCCCCTGCCATTGCATCGGGACTTAAAATTGCACGTCCTGATTTATCTGTGTGGGTTGTTACAGGTGACGGCGATGGTCTTAGTATTGGTGGCAATCATCTTCTTCATGCCTTGCGTCGTAATATGAATATCAATATTTTATTGTTTAACAATCAAATTTATGGATTAACAAAAGGACAATATTCCCCAACATCGGAGATTGGTAAAAAAACAAAATCAACACCTGAAGGATCGGTGGATAGACCTGTCAATCCCTTGTCATTTGCTTTAGGTGCCAACGCAACATTTATCGGTCGTGGCGTTGATGTTGAAATTAAAGAATTACAAGCACTCATGAAACAAGCCTATGATCATCAAGGGGGATCGTTTGTCGAAATTCTCCAAAACTGCCATGTATTTAATGACGGTGCCTTTTCATCTGTGACGAACAGAGCAACAAAGTCGGATAATCAACTTAAACTAACCCATGGAGAACCTCTTTTGTTTGGAGATAATAAAGGCATCACGATCTCCAATGATTGTATGCCTCACATTGTTGATGTTGGTGATGGCGCAAATCAAACACCGCTCAAAGATATTGTCGTCCATAATGAACAAGGTAATACAACCTATGCCTTTATGTTGAGTCAAATGCGCCATCCTGATTTCCCTGTACCCCTAGGCGTTCTTCATCGACAAGATATCCCGTCTTATGACGCGCTTATTCAAGAAAAAAGCCATGCACAACGCGATGTTGATTTGCAAAAACTATTTACGGCTGGCTCTACTTGGACTGTTTCTTAACGCTTTTTTATACAAGTGCTTAACAAGACGTCTCTTAATGGCGCTGTCTTAAAGGCCTCTTGATATAGGCAAACACCTGTTGAAATAATTACCACAGAAGCAACATGCGCTCTGTGTATTCGATCAGAGGATTCCAAAACACACCAAAAAACAAAAGTAGTGTGGCAAATGGAATAACGATAGATTGATGTCTTCTATCAAAGATTAATGGTTTTCCAATGTCATCATCATTACCCTGTGGATGACCTAGATACATCACCTTCAAAATGCCTGCGTAATAAAACAGTGAAATAACAATATTAATCAATCCGACAAAAGCAACGCCATAAAGAAAACTGTTTCCTTTATCAAACAGAGATGTAAAAATTAAAAACTTACCACCAAATCCTGCGGTAGGAGGCAACCCTGCAAGCGCTACTAAAAACAAAGCACCAACACCGGCAAGATACGGCGCACGATATCCAAGTTTGTGATAGTCGCACAGTGATTCGCCAACACCTTGTTCTGAAACACAATGAATCACGGACAAAAAACCAATGTTCATCAGCATATACACAACAAAATAAAACATCATGGCAGTCAGGCCGAGTGCCATTTCTGGCGAGATCAAACCAGATTGATTGTGTCCTGCCATAAACGCAAGCAATCCAAGCAACGCTGTCCCGGCATGAGCAATAGAAGAATAGGCTAACAGTCGCTTAATATTGGTTTGTACCAATGCCATCAAATTACCAATCGTCATGGTAACCATTGCCACAATACCAAACACAATCAGCCACAATGAATCAGGCATCATGTCTGGCATCAAGACTTTCCACACAAACCGTGTCAATAACGCAAACCCTGCTGCTTTGGGTGCCACCGAAAGGAATGCTGTGACTAATGTGGGTGCACCTTGATAAACATCCGGACACCATTGATGAAAAGGAACGACTGCCATCTTATAACCAAACCCTGCCAACACAAAAATAATGGCAATGATAAGAACATCAGGTGACACTTCCGCAAAAGGAAACATCCCAAGCCCGGTAAACGATGTTGTTGTGGCCATGCCATAAAGCAGTGAAAACCCATACAACATCACACTTGAAGCAACGCCACTGTACACCGCATATTTCAATGCAGCTTCTGAAGAGCCCCGATTGTGTTTTTTATATCCGACCAACACAAAACCAAGAATCGAAACAAACTCAAGACCAACATAGGCAATCAATAAATCATGCGCCGAGACCATGACAAACAAGCCAACGGTACTGGCAAGCATTAAGGCATAAAACTCTGCGGTACTATCTCTTTGTGGCGACAACGTTTCACGGGAGCTACTTGCAAGAATGCCACAAGAAGCCGCTGCAATTAAAAACAATATCTTCCAAAAGTCAGAAAAGGGATCACGAACAATCATGCCCTCAAACAACATCTGTGGTGTTTGTGAATGGGTCAGACACAACGCCACACCACTCAAGAACAAGGTAACAACTGCAACCAAAGCAGCACGTGATTTTTTACCGCAAAATAAATCAAGCAATAAAATCAGTAACGTACCACCGACAAGAATCAATTCTGGCATAATCCAAAACATGGAATCTACGGTGGCGACACTGTTGTTTATGATGGTTTCTTTACCCATATGTTTTTATCAAAAGCCCGAAGTAGTCCCGTTATAGAAATTTAACAAATCACTGATACTGTGTTCTATCAAATCCAATGTCACAATCGGATAAAATCCAATCAGCAATACCAATACAGCTAACGGAAGTAACATGATTGTTTCACGTCTATCTAAATCATGCCGTGTTGCCGAATCCCATTTGCTATCATAGGCACCAAACAGGACGCGTTGCATCGCCCATAAATGATACACAGCAGTCAACACAACACCGAGTGCAGCTACGATGACGAAACTTCGAAACACAGGGAATGCACCAATAAAAACGAGCAACTCGCCAACAAACCCTGACAGTCCAGGGAGACCTAACGATGCCATAAATGCGAAACCAAAGAAGGCAGCATACCAAGGCATTTTCGTAGCGAAACCACCAAAGGCTGCAATCTCTCGTGTGTGTGTTCTGTCATAAATAACACCCACCAACAAGAAAAGCATCGCTGTAATAATGCCATGGCTAAACAACTGCATCATCGATCCGGTGATACCATAGTTGGTTAACGCTGCCATACCCAATAGACAAAACCCCATATGACTGACGGAAGAATAAGCAATCAATTTTTTTAAATCTGTTTGTTTAAAGGCACAGAACGCACCATATAAAATATTAATCACACCAAACATCGCCACAAATATAGCTGCATCTTGTGTTGCGTCAGGCAAAATAGAATAATTGAGTCGGAACATTCCATAAATACCCATCTTCAACAAAACACCTGCAAGAATGACAGAGACAGCGGTGGGGGCTTCAACATGTGCTTCAGGAAGCCATGTATGTAACGGAACAATGGGCACTTTAATGGCAAAGGCACCAAACAATAAAATCCAAACTAAATACGTAAAATCGACACCTAAAAGCATGGGGCTTTGCGTAAAGTCATGCAGATACGTTAGCTTCATTAAATCAAACGTATGTTTCACAGGTGTTCCATCAATTAATGCAAGCGGCTGATTTGCTATGAGTAAACTTTCACCGCCCGAATTAAAATACAGCGCAACAAGACTCACTAACATTAATATCGAGCCAATAAATCCATAAAGGAAAAATTTAATCGCGGCAGATTCTTTTTTCTCTCCCCCCCAAATGGCAATTAAGAAGAACATTGGGATGAGCATAATTTCCCAAAAGACATAGAACAAAAAGAAATCCAATGCCACAAATGTTCCGAGCATTCCAATTTCAACCAGAAGAATCATCATCATGTAACCGCGAATGTGTTTGCTTATTGTCCAACTAGAAATACATGCAATGAATGAAATGAATGCAGTAAGAAGCACCATTAAAATAGATAAGCCATCAACTCCTAAGAAAAATTCAATATTAAGCGCACGAATCCATGACGTATGTGTGACAAATTGCAAGCCCCAATTGCCTTGTCCGACACCCAATTGAGGATCAAACATCGCATAAAGTGCTATGGCCAACACAAAAACCAATCCACTTGCACCCAACGTAACATAGCGACAAAGAACGTCACGTTGTTTAGGAACAGCAAACAATAACAACAAGCCTATTGCTGGAGCCAACAACATTAAGACAAGTATGTTGCGTTCAAACCATGAGCCACCAGATTGAAGACCAAACGAAATAAAATAAGGATCAGAAGCGTCTTCATCAATGATCTTCAATTGAACTGCGCCAAAAAACTGTTGAGATGAATGTCCTTGGGGTTGCGAAAATTGAACAACGATGTCACTGGTTTCACCTGCATTAATGGTTTTGGGAATATTTTTTGTAATAGAAAAAACAGGTGTTGCTTTGTTGTTGTGGCGTCGTCGTTCGTTAAACCCTTCTTCAATAATCGTCACTTGAACAATTTTTGCTGAAGAATCACCGTTATTAATCACCTTAATACTTTGTGATTGTGTGTCTTGTCCTTGACCAAAATCAACATGACCTGATGACAACACAACTTGACTTCCTTGGGATTGGGCAGCTGCTGTTGATCCACCCATCACAGCGATGACGGCAACGGACAGTCCATAGAACAATGTGTTGACAAAAGCTTTCATCATTTAGAACCAAGCCTGTGCAACAAGCACTAAGACAACAGTACCAATGGCAATACCATAGGCATAATTGTTGACATACCCTGTTTGATGTAATCGAAGTACTTGTGCAAACTTATGAAATGCTTGCCCTAATTTTTTGCTGCCGCCATTAATAACCAGACCGACAACAAACTTATCTACCGTAGCCACACCATGGGACAGGCTTTTAAAGCCACGCACCCATGTCATTTGATATAATTCATCAATCCAATATTTGTTATAAAGCGTATGGTGAACCAATCGAAACTGTTGATACCACTGTTGACGTTTTTCCATGGACGCATGCGTCGAGTGATAAAAATGTTTGGCTATCAACCATCCTATGACGGCAATGCCAATAGATGCGACAATCAAAATTCCCTCTAGCCATGCCGCACTTGCAACGCCTGTCGTTGAAACAAATGGCGCTGTCATGGGTGCTAACCATTGTGCAAAAATAGCATCAACACCCGTGATTAAATGCGGCAGTCCTAAAACAGCCGTCACAATCGATGCACCTGCCAACACCCACAGTACATGGATCATTGATCGTGGCGATTCATGGGCATGCTTTTGACATTGTTCTGAAGGAGGGGCACCATAAAAAACCATATAATAACTTCTAAACATATAAAACGACGTACATCCCGCAGCAACAAATCCGATGGACCATAATATCCATCCTGGGATAAAGGTTTGCCCATTGGACATCGCCTTCCATAAAATTTCATCCTTTGAATAAAAACCTGCTGCAACAGGAAACCCTGCAATCGCCAGACAAGCAATTAAATAGGTTCGTCGTGTGTGTGACATAATCACACCAAGACCACCCATGTTTCGCATATCCTGTGGATCGGTCGGAGAAGGTTTTTCTTCTACTGAAGCATGGGTTGGTTCTGTTTGTATTGAATTATCTTCTGTGTCATCTGATTTGTCGTGAGATTTCAAAAATCCCATACTATGAATCACCGACCCTGCTCCTAAAAACAAACAAGCCTTGAAACAGGCATGGGTCAATAAGTGAAAGACTGCAGCCCACCATGCACCGACACCAACACCAAGAAACATAAACCCAAGTTGGGATATCGTAGAATAGGCAAGAACCTTTTTGAGATCATGCTGAACCATGCCGATTGTCGCAGCAAACAAGGCTGTACAAGCACCGACTAAAGCAATGACTGTCATGACCCCTGGTGATAAAACAAACAAAAAATTAAGACGAACGATCATGTAAATGCCTGCGGTTACCATCGTGGCTGCATGGATTAATGCAGAAACCGGTGTTGGTCCTGCCATGGCATCGGGCAGCCAGACATACAATGGAATCTGTGCTGATTTACCACAAGCCCCTAAGAAAAAGAGAAAGCAAATCAAAAAGACCAGTGGAATTCCACCTACGGTTTGCTCGGTCAAGGCATCTGCAAATGGTTTTTGTATCGCACCTGTTTCGGCTGATCGCACAGACAATGTCATCTGCTTTTCGATGTCACGGAAAACGACAGAAGGCATTTGTGAAACAAGTTCTTTATTGTCTTGTGATGTCAATCGGTCAACAGAGGTTGCATCTGATGCAACAGGTATCGCTTCATAACTTCGATTGCTATGAACATCATAGTTATTGTTTTGATTCCAATGACCACCAAGCCCCCAAAATAAAAAGAACAGACCTGTAATAAACGCAAAATCACCAATACGATTGACCACAAACGCTTTAAATCCAGCCGTCGCTTTTTTCATGTCTTTGTACCAAAATCCAATCAACAAATAAGAACAAAGACCGACCCCTTCCCAGCCAAAAAACATCAAGACAAAAGAATCGCCCAAGACAAGCAAGAGCATGGAAAAGATAAACAAATTGAGATAGCAGAAAAAACGCCAATAGGCAGGATCGTCTTTCATGTATCCCGTAGAATACACATGAATTAATGTCCCGATACCCGTGATGATTAACGCTAAGACAACGCTCAACGGATCAAAATATAGTGCAAAATTTACAGACAACCATCCAATGTCAATCATTGGAAAGGCTTGTGAAACAATAGCAATATCATCGGCTGTTAGTATTTGTGCAAAGGCAATGATCGCAACAGCGAACGAACAGAGCATCATCCCAATGGCTATATAATGAATGATTGATTTTCCGAATTTGGCCTGTAATTGACGACCTAACAATCCATTAATCACTGCACCTAGAAAAGGAAACAGCACGATCAACCAAAGATTGTCTAGTTCAACAAGTTTTGGAATCGCTACTGTATATAAGGCATCGGCAGACATTCGTTATCCTTGGAGTGTTACCGACTCGGTCACATCAACCGTATTGGTGTTGCGAAAAAGTGACAACACAATTGCTAAAGCAACGGCTGCTTCGGCTGCCGCAAGCACAATAATAAATAACGAAAAGACATATCCCGAAATACCACCTTCTACAAAGTGAGAAAATGCAACAAAGTTTATCGAAGCACTGTTTAACAACAATTCCACACCCATCAAAATGGCAACAGCATGTCGTCGTGTTGCCACTGTGTACATTCCAATGACAAACAAAAATGAAGACACAATAAGGTAATGTTCTATTCCGATATTCATGACGGCTTCCATGGGATTATTGCAACCTTTCGATGCTATCTTGTTGTTGTCCTGAATTATCTTTTGCAGCACGACGTGCCAATACCATAGCGCCAACAAGAGACATTAACAGAACCACCGAAATCAATTCAAAAGGAAACAGATATTCGCGAAGCAAGCCATCACCAATACGTGCCGTCGTTGGTGTTGAAACAGTTTCCGTAACACGCCATGTGGCTTTCGTCACAGAAAACAATAACATCCCTAACAGTGCCAAACAGCCTAAAACGCTCACACCACGATTCATCCAACTGCTTGTTGTTTTATCTACACCAATACGTTTTGTGAGTAACACAGAAAATAAAATCACAACCAAAATACCACCGATATAAACAATCAGCTGGACGGCACCAACAAAATCTGCGCCTAAAAACAAATATAATCCCGCGACACCAATAAGCGTTATCATCAAACAAAATCCAGAATATAAAATGTTTTGTGACAAGGCAACACCAAGTCCACCTACAATCGTAACAGCTGCAAGAAACCAAAACATTAAACCACTAACGGTTATCTGAGATATAAGATCCATCATTGTTCGTTATAAAAACATCCCTTATTCATTGTGATGTTTTTTCACCCAGTCAATCGATTCTTCTGCTGCCATTTTGGGGGCTTTTCCTTTTCGAATATTGAGGATCAATGTTGTATCACGTGTTGCCTGTGCACCACCGGGTTCACATTTGTGAAGTTCGGAATCTTTGCCTTCAATCATTGCCGTTGCATAAGCTCGACATGATGGCCACCCACATGCTTCGCAATCTGTTTGTGCCAATGCTTGATCATAAAGTAAATCTTCTAATTTTTGTGAATTCTGTTCAATACCCGACACCATCGGTGCCAACTCTTCTGCACGCGATATTGTTTTTTCTTGATTGATAATATCATCCAAAGCAGATTTTTTGCTGGAATCAAGTCCTTGATCAAATCCCCATTGCACCGCCAAGGCATTGTACTCTTTGGCTTTTTGACGAACATCACGCGCAATATTGCCACGCCGTGATGTGTCCACATATTCACCACCTTTGGTTGGTTTTGAAGGAACAATGTAATCACCGGGACGAATAAAGCGAAACGTTAATGAAGGAAATTGTTCTGTTGCTGCTTCAAACTCCCGTGTAAACCGAATGCATTTTGTTTGTTCTTGATCTCCTGGAGCTTTTGCATCCGTGGGACAGGCTTCCACGCAAATACCACAATACATACATTTGCCTAAATCAATATCAAACCGTGTCATTGAACGAACGTCATTGATTTTCTGTACATCAATCTCAATGCAATCAATGGGACATTCGCGTTCACAGGCTTTGCATGCTGTACAGATATCCATATCAACTTCTAAAAAGCCACGATAGCGTTCTGGCAAACTATCATTGACAGGAATGGCTGTTCTATCAGGGTATTCAACAGTAACGGGTTTGCTAAAAAAATACGCCAATGTCACGGCCATACCTTCAAACACGCTTTGAGCACTGGTTTTAATTTTCATCCAATACCCCTGTTGATCTAGGTTCGTATGTTTTTTTTCTTCCATGTTTGTTTCAGTTTTATTCACAGATTATTTATGCCCCACGAAGTGTATCTGTTACCGAAAAACGTTTGTTATGTAGCACACGACGTATAAACAAGAGAACAGGTAAGACCCCACAACCTAAAAACAATATCCACGAGACAATCTCTTGTGCTAACGCGGGTAAAAACCAAACCCATCCTGCTGCACCAAGAAGTGACAGTAATGAGATAGGCATAAAATATTTCCAACACATATTCATCATGTGATCAACGCGAAATCGCGGCATCGTCCAACGAATCCAGATACATAAAAAGATAAGACCCATTGTTTTTAAAACAAACAACATGAATCCTAACAAGCCAAACCAGACATTATCAAACATGGTTTCTGGAGACACACCAGGAATGTTCCATCCACCTAAAAAGACGAATGACACAACAGCACCCAACACGACAAGATTAATCCATTCTGCCAATGCAAAAATAGAAAACCGAAATCCAGAATATTCAGTGTTATAGCCTGAAACCAATTCGGATTCTGCTTCTGCTAAATCAAACGGTGTTCTATTCCCTTCAGCTAAAGCACTGATAAAGAAAATGAAGAAACACACAAATGCAAAGGGATTCGAAAAAAGATGCCATGCCCATGGGGCACCGCCTTGAGCAATGACAATATCCTGTGTTGATAAGCTTCCTACAGAGACAACAACAACCAAGATAGCTAATGACGCGGGTAATTCATAACTAATGATCTGTGCAGCACTACGCATACCACCAAGCAGTGACCATTTCGAATTAGATGCCCATCCACCCATAATCACACCAACGACCACCAGCGATGTCACAGAGAGGATATATAAAACACCGATGTTCAAATCTGCAAACTGAATGATGGGAGAAAATGGAAGCACAACAAATGTTGTAAACACCCCTGTGAAGACTAAAAATGGGGCGATACGAAACAACAAAGAATCAGAATCGTTAGGAATTAAATCTTCTTTCAAAATCAATTTAATACCATCGGCAAGCCATTGAAGCCAGCCATTGGGTCCGACACGATTAGGGCCTGGACGTGATTGCATTCTTCCTGCAACCTTTCGTTCCCACACAACAATCAATCCACCAAGTACTGGAATCAACATCATCAGTAACAATCCAGCCCCAACCGCAACACCGGCAAACAAAAATCCCGAAGGCATAGCTGCAGGTTGTCCATGTCGTGACAACGACACCTTGGTAGGGGTTCCTTGACGTAGCAATCCAACCGTTGTCGAAGGCCCGACAGCGTCATTCCATGTTGACAAAAATGACTCAGAAGTCAGTGTGTTAATCCCATTGACAGAAACAATGATATCTCCAAGTTCAACACCTGCGCTAGCGGCTAACGAAGGTTTGCTGTTCGCATCGGTGGCTTCATAGCGATCAAGCACAGCATCATCATTGGCATCGATATAATCAAACGTTTCTACATCAAGATACCCTCCGTGTTGGGCTTCATCTCGGTGCACTAAAGCATCAGGACCATGAACACAACGGCCATCGTACCATCGACCACAATCATAGCGTTGTATAAAATCCACACCATCAAACCCTTGCTGTAACCATGTCACACTCAATCCTGTTTGAGTCATGTCAACGGTCATGCCTAACCAATCAAACAACGCTTGTTGTTCTTTGTTTGACACCAAACCGGTTGCAAGACCACGCAATGTTTTAGGAAACCAACGAAGCGCATAGGCATATCCAGAGGTATCTGCAATTGTTTTATAATCATTGTCTTGTTGCTGTTCAACAGCAATGGTTGCATGAACAAGCCCTTGAAGAATCGATGATTGGACATCGTTCACTTGAAATAAAATACGCTGACCAGAAGCAACACGTGCCGCAACGGCAACAGGGTCATGCCCTTCAACATAAAACACAATTCGTGTGTTCACATTCGGTTGGAGTGTGACTGTTTTTTCTAACTCAACAACACCGATGTCATCTTGTTGCAATGTTTTGGGTCGAACATCACGAATCGAGGCAAAGTCTTGTGTCTGACAAGCCACAACACTCATGACAATCAACACACTAATTAAAATCTTTGCACGCATTATCGATCAATTTCTGGGGCAACAATATCAAAAGAAGCAATCAATGCAACGAGATCGGCCACCATCAATCCTTTAGAATATTCACGAATGGTTTGCATCGCATTAAAACTTCCCGTACGAAATCGTGTGCGGTATGCGTTGGCTGTTCCATCACCAACAACATAACAAAACATGTCTCCACGCGCAGATTCAATCCGCGAAAAGGCTTCACCTTTAGGCTTTAGACGCTTGGGTTTATTCCAAAAATCGCCCTGTGGTGTTTCTTGGATTTGATCAAGAGCTTGGCGCAAAATAGATACCGATTGTTTCCATTCTTCAACACGAACCCAAAATCTATCCCAACAATCACCCACAGTTCCCATAGCACCTTGACCAATGGGAACTTCAAAATCAAACTTATCATAAACGGAATAGGGCATATCACGTCGAACATCAAAATCAACACCACTTGCTCTAAGGTTAGGTCCTACAAGCCCATAATTGATAGCATCTTTAGCTGAAATTGGTGCCATCATGCCAAGCCGTTTCACAAAAATAACATTGTTTGTAATCAACCGATTAAACTCTTCAATAATGGGTTCAAATCGGTCTAAAAAATGAAGTACTTTATCACGCCACCCTTGGGGCATATCCCAACCAACACCGCCGATACGATGATAATTATAGGTCAAGCGTGCACCACAAAGCTCTTCTAATAAATCATTGATATACTCTCGTTCGCGCAGAGCATAAGGAAACGGTGTAATGGCACCAATATCCATCGCCATCGCGCCCAAAGCAATACAATGTGATGAAATTCTATTTAATTCATCCGAGATAACACGAAGATATTCCCCTCGAATGGGAACTTCAAGATTGGCCAAGGCTTCTACTGCGGAAGCCCATGCATGGTTGGCGGTCATGGCACAGACATAATCGACACGATCGGTATAAGGCATGAACCCTTCGTAGGTACATTTTTCTCCAATATATTCAATCGACCGATGGAGGTAACCAACATCGGGTTCAGCATCGTGGATCATTTCACCATCGGTTCTAATAATAAATCGAATCACACCATGGGTTGATGGGTGTTGTGGCCCCATGTTGATGACCATTTCATTGCCATCTTCATATTGTAAAATCAGATCAGACATAAGCTGTTAATTATTGGTCCTTCGATTCCACGATATGAGGTTTCTCACCTTCGGTCTGAGGTTTGTTTTCATCATAAATAGATAACATGCCCATCACAGAATATCGTGTGGTAGACATCGTTCTGTATTGATCTTCTTCAACGTAATCTTTTCGCAAGGGATGTCCAACCCAATCATCGGGAAGAAGCAATCGCTTCAATTCAGGATGTCCTTGATATTGAATGCCAAGCAAATCATATTGTTCACGCTCTTGCCAATTTGCCGTTTTCCATAACGACGCCACTGATGGAATAATAGGCGCATCCCGAGGGACAGAAACTTTCATTACAAATGTATGACGATGTTGATATGAGAACAAATGATACACGGACAACAACTTGTCTTCATTGAGCATATCAACCCCTGTTATGCATAACAGAAAATCAAACGCTAATAATTCATTTGAAATGAGCACCTGACATACATCACGAAGTTTGTCTGCTTTCACAAAACAAAACGGCTCATGTTTACTGATTTCATCCTCTGAAAAATCAAATACAGTTTCAGCATCAACCTGTTCTTGCAACAGGGTATAGACGTCTTTAGGCTGCATTAGATCGATATCTCTTCGTTAGGCGATGTTTGATGTTTTGGTGGTTGAATGTTTTTCTCCGCACTAATCCATTGTAAATCACCCTTGCGCCATACATAGGCAAGTCCAAGCACTAAAATTCCAACAAACACCGCGAGTTCTATAAAGGCGGTGGCACCTCTACCCTGCATCACCCAACTTTTAAAAACGGTAGCCACAGGATAGGTAAACGCAATCTCCACATCAAAAATCAAAAAAATCAACGCAACAATATAAAACCGTGGATTGAAATTAAACCATGCTTGTTCGATCGGTGTTTCACCGCATTCATAGGTCTGGGCTTTAATCGTGTTAGGAACATACGGACGCAACAACGAACCAACAGCAAGAACCAAAGTCAAAAACCCTATTCCAAGCCCTGCGAAAACAAGAATATTTGCAAAATCAAACTGCATACGATGTTCCATCAGTTTGTACTCAATGGGGGGGATTTAGGTCAAGAATCATGTTGCATTGATTCTTATTTAGATCAAGATAGTCAGATATACCCTATTTATAGAAAAATAGTGTAAAACCCTTATCTTCATGTTGTTACGATTGCTTAGTCTTAGCTGTTTTTTTACACTGTTTTCTTGTGGAACACCTTCAGGGGATTATTTTGGACATGTTCCAGAACTTGAGGATCCAACACATTTACATTTCTGCAATTCAGGAGAACCTGAGCATATTGATCCAGCAAAAACCACCAGCACGACCGGCATCAAATTTGTCGATGTCCTTTTTTCTGGGCTGACGGCATTTGACAGTAATGGGTTTCACAAACCTGATATCGCCACACATTGGGAAATTGCGCCTAGTTTTAAAACATTTACCTTCCATTTGCGAAAAGATGCCATCTGGTCAGATAAAACACCCATTACCTCTGAAGATTTTGCCTATAGTCTTGCGCGAATTTTGAGCCCATACAGTCTGTCACCGCATGTTGAGACGATGCGCCGGATCAACCATGGGATCTTGTATTACAACAACCGCATCCGAAAACTTCTGGCAGACCAAGGACCTTTTAAAAAAGGGGATTTGGTTCAAATTATCGGACTTGATGATGAATTGGAGGCAAATAATCCTGATTTAGTCATTCCTGACAGCAACCAACGCATCAGTGAAACACCCCTTTACCTTCGTGATAAACACAAACTTATCGCTGATGCCTATGCCACAGTCCCTGCGGGCGAGCCAGTGATCATTATTGAACGTTCATCAGAATGGACCTATGTGTTTTGGCCTAAAAACAGCGGAAAATATGGCTGGGTGAAACATCAACAACTCACCAAACAACCTCATGGCAAACGCCGTTATCAAGTCCAAGCGTTATCTCCCTCAGAGTCTAAAGAACAACTTACACCAAAAACAACCAAAGCCACCGTGTTGGGTCAATATCTGTTGATGACACCAGATATTTTAGGAATCAAAACACCCGATCCCTATACCCTTGTTATCCATACTCAATTTCCACAACCTTATTTTATCAAAATGACACCCAGTACGAGCTTTCGTTTATCCCCAAGACAAGCCGTTTCACGCCGTCCTGAACGTTGGTCACGACCAGAACATATTGTGACTTCAGGACCTTTTCATATGACGGCATGGATTCGCCGTGATTACATAGAATTAATTCGTTCAAAAACTTATTTTGATACTGATCGTATTAAGCTCAATAAAATTACGTCGTACAACATGAACGATCAGGCCGCAACTATCAACTATTACCTCCAAGGAAGTTGCGATATGACAAGAAGCCTTCCAACCTCTTATCTGCCTATTTTGCGTGGAGAAAAAAGACAAAATAGGCGCTACAAAGATTATTTTGATGCCCCTTATCTTGGTATTTATTTTTATCTCATCAACACAGAGAAACTATCCAACAGACATTTGCGCCGTGCGTTTTCATTTGCTGTCGATAGAACGGTCTTTCCTAAAATATTGCAAGGTGGACAAATACCTACAGCAGGGTTTGTTCCTGGCACACCGATTTCTCGTTTATCTCCACAAGACAAAAAACTCTGTGGTGTCACCGAAGATCAAAAAGGTGTGGCACTCATCGTGCAAAAAGATACGCTTTGTTATGTCCCACCGTTGGGTCTTGATTTTGATCCACAAAAAGCCCATCAAGAACTGGCGTTAGCCAAACAACAACTCGGCGATGCTTTTCCAAAAACATTCACCGTTTCCTATAACAGTGGTGTCGAAGGACATAAGCTGATTGCAGAATATCTTCAATCCGTATGGTCAAAACTATTGGGCGTTTCTATTGAATTGCAAACACAAGAATGGAAAACCTTTCTTAAAGATACACGAACGGGCAATTATGAAATTGCCCGTATGGGAAACATCGGCAATCTCACTGACCCAGAATCTAGTTTTTTGACCATGTTTCGCTGTGACAACCCTGACAATCGAACACGCTGGTGCAACAAAGACTTTGAAGCGTTATTTGACAAAGCTGAACGAACGTCAAACAAAAAAGAACGTCTCCTCCATGTCCAAGCCATGGAAAAATTGATGCTTGAAGAATCACCCATCCTTCCATTGTATATCTATACTCAACATGCCTTACAAAAACCCTATGTTAGAGGTGCTCCTTTGAACTTAATAGGAAAAACATCGTTTGCAGAAATATGGCTTGATCCTGATTGGAATCGACCATGATCTTATTAATTATCCAACGTGTACTTTCAGGTATTCTGGTTGTT
>JABAAV010000022.1:9746-18269 GCA_014238595.1 Myxococcales bacterium | reverse complement strand
GTTGGAAGTCCGCGGGCATGGTGCTTCACTATTCACAAAAGGCAACGGAAGCAGACTCACCGATTAAGCACTATCGGTACAAGGGTTAGGTTTTTTGACCTACGGGCAATACTGTTCCGTATAACTGCCTAAGTCACAATCTGTGAGTTGTGGATTTTCTGATATAGAAACAGCCTCAGCAACTGATTGTAGTTGTGGCATGGAGATGCTCGTTAGGTAGGGGTTGTCGGTTATACGAAAATACTCACCAACTGATTGTAGCTGTGGTAAGTCGATGGTTGTTAGGCTGTTGTTGTCGGCTATAGCAAAATGCGCACCAACCATTTTTAGTTGAGGTATGTCGATGGCTGTTAGGTTGTGGTTGTCGCCTATAGCAAAATGCACACCAACTGATTGAAGCCGTGGCAAGTCGATGGCTGTTAGGTTGTGGTTGTAGCCTATACCAACGCCCTCACCAACTGATTGTAGCTGTGGCATGGAGATGCTCGTTAGGCTTGGGTCGTGAAATATACCAACGCCCTCACCAACTGATTGTAGCTGTGGCATGGTGACGCTCGTTAGATCGGGGTTTTCGTATATATAAACATACCCACCAATCGTTTTTAGTTGTGGCATGTCGATGGTCGTTAGGTCGCGGATGTAGGACATATGAAAAGTGCCGCCAACTGATCGTAGTTGTGGCAAGGTGAGGGTTGTTAGGTTGTCTCGGTTGTTGCCAGAGCCGCCCAAAGCCAAATCGCCAGTAATTTCAGTGTAAGAACCGAGCAGTGCCCGATTAAGCTCCTCAACAGTGGTAACATCTCCCTGCCACACCTTAGACTCTACAGCCGTTGGTTCCATGACGGTTGGCTCTACAACTGTGGGTTCTATGACTGTTGGTTCTGCTGCCGTAGGTTCTGATACGGATTCATCACCACAACCAACAACAAAACCAAGACACGAGACAAGTAATAATGATTTAAACATCGTCGCACCATAATCGATATTGATCTTAGATGCAAAATAGACCAACTATTATATATAACTAAACACGCACAAAACAAAGGCTAGTATCAACGCACTACAAAGGGCGTTACGTGATTTGATTCAGCTGGAAGTCTGCGGGCATGGTGCTTCACTATTCCCAAAAGGCAACAGAAGCAGACTCACCCATCAAGCATTATCGGTACAAGGGTTAGCGGAATTACCGCGGGCAATTTTCCTCTGTATAACTGCCTAGGTCGCAATCTGTTAGGTTGTCGTTGTCGAATATACTAAAACCCCCACCCCACCAACCACCTGCTCCACCAACTGATTGCAACCGTGGCATATTGAGGCTTGTTAGGCTGTCGTTGTCGGATAACTTAAAAAACCCACCAACCGATTGTAGTTGTGGTAAGTCGATACGCGTTAGTCTCGTGTTGTGAGTTATTTCAACACGTCCACCAACTGATCGTAGTTGTGGCACGGTGAGGATGCCTGTTTGACTACCACTGACTATCAGGCTTCCCGTTATATCGATATAGCGTCCTGCAATCAACACATCTAGATTATCAGCCGTTGCGTCACCGAGCCACACCGTAGGTTCTGATACGGATTCATCACCACAACCAACAACAAAACCAAGACATGAGATAAGCAATAATGATTTAAACATCGTCGCACCATAACCGATGTTGATCTCATATTCAAAGTACACTTAATTATTATATGCTAACTAAACACGCACAAAACAAGGGCTAATAATAAGTGTCGCCATAAGTACATCAAGAACACACCATGCACTACAAAGGGCGTTACGTGACTTGCTTCAGTTGGAAGTCTGCGGGCATGGTGCTTCACTATTCACAAAAGGCAACAGAAGCAGACTCACCGATTAAGCACTATCGATACAAGGGTTAGTGGAATGACCTACGGGCAATATTCATCTGTATAACTACCTAGGTCGCAATCTGTTAGCAAGGGCGTTTCTGATATATCAATCCACCCCTCGACTGTTTGTAGTTGTGGCAAGTTGAGGGTTCTTAGGCTGTAGTTGTTGTTTATATCAACAAGCCCACCAACTGTTTCTAGCTGTGGTAAGTCGATGGCTGTTAGGCTTTCGCTGTAGGCTATTTCAAAACCTCCATCAACTACTTGTAGCTGTGGAAAGTCGATACTCATTAGGAAGGGGTTCTCGTATATAGAAACATGTCTACCAACGGATTGAAGCTGTGGCAAGTCGATGATCCTTAGGCGGCTGTGTTCATTGATCTCAACACTCCCACCAACTATTTTTAGTTGTGGCAAGTCGATACTCATTAGGTCGAGGCTTCTGTTTATTGCAACAGTTTCACCAACTGATTGAAGCTGTTGCAAGTCGATGCTTGTTAGGTCAGGGGTGTCGGCTATGCCAACCACACCATCAACTGATTGTAGTTTAGGCAAGGAGATGGTCGTTAGGTTGTCCTCCCTGTATATACCAACACTTCCACCAACTGATTCTAGTTGAAGCATGGTGATGGTTGTTAGGCCGTTGTTGCGGGTTATATTAACATTCCCATCAACTGATTGTAGATATGGCAAGTCGATGGTGTCTATTTGACTATTTTCGATGCTCAGGTTCCCCGTTATATCGGTGTAGTGTTCTGAAGCCAACATATCCAGATCATCCCCCGTTGCGTCACCAACCCACACCTTAGACTCTGCTGCTGTAGGCTCTGTTACGGAATCTTTATCATGACAACCGAAGAGACCAAGACATGAGATAAGCAATAATAATCTAAACATAGCCGCACCATAACCGATATTGATCTCATATTCAAAGTAGATTTAACTACTATGTGCTAACTAAACACGCACAAAACAAGGGCTAGTATCAACGCATTGTCGGTACAAGGGTTAGGGGAATGACCTACGCGGGCAATATTGTTCCGTATAACTGCCTAAGTCGCAATCCGTGAGGGAGGGAGTGGATATAAAAACATCTCCACCAACTCTTTGTAGTTGTGGTAAGTCGAGGCTCGTTAAGCTTGAGTTGTCGTGGTTTTTTTATTGTTGTTGAGATAATACAATATTAAAGCATATTCGTTTCATTGGTTAATAAAAGTTCTAATTTAGATAATTTTTTAGCACGGTCACGTAATTTTGCCGCTTGTTCAAAATTAAGTTCTTTTGCCGCTTGTTTCATCTCTTGACGAAGTTTGAGAATTGTTTTCCGAAGTTGAGGAAGGCTTGTGGGAGTATCTTTAGGTTCTGTTTCTGATGGGGTTCGTGTTTCTAATTGTCGCTGTGTTGATGTTGGTATGATGTTATGTTTTTCATTATGCGCATGTTGAAGCATGCGCCGATGAGACATTTTTTCTATAGCACGCTGCATTGATGCTGTTGTTTTATCCGCATACATAATAACGCGCCCTTCAATATGTCGAGCGGCTCTTCCGCATGTTTGAATTAACGATCGTTCCGATCGAAGAAACCCTTCTTTATCTGCATCTAAAATAGCAACGAGTGATACTTCAGGAATATCCAATCCTTCACGCAAAAGATTGATACCAATCAAAACATCAAATTCTCCTAAGCGTAATCCACGAATAATTTCTATACGCTCTAATGTTTTAATGTCAGAGTGAAGATATTGAACACGAATTCCAAGCTCTGTGTAATATTCAGTTAAATCTTCAGCCATTCTTTTTGTGAGTGTGGTGACTAAAACACGTTGTTTTTTTTCAACGCAACGTTGAATTTCTTTGAGTAAATCATCGACTTGATATTTTACAGGAGAAATATCAATGATTGGATCTAACAATCCTGTTGGACGGATGATTTGTTCAACAATGTGGTTTTTACTTTTTTTCAGTTCGTAATCACCTGGTGTTGCTGAAACATAAATAACTTGATTGGTGCGTTCTTCCCATTCTTTGAATTTTAAAGGTCGATTATCCACAGCAGAGGGTAATCGAAAGCCATGTTCAACAAGGTTGGTTTTGCGTGAATTGTCCCCTTGATACATCGCACCAATTTGAGGAATCGCTTGATGTGATTCATCAATAAACAACAAAAAATCTTCAGGGAAATAATCCATTAATGTTGGTGGTGGTTGTCCAGCGGCTTGACCTGTTAAATGTCTCGAATAATTTTCGATGCCTTTACAAAAACCGGTTTCTTCTAACATTTCAATGTCAAATAATGTTCGTTGTTCAAGGCGTTGTTTTTCTAGCAATAAATTTTCTTTATCAAAAAAAGAAAGTCTGTCTTTTAATTCTTTTTGAATGTTGATAATTGCTTTTTTAATCACAGAACGTTCTGTGGCATAATGTGACGCGGCAAAGATGGACAATGTGTCATGTTTTTGTAATGAGATACCTCGAATGGGATCGATTTCTGTAATATCTGAAATCTCATCACCAAACCATTCTATGCGGATCGCGGTGTCTTGATTATACGAAGGAAACACTTCTACTGTATCCCCGCGAACACGAAATGTACTGCGATGAAAATCAACATCGTTGCGTTGATATTGAAGTTCAACAAGACGATGCAGCACCTCATCGCGTGATTTAATTTCACCCTGAGAGAGTTGTATTTTCATTTGAGCATAGGTTTCTTTAGCTCCAATGCCAAAAATACAAGAAACAGAAGCCACAATAATGACATCTTTGCGTGATAGCAAACCAAACGTTGCTGCATGTCTCATTCGATCAATATCTTCATTAATGTATGAATCTTTCTCAATATAAGTATCGGTTGATGCAATATATGCTTCAGGTTGGTAATAATCGTAGTAACTTACAAAATAATGGACTGCATTTTTAGGAAATAATATTTTAAATTCTTCACATAACTGTGCGGCTAAAGTTTTGTTTGGTGCAATAATCAAAGAAGGTTTTCCTGAAGCAGCAATGATATTGGCCATGGTAAATGTTTTGCCCGAACCTGTGATTCCCAAGAGTGTTTGATGTTTTTCTTTTTGTGTTAACCCATGCAGTAATGTATTGATTGCTTGAGGTTGATCCCCTGTAGGGGTAAAGGGTGCATTTAATGAAAAAGATGATTGCGACATGATTAAAGAAAACTCATTAACTATGATGAAAGGCTGCTATGGTATTGTCAATGAAGCTGATGGTACGAAGCAAGGTCAAATTGCTTTAGCAAAAAAATTGTCATCAGTGTGTTGTGCATTGCAAGTGCGTATCAAAACAATGCCCGCAGGAGCTTTGCTTTCGTTGTGTCATGCTTTGCGAAGCGTAACATCCTCAATACCCCTTATCATTAATGACAGATTAGATATTGCACTGGCATGTGGTGCTGATGGTGTGCATTTAGGGCAGGATGATTTATCCATTGATCAAGCCAAAACGATTGTTACTAATCATCAAGAAAATAACACGGTCACGCCTTTTTTGATTGGAATATCAACGCATACGATTGAGCAAGCCAAGCAAGCGGTTTCATGTGGTGCTGATTATATCGGATTTGGTCCTGTTTTTGATTCCGCAACAAAGCCTGAGGCAGGTACAGGGAAAGGTCTTATATTGTTAGAGCAGGTTGTTCAAGCGGTGGCGCCTGTTCCTGTGGTTGCTATTGGTGGTGTGACAATCACTAACATTGACGATGTTGTTAGTACAGGCGTTCATGCTGCTTGCTCTATCACGGTTGTTAATAGCGATGATGATCCTCAAAAAGCAGCCGAAACGATTGCGTCGGCATGGAATCGTTAAGGATTTTTTGTGTTAAAAATTTTACGAACGGTTGCACGAAATAACACAAGCCAAAACAATGCAATGATAACACCAAACACAAGCCAACTGATGTGATTGTCTGAAATACCTCGAGCAATCAATGCAATAGCAATACCTGGTGGAAGAAATAAAGAACCTATAGCAATGATTAATAATGCAAGGTTCATTAAACCGCCCAAAATAAAGGCGACCATATCATGTTGTTCTGTGGGCATATTGGTTTAGTTATCTGCAGTATGTTTTGTTTTTCGCTCGTTTTTTAAGTGTTTTAATATGTTTTTTGGCTTTGCGTTTGAAGTTTGTTTTTGGATATTTTTGAATGAGAATTGTAAAATAAGCTCTGGCTTCAACACACCATTTGAACTTTTGCATCGCTTCTCCTGCCATGAATAGTGCATTGTCTGCCCAGCTTGATTTTGGATTTTCATCAAAAACTTGTTGAAATGCAGCCGCAGCTTTTCGATATTGCTTTTCTTCATAAAAACTCTGTCCACGCAAATACATGGCATCATCTGTATGACGATCTTTAGGCCAGCGTTTGATGATATCTGAAAAATGTCGCCGTGCAACCTGATGATTTTTTTGTTTTAAGGCGGCTTTACCTTGGTTATAAAGATGTTCAGGGGTTTGGGTTTTTTCTTTAAGTTCTTTGGTAACAGCGATCAATGACGCATAAAGTTCTTCGTTGGATTGTTTAAGTCGTTCTATTTTTTGTTCTGATAATTGTAATTCATCTTGAACGCGTACCATTTCATCAGATAATTTTTGAAGAAGGTTTTTTGTTGTATAAAGTTCACCAGAAAGATATGCGGTTTTTTCTAACATCTGATGCATATTTTCATCCATATCGGCATTGTTACGCGTTAGATTTCCCGTAGATTTTTTAATATATGATTTGATGGTATTGATTTCATTGTTCAAAACTTCTTGAGATTTCGTCATCTTGTGTTTAAACGCTTCAATCTGTTCGGTTAACTGGTCACCTTCATATCTTGTCATGAACCAAGAACAGCCAAGATTTGGACTCATCAAAATGACAAGACCGAGAACCATCAATTTCATGTGATGCAATTTACTTCCATGCAAATTCAACACGGCGATCTTCGGCTGATCCATCAAAATCAGTATTTTGTGCTTCATTTTCGCCTTTGGGAAGAATATGAATACGCTGTTTATCGACACCAAGATTTGTCAAATATTTAGCGGCTGTTCGTGCACGACTGTCTGACAATGCAATGTTGTATTCTTCGGTTCCAATGGCATCGGTATGTCCAATAACATAAAATGGACGATCTTTGGAGCTGATACATTCAAAATTAGAGTCGAGTTTTTGTCGCGATGACTCTGTTAATATGAACTCGTCAAAGGCAAAATAAATAGTTTCAAATGTACATGCATTAACATCGTTAATGTTTAGTGTGGTTCGTTTGCAACGATTATTTTCACAATTTTCATCATCAAGGCAGTGTAGATCATTTTGGCAATTACCATTCCCAATACATGCTCCATCTAAACAGTCTTTTCCACTAGAACAATCAGAAGTCGACACACAATCAACACATTTGTTTTGGATACATGCTTTCAAAGTTGAACAGTTGGCACTGGTCATACAAAAGTTTTTTTGTTTAACACAAGCGCCTGCAAGACAGATATCTCCATTATCACAATCTGATTTTGTTTTACATTCTACACAAATGTTGGTGACACATTGTTCTGATTCATTACAATCTTCATTACTGGTACAGGTTGCTTTTTTTGTTGTTTTGTCTGTCCCACCACAATTTATCATGACAAAACAAAGAGAAAAAGAGATAACAATCGTAGGTAATAATCGAATTAAAAACATTAGGATGGGACATTACTTCTTAACTGTTTTAATAGTCAAATGATTTGTACAAAACATCAAAAAATATCTGACAAATCAAGATGTTTCTGTTTGTCATAAGCCAAGAATGTCACAAACTTTAGATCCGTGAAGGATATGGATGTATGGTTGTTTTTATGCGGTGTTTTAACCGTTCAATCGAACAGATTATGTTCGTTTTTTTCGAACAGCACCAACACGTAATGTCACTTTTTGGGCATCAAAGAACTCTGCCAAAGGTACCGCGTATTTTCGTGAAACATTTGACAATGTTTTCCATTGAGACATCGTAATCGTGCCTTGTTCATCGAGATATGTAAGCAAACGGGTTTGCAAGTCTGTGATGGTTTCTTTATCTATATAAATATCAAGGTTAATGCGATAAATATGCTCATTGGAAGCTAATTTATCCAGTGTTTTTTGTATCATTGATACAGATGTTTTAAGTTGTTCTTCAAGTGTTGCCAATGATGGAGGTGTCAATCCGAACCCTTTAAATTTTTCTAACAATTGCATCTCTAATGCTGAGAATGTTTCTTGATAATCTAAACGTTGTACAATGTTTTTTTTAAATTGTAGTTTTTTCTTGATTTCTAGTTGATTTAATACACCTAAAAACAAAGGAGATGTTGGATCTAAAGAAAAGGTGTTTGCAATCTCTGTACGAGAGAGATCTGATTGGGTTGGTTTTTTTTGATAAAAATTGTTGAGATGATCCACGATGTTTTTTTGCAATTGAAGGACAATTGTGTTGTGATAATAGCTCTGTTGAAACAAAAAAATCTTTTCGAGTTCTAGAAGGTTTTTGATCTGATCGACAAGCTTTTGTTTTGAAACATGTATTTTTCCGGATAATGTTTCAAAATAAATTCCAAGATGATCACAGGATAAAATTTCAAGTTCAATCCGCTCATCTAAGGAAGCGTTTTCAAAACGTTTAATTGTATTTGTGATGTTTTT
>JABAAV010000022.1:8252-9646 GCA_014238595.1 Myxococcales bacterium | reverse complement strand
TCCGCTCATCTAAGGAAGCGTTTTCAAAACGTTTAATTGTATTTGTGATGTTTTTTAAATTTAATTTTTGAGCATGAACACGAATAATAGTGCCTCCACCAATGGTCGTCCCATAATTTTTTTGCTTGTGAAATAGGCGAACCAAAAAGCGATCATGAGGCAATGCTGTGATCGATGTGTTTCTGTGGAAGTGCAATTGAGCTAAAGAAGTTTGTCCTTGGGAAATGATTTCAGGCAATAACAGCAATGCAGGAATTTGTGCTGTTCCGTGATGAATAAGCACGGATGTTTTAATAGCCATAGGGTTGTCACTGGTTTCAAGACAATGAAAACGAACATCTACTTTTAAGGAAGGTTTAATGGCCGCATCTGCAATCCAATCACCGCGATGTATATCTTCATAATCAACCCCTGTTATGTTCAATGCACAACGTGTTCCTGCTGAAGCTGTCTGAGCAGAAATTCCATGAGTTTGAATCGTTCTTATTTTAATTGGTTTTGCAGCGGGTAATAGGAGTAGTTCTTCTTTGGGTACAATTTTTCCTGAAAAAATGGATCCTGTTACAATAGTACCAAATCCTTTAAGACTGAAAACACGATCAATCGGCATGCGAAACAATCCTTCATTGGTTCGTGGTGATATGGCTTGCGTTGATGCTTCGATGCCTTGTTTAAGTTGATTAATTCCTTCATTTGTTTTTGAAGAAATTGCAAACACGGGTGCTTGTGGAATTTTAAGATCGTGAGGCAACGTTTTTTTTAATGTTTCAATACGTTCTTTATCTACTAAATCACATTTTGTAATCACAATTAATAACTGACGCACACCTAATAAATGACACACATCTAGATGTTCACGTGTTTGTGGCATGATGCCTTCTTTGGCATCAACGACCAACAATACAATATCAATTCCACTTGCGCCTGCGACCATTGTCTTTAAGAAGCGTTCATGGCCTGGCATATCAACAAAACCAATACGACCCATTGAGGTATCAAGGAAGGCAAAGCCAAGCTCGATGGTAATCCCACGTAATTTTTCTTCAACGAGTTTGTCTGTGTCTATTTGTGTCAGGGCATAAACTAACGATGTTTTTCCATGATCGATATGTCCTGCAGTCCCTAGAAGAAGTGGGCAAGGATTTGTGACAGACACAGATACCTTAGTCGTTTTTTTCAGAAGGAAGCGTTACTCTGATCCTGTTTGTTTTTTCTCGGTCATGTTTTGTCGTGAAATAACCTGTGGATGAAACCTTGATATCTGGTTTGTTTTTCAGAGTTTGATTGTCTGAATCATTGTCGGATGAAACCTTGATATCTGGTTTGTTTTTCAGAATTTGATTGTCTAAATCATTGTCGGATGAATCTTTGGTGACTGGTTTGTTTTTCAGAGT
>JABAAV010000022.1:1808-8155 GCA_014238595.1 Myxococcales bacterium | reverse complement strand
AATTTGATTGTCTAAATCATTGTCGGATGAATCTTTGGTGACTGGTTTGTCTTTCTGAAGTTGGTTTTTTTTGATCTTGTCTCTTAAATAGGCAACGGATGGAGTATTGGACTCTTCTCGCAGTTTGTTTTTTAGAATTTTTCCTGTTGTTGTTCGAGGTAATGAGTCGCGAAACTCTATAAAACGAGGTTGTTTAAATCCAGCAAGCCCTTCTTTACAAAATGTGATCACATCGTCTTCGCTAAGATCTTTTGTAGAAACAATAAATGCTTTAATGGCTTCACCCCATTGCGTACTTGAAACACCCACAACAGCACATTCGACAATGCTAGGATGTGTTAACAAATGTTCTTCAATTTCTCTTGGATATATATTTGTTCCTCCAGAGATAATCATGTCGGATTTCCTGCCGAGCAAATAGATATGTCCATCTTCATCCATGGTGGCTAAATCCCCAACAGAAAAATAACCCTCATGCAAAGCATCCGAGGTTGCTTGCGGAGCGTTGTGATAGCCACGAATAAGCATTCGGTTTCGCACATACAGTTCACCGATTTCTCCTAAAGGCACATCATTTTTTTGTTTGTCCAAGATACGACAATGATTTCCACGAAGCACAGTCCCTATAGAACAAGGTTTGTTTGTGTGATCGTCAGGTGCTGCCAAGGTAATAATGCCTGTTTCAGTTGCCCCGTATAAATTCCACAAAATATCTCCGTAGGCATTTTGAAATTGTCGTGCTGTTTCGGTAGGCAAAGGTGCCGCACCACATGCCACCCAGCGCAACGATGAAAAATCATATTTATCTCTTGTTTCTTTGTCTAAGGCGGCTAATTTTGCAACCATAATGGGGACTAAGAAACTACAAGTGATGCGTTCACGCTCTACTATTTTAAGAAATTCAATGGGATCAAAATGCTTTAAAAGAAGATTGCGCCCACCTAAGGCAAATGTCATCCAGAAAAATCCATAACCGCCAGTATGATATAGCGGACAAACAATGAGATGGTTTTCATTGCTCTTCATTCCAATACGAAGAATGAAATCACCTAAGGAGGCTGTGCCCGTTTCTTTTAAATTACGAACTGCACCTTTGGGTTTTCCTGTGGTTCCTGATGTATAAACAATGGAGCTACCCTCTTCAATGTTTGTAGAATCACGATCAAACATTTTATCTTGTGAAACAATAAAATCGTTGTAATCGACACCTAAAGAAGTGGATTCAGCGGTATTGACTGAAACCAACGTATCAACAGAGATCTTGCAATGTTTTAAAGAATTGCTAACGATCGATGCATAATCTGCGTTAAAGAAAAATGCCGAAGGTGTAGAATCTTGAAGCATATAGGCGATTTCTAAGGATTTTAAGCGATAGCTTATTTGTACGGATGCGGCACCCAGTCGAACTAATGCTTGTTGAATCGTGATGTAGTTACAACTATTTCGAAGCATTAAAGCAATGCGATCACCTGCACGAACCCCCGCTTGAGCAAGGGCATTGCAAACTTGGTTAACTTCTTCGTCTAATTCGCGCCATGTTAATCGGCGATTTTCATCGGTAATGGCAATGCGATGAGGATTGTTGGCTGCATGAAATAACAGTGGAATATGTGGACCGGCTTTAAGCAGATCATTGTCTCGAGTACGCTTAATAAATGAGGCAATACCCGTTGGACTGATCGTTGATAGCAGGTCTGTACTGTTAACAATGCGCATCGCAAATGCACTCGTAACGGTAGCCCGTTCGATTGTATTGAACGATGATTGAAGATGCTGCCGAATTGATTTCGTATTGTTCATGATTGTGTTTATATAAAGATGTAAACTATTACGGATATGGGTATAACGGAAGATGCTCAATTGCAAACATCAAATGAAGAGAGATTATGCTTGATCCGAAAAAAATGGATATTGTGTTAGAACGTCACTTAGGCGCAAAATCTGCCGTAGAAGGCTTTCGTGCTAAAAATAAGGCTCGAATTAATTTACAAGGCAAACTCGATGGGCTTCGTGCTGATCGTAATGCAGCCAACAAACGTATGGCACAATTGAGCCATACTGATCCTGCGTTTGAGGATGAACGCACTCGTTTGCGCGATTTATCCAAAGACATCAAAGAAGGTGAAGACACATTAGAAACCTATAGTCGTGAAGCATTGGCATGGCATATGGAAATTCCTAATGCACCGCACGATGATGTTCCACAAGGAACCACAGAAGAACATAACCAGATTGAACATGTGTGGGGTCAAAAACCATCGTTTACATTTGAACCGAAAGCCCACTGGGATGTTGGTGAAACTTTGGGTATTTTAGATCCCGAAACTGCGGCACAGGTTTCTGGAGCACGCTTTACTTTTTTGCGTCGAGATGGTGCACGATTAAACCGTGCGTTAATTTCATTTATGCTCGATACCCATGTCGATAAAGGATATCAAGAAATTTGGCCTCCTGCATTGGTTCGCCGTGTGTCACTGGAAGGTACGGGACAGTTACCCAAATTTGCCGATGGAGTATTTCCTATTAATAGTGAGCATGACATTGCTTTATCGCCTACCGCTGAGGTGCAATTGGTTAATATGCACCGCGATCAGATTTTGGAAGCAGAGCAACTATCATTGTCTTATGTGGCTTATGCTCCGTGTTTTCGATCTGAAGCAGGCAGTTATGGCAGTGATACACGAGGCTTATTGCGACAACATCAGTTTGACAAAGTAGAGTTGGTTAAATTTACAACACCAGATACCAGTTATCAAGAGCTTGATTCATTACGACAGGACGCTGAACATATTTTGCAAGCATTGGATCTTCATTATCGCGTGGTGACATTGTGTACTGGCGATTTAGGTTTTGCTGCAGCAAAAACATTTGATATTGAAGTATGGCTTCCAGGACAGCAATTGTATCGAGAAATTTCATCCTGTTCAAATTGTGAAGATTTTCAAACAAGACGTTCAAAAATCAGATATCGTTCTGCACGCGGAGAAAAAACACAGTATCCTCATACGTTAAATGGATCAGGGTTAGCCGTGGGTCGTACAATTGTGGCTATTTTGGAACAATGTCAACAACCCGATGGCACGGTGAAAATTCCTAAGAAATTACAGCCCTATATGAATGGTGTCACTGTTTTAACCCCGCCGTAAGGACGAAGGAACATCAATATGCATTCACGATCCTTGTTGTTTTTTAAGATGTTGAATTAACGATTCAAGCCTGTTGATATCAATTCATATCAATTGATATATATGATATTAGTGAGCATAAAATATCCCATTGGAGGAGTGGCCGAGTGGTCGAAGGCAGCGGTCTTGAAAACCGCCGAACGTAAAGTTCCGGGGGTTCGAATCCCCCCTCCTCCTCTACGGTGTTTGATGCTATCATGCTTGATTGTGCTCGATTATTAGATAATCGCATGAATTATGCGCTTGATTATGATAAAATAATCTATTGAATGATTGACTCAATGCTGTTTGATTCAAAAAGCATTGATCTTTGATTATGATTGTACGAGAATGACACGCTATTTGTCGATGTCCTTCTATCTGCGACTCTTTACGTTACCAGAAAAAAAATACGAACGAGAACCTATGACTATAAAACTCTTTCCTCAAATAACGATTTTGTGTGTGTTGTTATCTGCCTGTTCTTGTGCTGAAGCTACGATTGACCCTGGATTTGGATCTGGATCTGGATCTGAATCTGAATCTACGCCTTCGTTTGATGATGTTGTTTCTAGCACCAAACCGACAAGACCCACAGATGAAATACCATCAGTGCCTGTTGAAGAGATCTGTGAGACTAATCTAAATCCTTATGTTGGAGATTTCCAAGTCATGAATCTCGATTCGTTGGAAGAATTGAAACCATACACAATGATCACTGGGGATCTCATTATTTCTTCAACAAGGCTCAATGTTATTGAGGATCTTGAGCTTTGTAAGATTGAAGGCTCTCTGCGGATTGTCGACAACCCAAATCTTGTGTCGATTTCAGGATTTAGTCGAATGACGGTTGTTGTTGGTTATGTATCCATTAAAGGAAACCCTGACCTTGCTTCATTGCATGGATTAGAAAACCTTGAAAGTATTGGTAATGATTTATTTGTTGATGATAATGACAGTATTCAAACTGTCAAAGGACTTGAGTCACTTCGCTTAGTCGTGGGTGATCTCTTTATTAAAAACAATGAGAATCTTTATAGAATTAAAGAGACCGAATCTCTAAGAATGATTGGGAAAGGTCTTTTTGTTTTGAAAAATCCGATGCTTTCCTCTCTTCGAGGATTGTTTGACCTTGAATCGATTGGCGGTGGAGTTTCTGTTGAAAACAATAAAATATTACCTTTTTGTCATGTGAATAAATTTATTGAAACACTGATAAGAGAAGTTGGTGATATCAATGTCTCGACAAGGAACAATGGTCCTGCTGAAGTTTGTAACTGACGTATTTGTTTTCAACCATTGGCGTGAATGTTCTTCTGTAAACGCACCGACCCCAAACATGCTAAGGTTTTTTATCAAGGGATAAATATATAATTATGGAGAGGTGGCCGAGTTGGCTGAAGGCACTGGTTTGCTAAACCAGCGAACGGATAAATCTGTTCCGGGGGTTCGAATCCCCCCTTCTCCACCATGGCATGAGCCTTGTCGATAGGATCTGATGGTCAGATTCTATTGCTGCTTGGTTGCAACATCATACAAGCCATCGAAGACCTTATGGAGCATAAGATCGGTGAGCAGTATTGTTGTTGCTAGTTGGCTGTATCAGCCTTGGGATAAGTTTGACACCAATCAGCATTGACACCTAAACATTCACAGTAGGCACGGTAGCAAGGATTGTAGCATGCTTCATACAGTGTGAATTGTGTTTTAATAATGTCTTCTTGTGCTTTTTCGGGATCAACGCCTTCTTTGCCAGCATTTTCCAAGGCGAGATGATGTGCTTCATAGGCTTCGTCATATTCCGATGAAGGATTACAGGATAGCCAGCAGGTCCCTTGTTGAGCTTGACAACTAGGTGCTTGAACGCCGCCATCATCAATTGGAGTATCCGAAGCATCATTACAAGCATAGGCGAGACAAACAATAGGAAGAATTAAAAGTAATTGTTTAAGCATAACCGCCACGTATCATATTTTGTCATGCCTAGTCAAAATGCTTGTATTGAAGCAATCAGTTATGATTTCAGGGAGACTCTGTGCAGAACATGTTGAGATGATTTTCATGCCTGTTTTCATGCTTGGTTGTTCGTTGTAAGGGTGCAAAGACGGCTTTTGTAGAAAAATTGAATGTTGTGGCGATGAAATGTCATCAACTTAATTAAATATATGGCGTGTTTTTCTTAGTCTATGTTACATACAGGAGATAGACTTGACATCTATGGATCCATGGCTCAATTGGATAGAGCACCGGTCTACGGAACCGGGGGTTAGAGGTTCGACTCCTCTTGGATCCGCCATTAAGACCAAAATACAATGATGATTCGTGATCAACAATGGATGGAGCTTGCCTTAACCCAAGCAAGACAAGCAGCAACACAAGATGAAGTTCCTGTAGGTGCCGTGTTTGTTTTCAATGATCAAATAGTGGCACAAGGACATAACATCCGTCGGAGTACCTGTGATCCCACGGCACATGCTGAAGTTGAAGTGTTGCGAAAAGCGTCAGCCATTGTCAAGGATTGGCGTTTGGGTGGAACGCTTTATGTGACACAAGAGCCTTGTCCAATGTGTGCAGGTGCTTTGGTTAATGCGCGGGTTGATCGTCTTGTTTATGGATGTGCCAACCCTAAAGCGGGTGCGGTGACAACATTATTTCGTTTGGTTGATGATAAACGACTCAATCATTGCATGGAAATAACAAGCGGGGTATGTGAGGAGGATTGCCGCAATATCCTTACTAATTTTTTTTCAGCAATTCGTCAAAATAAAGCATCCCAGACAACACCTACGATTATGGAGAGATGACCGAGAGGCCGAAGGTGTCTGATTCGAAATCAGATGTGGTGCAAGCTACCGGGGGTTCGAATCCCCCTCTCTCCTCCATTGAACAAAACAGATACGCTATGAGCCAAGGCTCATAGGCTAGTAGGTCGTTATTCCTGTATAGACAAGTTTGATAGATGCGGCGATCACATAAAGACCGAAGCCCATTTTCAATGTTTTGTGATGAATACGATGGGTTAATGTTGCAAAGTAAGGAATCGTAAAAAAACTTATTAATACAATAATCCCTACGGCAGGCAACCATGCGTACCCGATACTATAGGGCGGTCTTCCCGCAATGTCCGTGCCTGTTATCGTTAAGATACTGGTTGCTGGAACGGCAATTAAAAAACTAATCATC
>JABAAV010000022.1:0-1709 GCA_014238595.1 Myxococcales bacterium | reverse complement strand
TGCCTGTTATCGTTAAGATACTGGTTGCTGGAACGGCAATTAAAAAACTAATCATCGGTGCGATGCCAATCGCTTTGTGAATGGGGTAAGACAACATCGTTAATATCGGAATGGATTGTCCTCCACCTAGACCACATAGACTCATAACAAAACCAATACCACTACTGATCGTGTTGCTAAGCAATAAATGTTTTGGAAATCCTTTGGCAATAGGTTTGACATCACTTAACATTGAAATACCAAGAAGTAACAAAACGATACCAACAAAAACAACAAGCACTTGTTGATTGATATACCCTGTGATGAAACTTCCTATCGTTGCACCACAAACAATGCCAATACCAATGTGTTTTGGTGTCGAAAAATCAAGTTTGATTTGTTTGTGATGTGCATGCAATGCCATGAGTGATGTGATCATCACAATGGCTAAGGATGTTCCGATGGCTGTTAAAAACATGGCATCATGCGAAGCCAATGAAAAATACTCAAAAACAAATAGCATGGCAGGAACGATGATGATGCCTCCACCTAATCCCAACAGGCCTGCTGCGATACCAACCAATACGCCTGTGGCACAAAGACTTAGTCCTATGGCGATAAAAAATATAGCGTCATGTTCCATCATGGATTGTGTCTTACTTGTTTACCACGAATGCTTCATTCATGGTGTGGTTGAGTGTCGTTTGTGATTGATCGATAATAATCTGAAACAATAGATGACAACAATCCAGACAAGGATGCCTCGGACATGGTGCGATGATACATAGATATGCTATATATACGCCATGATTGTTACAAATATTGATACGGTTCCAAACAAAGCCATTACAACACATTATGGTTTAGTGATGGGTAGTATTACTCAAACCAAACATGTGGGGCGCGATTTTATGGCGGCACTCAAAAGCATTTTTGGTGGTGAGTTGGTTGGCTATACAGAACTTCTTGCCGATGCCCGCAAACAAGCAGAAACACGAATGATCAAACAAGCTGAAAGCATGGGTGCCAACGCTGTTGTTAATGTACGGTTTTCGACTGCACAAATTATGACAGGGTGTGCAGAAATTTTGTGTTATGGCACGGCTGTTACTGTGGCTTGATTTAAAGCACATGATTGTGTTCAATCGATGAAATAGCACCTCGCCAGATACTCACGGTGATTGAGGTGTGTGTTGTCAGGATGGCCGTAATAATGCCGATCATCCACGGGCAAAGAGGTTTTATTTGAGGTTTTATCTATGGTATATGACCAAAACAAATCATACATGGAGAGATGACCGAGTGGCCGAAGGTGCACGATTGGAAATCGTGTGTAGTGCAAGCTACCGAGGGTTCGAATCCCTCTCTCTCCGCCATTGGCGATGGACATGTCGTAAAAGATGGCAAGGATTTCGCAGGCAGAAGAGCTGTTGCGATGAGATGCTGTCATCGCTGAGCAATTCCCCCTACGTCTGATCAATGCGCCGTTGATCGATGGACAGTTGGATGCCTTATCAAAAAGTGAACGATACTTTTAGTGTTTTTTTTTGTTCGTCTGCTGCCTCAAATCAATTCTCCAGGTTCTCATCTGGAGTGAAATCATGCTCAATAACCACACTTTGATCAGGCACTTTCCTTATGGCCTCTATGTCTAGAAGTTTTTGGATGTAGTTTTTGAGCTTTTGAAACTCCTGCTCAGGATTGGAGAACCAATCAGTTGACCAAATGCG
>JABAAV010000021.1 GCA_014238595.1 Myxococcales bacterium | reverse complement strand
GGCACTGGATGTATGGCGGCACTAGAGGCTGAGCGATGGTTAAGTGTCAATGAATAGCTCATGCGTTTGGTGATCGCAACATTGATTGTTTATGCATGGCTAAACCCATGTATCAGCAACGCTGACTCTGGGCAGGTTGCATTCATTGGTGGGTTGCGTGTCCCTTTGTCTGATGTGCGTGAAGATTTTCCTTTTGGGACGACTGTTGGTGGAGAGGCAGAGTTTCGTTTTGAATATGCGAGTTTAGTGTGGGGGTTGTCGTTTTCGAGATTCTCTGCTGATTCAGATAGTGCGTTGTTTTCACCGATGATATGGACAGTAGAAACACACGCAGGTGGGCGGTATCATTTTTCTATGAATCACGAGGAAACCCGTGGTCTGTATGCTGGAGGTGGTGTGATGATGCTGTATGCAGACGATCTATTTCATACAGACGATCTACTGCACTCTGATCATGACAGTCGCTTAATAGGAATGTATGGCAGCCTTGGTTTTGAACAACGATGGCAGCGGTTTAATGTCGCGTTAAACCTTCGTTACGAAGTATTCCCGCAATACACCACAGAAGACTCCATTCACATACGAGATGCGTTGGTGATTCTTGTTAAGATAGGGGTGTTGTAAGCTAGATTTTTCCTAGAAGAAGGAACGCAATAATCAATGCATAAATGACTAAGGATTCGATAAGTGCGAGTCCGAGAATCATTGGTGTAAAGATTTTGTCTGCAGCACCAGGATTTCTTGCAATACCTTCTAAGGCACTTGCGGCTGCTTTGCCTTGACCGAGTGCTCCACCAAAGGCTGCAATGGCAATAGCAAGACCTGCAGCAAGTGCAATCAACCCGCTTGAGTCTGAATTTGTTGCGGCGGCATCAGTTTCTGCGAATGCAACGGAGCTTTGAAGAAGAACTAGCGTAATAGTTGCTAGAACGATCATGGATGTTTTACGTATGAATGTTGACATGGGAAATATCTCCTGTTGAAGTTAAAGTTTATAACGGATGTTAATGATCGTGGGCAATAGCCATAGATAGATAAATAGTTGATAACAGACAAAATACAAAAGTTTGAACGATGGATACAATGATTCCTAACATCAAAAATGGAATGGGAACCAGAAAAGGAATTAAAAGAAAAAAAGCAGCGATAACCTTGTGATCAGAGGATATATTGCCCACCAATCGCAATGATAACGATAGAGGTCGTGCAAAATGGCTAATGAGTTCGATGGGCAGCATTAACGGGGCAAGCCAAATGACAGGACCAAGAAACTGCTTCAAATAGGCAAATCCATGCTCTTTAAATCCATAATAATGTGTCGCTCCAAAAACGATTAATGCTAAAGCGAGGGTTGTTTTGAGTGAATCCGTGGCGGGTGCAAAACCAGGAATGAGTGACATGATGTTGGAGAAGAAAATAAAAAACGCCAATGAGCCGATGAGCGGCAAAAATTGTTTGGCATGTTTGTCACCCAAAATGCCGCGAAGCATGGAATAGGTGGCCTCAGTAATGAGCTCAAAAATAGTGCGGATAGAAAAATGTTCAGATGGAATCATCGCATCGTCTTGTTTCATGGCCTTGGAGAAACGGAATGCGCCATAAAGGACAAACAAACAAACCAAAACTCCACCTAAGACATGGGTGAGCGTCCAATAACTCGATGCTGTAAACACAAGAAAATCATCTTCACGACCTAAAAAGCCTTGAAGATTATGCTTCAAGGTTGTCAGGCTATCTAATTCAAAGAGTAAATCAAACCATGTTTGATGTTCATTCATGTGATTCCGCAGGTTGAGTAAAGTAATGATATCGAATGATACCAATGAATATGGATACAAATAACACAGAAAAGCCCCATGCAAAAGCGATCGGTGAGATTGATAGATAACCCATGATGAAAACGGCTGCAAGAATCAATGTGGTGCCTTTGAAAAGAATGAATAGAGGTAGGGATTTCTTGTGCAGACAATGGGCAAGTATATAGCGAAGCATGGAAAAATTCAGTGTGGCGACAATACTTCCTGAAAATAGTCCCCAAAACCAATGAGCATCCATAAAAACAAGCCCAATCATCACAATGAGCGTGGATAAAATATAATTTGAACGATCAATCGTGGTTAATAGTATCGTCATGGTTGGGTGGTGTTGCATTGGCGGTTTCACGCTGATGTTGTCTTATAACGCGGATAATTCCCATAAATCCTGCGGCAACACCAAGTATAAGCCCAGTGATCATCAGCCAAGGATCTGAGTTAAATTTTTCATCAAGCCATGTGCCTAAACCCCAGCCAATCGCAATGGCAATCGCCATCTCCAAGCCAATGGAAGCATGTTGGGCGGCTTTGTAAATAGAAGAAACTTTTTTAGGTGTGGTTGATGTCATGATTGCAATTTTCTAAAGTTTGATCGTTGTTGATTCAATAGATTTTTTGGTCATTGTTTAATTGATAGAGATTAATGCTGTTTGTACAGCCTTGATTGTTTGATCGAGATCGGCTTGTGTATGTGCAAGCGACAAAAACCAACCTTCAAATTGTGAAGGAGGAAGTAATATACCCTGTGATCGCATAACACGGAAAAATTGTGCAAAGCGTTTTGTATCGGATTGTTGAGCATCGTGTAAATTATAGACAGGATTGTTGTTAAAAAAGAGTGTCAGGACTGAACCGACACGATTGATGTGACCTGGAATTGATGTTGCGTTTAATGCATCGGTTAGACCCTGTTCTAGATATGCACCGCGTTGCTCTAATGTTTTATAGGTATCAGGGCGTGCAAGTATTTCTAATGTTTTAAGTCCTGCCGCCATCGCGACAGGATTACCGCTTAATGTACCTGCTTGATACACATCACCTGTCGGTGCCAAATGATCCATAATCTCAGTGCGACCTCCGAAACAAGCGGCAGGTAGGCCACCACCAATAATTTTACCTAAGCAGGTTAAATCTGGAGTGACGTTATACAGACTTTGTGCTCCACCATAGGCTGCACGAAATCCTGTAATCACTTCATCAAAAATGAGCAAAGCATTGTGTTCTTTTGTGAGTTGACGTATCGCTTGAAGGTAATCTTTTTGAGGAGGAACAACGCCCATATTTCCTGCAATAGGTTCAATGATGAGGGCTGCAATATCATTGGGATATTGCGTAAATATCTGCTTGACAGCAGCGACATCGTTGAAAGGCACAAGATGTGTTTGTTCAATGATCGATGAGGGTACCCCTGCCGATCCTGGAATTCCTAATGTTGTTGCTCCAGATCCTGGTGCTACAAGTAGCATGTCGGCATGACCGTGGTAGCCTCCATTGATTTTAATGATTTTATCTCGTTTTGTGTATCCGCGTGCAAGACGAATGGCGGACATGGTTGCTTCTGTACCTGATGATACGGCGCGAATTTTTTCTAATGACGGTATGGCATCACAAACAGTTTTAGCAAAATCAAGCTCGATGCGTGTTGGTGCACCGAACGTTGTTCCCAAAAGGATTGTTTCTCCAATGGCATCTAAAACTTCAGGGTGTGCATGACCTAAGATGAGCGGACCCCAGGAGCAGACAAAATCAATGTAGTCAGTGCCATCAGATGATGTCACATGGGATCCTTGTCCTTTGGCAATAAATACAGGTGTTTCTTGTACCGAATCACAAGCACGTACAGGTGAATTGACACCACCGGCAATGACCTGTTGAGATTCAGAAAATAAATCACTCGAAGTCGTCATAGCGTTCTAATTGGTTTTGTTTGTTTCTGAATCATCGGGTAAAGGCGTAAATTCTTGTGTTTTTGCTATAGATACATCGACAGTAGCGTCCATGTTTTGGTCGAGCATAGTGGTTCCTGCTAGTGATGTGATGATTTCATCATCATTAAGACGCATTAATCTCGATCCTTGTGTGGAGCGTCCTGTAATTTGAATATCTTTGGCTGCAAGACGAATGACTTTGCCACGGTTGGATACAAAGAAAACATGATCGTGGTTATCAATGATTCGAATACTGGACACTTGACCATTACGTTCGGTGGTTTTTATGTTAATTACACCTCGAGTACCACGGTTTTTTGCCGAGTATTGATTCAACGGTGTGCGTTTTCCATAACCATGTTCACAGGATGTTAAAAGAAATTTTTTGCTGTTTTTTGAGAAGACACTCATCCCAATCACCGTATCGTCATTGATTAATCGAATCCCTTTAACTCCACGAGATGTACGTCCTGTTGGACGCACCTTCGTTTCACAAAAACGATTGGCAAACCCTTGACGTGTGGCAAGAAGAATATCCATCGAGCCATCCGTTAATCGGATGGAAATTAAGGTATCATCGTCATCTAAATTAATGGCACGAATGCCTGATGTTCGGATGTTCTTGAAATGTTCTAATGAGGTTTTTTTAACGACACCCTTTTTTGTTGCCATGATGATGGAATGATCTCCGGTAAAGGATTGAATAGGTAACATACAAAGGACTTTTTCATTTTCTTGTAAATCGATGATGTTAGCAATAGGTTTGCCTCGACCAGTTCTTGTTCCAGAAGGAAGTTGATATGTTTTTTTCGAATAAATCCGTCCTTGATTGGTAAACATCAACAGCGAATCATGTGTGTTGGCAACCAACATGTCTGATACAAAATCAGACTCTGTTGTTGTTCCTGTTCCATAAATACCACGTCCACCACGTCCTTGTTGTTTGTACTCAGACATTTTCGTACATTTGACATAACTGAGATGGGTTGTCGTGATGATCATATCTTCAGATGTAATTAAATCTTCAGTATCTATTTGTCCTTCTTCATGGCTAATTTCAGTACGTCGCTCATCACCAAATTGTTCGCGAATGACTGTCAGTTCTTCGACAATAGTGGTCGTTAATTTTTCATCGTTAGAAAGCAAAGTATTGAGGTTGTCAATTTTTACCCATAACGCTTTGTATTCTGATTCTAGTTTTTCACGCTCGAGTCCGGTGAGTTTTCCAAGGCGCATATCTAGGACAGCTTTGGCTTGACGTGGTGTTAGGCAAACAAAATCTTGTTCACTGACTTTATCAACTTCGTCTTGTGGTCTTCCCGCACGTTTAAGAAATTGACTCATCTCCGTCATTTTTTCTTGCACTAAGCGTTGTGATGCTTGAGTGGTATTGGATGATGTTTTAATAATTTCAATGACACGATCGATATGAAGAACAGCTAAAATCAATCCTTCAATCAATTCTTGTTGTTGTTGAGCTTGATTGAGTTCAAATTGAGATCGTCGAACAATAACGGTTCGTCGATGATCGATAAATACTTCAATGGCTTCGCGTAGTGAAAGAAGTTTTGGTTTTCCCCCAACGATGGCCAGCATATTAATACTAAACGATGTTTGTAGTTTGGTGATATTGTACAAAGAATTGAGGACGACTTCGGCATGGGCATCACGTTTTAGTTCAAAGACGACACGTACACCATCTCGATTGCTTTCATCACGGATATCTGAAATCCCTTCGAGGCGTTTGTCTCGAACTAATGCAGCAGATTCTTCAATCCATGTTGCTTTGTTAACCATGTAAGGCATCTCAGAAACGATGATACATTGTTTGTCTTTGGTTGTGTTTTCAAAATCAGCACGACCACGCATGATCAATGTGCCTCGGCCTGTCTTGTAAGCACGTGCAATACCATTTTGACCTAGAATAATACCACGCGTAGGGAAATCCGGTCCTGGTACAATGGAAAGTAATGTGGCATCATCGACGGATGGATTCTTAATAATGGCCAATGTGGCATCAATAATTTCGTTTAAATTGTGCGGTGGAATCTTAGTGGCCATTCCAACAGCAATGCCAGAAGAACCATTGATCAATAAATTGGGAACTTTGGTGGGGAGAACGACAGGTTCACGTTCTTTGTCATCGTAATTCGGTTTCCAATCCACCGTTTGTTTGTCTAAGTCTGCCAATAATTCACTCGAGAGACGACTCATGCGGCATTCGGTATAACGCATGGCAGCTGGTGGATCACCGTCCATGGAACCAAAGTTACCTTGTCCTGAAATTAACAAATAACGTGTTGAGAAATCCTGTGCCATACGAACCAAGGCACGGTAAACTGCGGCATCTCCATGAGGATGATATTTACCAATGACATCACCAACAATACGCGCGCATTTAAGAAAAGGCCGGTTATAGTAGTTTGATAAATCATCTTGAGCAAATAAAATACGGCGATGTACAGGTTTTAATCCATCGCGAGCATCCGGTAGAGCTCGCGAAATAATGACGCTCATTGCATAATCCATAAAGGATGAGCGCATTTCTTTTTCAATAGCGATTTGTTTTACAGAAGGGGCTTGTAGAGGCATGTATAATGACTTTTGTTAGGATGTGATCTTATTATAATCACTGCATAGCCTACCCTTAATATGTGGGTCAATGGACAGGTGTTGTAAAGCGATCAAAGATGTTAAATTAAGAGAGTATTATGATTCATTTACTTGCGTTCGATATTGGAAATACGAACATTGTGATCGGCTATTTTGTCGATAATAAATTGATAGATCATTGGCGTATTTCTACGCTTGAAGGTAGAACCGCAGATGAATATGCTTTAGTGTTACAAGGGTTGCTTGGTCAAGAGCGGTTTTTGGCGATAACGGCTGGTGTATTAAGTTCAGTTGTCCCGACGGCAGTAGCGTCAATTGAAGATCTTTTTAAACAGCATTTGAATGTGTCATTGTTTGTTGTGCGCGGTGATTGTAATATGGGCATGCCCATTTTGTATAAGCAACCGCACGAAGTCGGTGCCGATCGGATCGTCAATGCGATCGCTGCCTATGAGCAGGTGAATGCAGGTTGTATTGTCGTAGATTTTGGGACAGCCACAACATGGGACATTGTGACGCCTGATGGTGCGTATTTGGGTGGTGTGATCGCGCCAGGTATTCAGATTAGTGCCGAAGCACTTTATCAACGTGCAGCAGCGTTGCCTCGCGTGCCTTTTGTTAAGCCGCCCAAAGTCATTGGTGCCAGTACTGTAGAAGCCATGCAGTCAGGGATGGTGTATGGTTATGCAGGAATGGTGGATACGGTAATTACACATATCCGATCAGAAATTGATTTTGATACATCATGTATTGCTACAGGGGGGCTTGCGTCATGGATTGCCGAAGAATCACAATGCATTGAGTGTGTCGAGCCATTATTGACGCTTCATGGCCTTGCATTAATTTTTGCCCGTAACAGGGGTTAGTATTGCGTTTCAATATACTGTGCATTGCGGTGACGCGCTGTAGGCAAATGCTGCGTCCAGCAGTCTATAGTGCAAAATAGAAGCTTGAAACGACCAACATTACAAGAAGATACCGAGCATCGTACATAGGTGGTTTCCAGGGCAATAGGGGTCTTACACATCGAACATGTTGGGTTGGTTAATTTTTTTGGCATAACAGGTGAGATCCTTAAGGTAGACTATCCTATCATTAATCGTCTATATCTGCGATTATCAAACAATCAACACAAAAAACATCAGTGATGACCATGAATACTATTTATTTTGTTTCTTTAGGATGTCCGAAAAATCGGGTGGATACGGAAGTCATGTTGGGGGAAGTTGCCCAAGCTGGCTATCGTATTGTTCTTGATCCACAAGAAGCAGAAACCATTGTTGTCAATACCTGTGGCTTTATTGATCCAGCCAAAGAAGAAAGTATCGATACGATTTTAGAAATGACACGATACAAAGAAGAAGGCACATGTAACCGTTTGGTGGTTACGGGCTGTTTGACACAACGTCATGCCACCGATGTTGCCCGTTCCATTCCTGAAATTGATGATATTTTAGGTTCAACTGAATTTTCTCAAATTGTTTCCGTGCTTCAAAACAAAGCTTCTGTCAAAGAACCACTGATCAATGTGACATCAAAACCTACATATATTTATGATCATAACTCACCGCGGTTGCGTACAGGGCTGGTTCATTCTGCATATTTAAAAATTGCTGAAGGTTGTGACAGACCTTGTGCTTTTTGTATTATACCTAAGTTGCGTGGAGCCCAACGCAGTCGCCCGATTGATTCTATTGTTGCTGAAGCACATCAACTTGCGGCACAAGGCGTTGTTGAAATCAATTTAATTGCACAAGATTTGACACGCTACGGTGTAGACCTAAAAGAAAATACGCCGACGTTGACGCAATTATTACGCGCTCTCAATGAGGTCGAAGGTATTTCTTGGATTCGTTTGCACTATACTTATCCATCTGCGTTTACCGATGAATTGATCCAAACGATTGCTGATTGTGATCGTGTTGCAAATTATATTGATGTCCCATTGCAGCATATTGACAATGCCATGCTTAAACAGATGCGTCGTGGCCATAGTGCTTCGGTCACCTATAAATTGATTGATCGTTTACGACAAGGAATCCCGAATGTTGTTTTACGTACGACCTTCATTGCAGGACACCCTGGTGAAAGCCAAGAAGCCTTTGAACGTCTTGAAGATTTTATCAAAGAGATTGAATTTGATCATGTCGGTGTGTTTCCGTATTCACGCGAAGATGGCACTGTTGCTGCAATGCTTCCTAAGCGTGTACCTGAAGGTCTTGCACAAGAGCGTAGAGATCGTTTGATGGAAATTCAAAAAGACATTAGCCGACGCAAACAAGCCGAGCGTGTCGGAATGTCGTTGGATGTGTTGATTGATGAAGTTAATGATTCAGGAAGTGCTCAAGGGCGTTGGTTTGGTCAGGCGATTGACATTGACGGTATTGTGTCTGTGCAAGGCGTAGAGAGATGTCAACCAGGACAGATCGTTCAGGCTAAAATTATTGAAAGCTCCGATTACGATTTAACGGCTACGATTTAACGGCAATGATTTAACGGTAATGATTAATTTGTGATGTCGTTGAGAACGTCTTGTGGATGCGTATTATAATCGACATCATCATACGCTTTAACAATCGTTTGATCTGGACCGATTAAATAAGAGATACGTTTTGCTAATCCTTCACTGCCTGCACCATAAGCCTGTCCAATCATGCGTTCAGTATCGCATAACAGTAGGTACGGAAAGGAAAATTTATCAGCAAATGCTTTGTTGCTAGCAACATCATCAAAACTGACCCCCAAGATGACGGTACTTTCTTGATTGAATTCTTTGATGGAATCGCAAAAACCTTTGCCTTCAATCGTACATCCTGGTGTATCGGCTTTGGGATAAAACCAAAGAATGACATGTTTACCAGAATAATCTGACAAAGACACTGTCTCACCATTGTGGGCTTTGACAGAAAAATTAGGAGCTTGATCGCCTTGTTTTAACATGCGCGAAGTCTATCATGGATCTATTGTACATTCAAGCATCATGACAAGAGATGCGACAGATATCCACAATGATGAAATGGAATCAATCGATCGAACGCCATTGAGCAACATCGATTCATGCTTATCAATTTGATAGAGTTTGGCTGTTTGTTTTGTCAGTGCTGGTTTTGATCTTGCTGATAAAGAAATAGGTGAATAGGAACACACTAACCCCAGTCCTCAAAAAAAGAACACTAAGAATGATAAAATGGAATCAATCGATCGAACGCCATTGAGCAATATCGATTCATGCTTATCAATTTGATAGAGTTTGGCTGTTTGTTTTGTCAGTGCTGGTTTTGATCTTGCTGAAAAGAAATAAGTGGATCAGAACACACCAACTCCAGTCCCCAAAACAAGAACAGTAGGGCTATCGAAAAAAAGAACGTATTGAACATTGCCCAGGTCTGATCAATGTAGCTATCTAATAGATAGACGTCTTGAATTAGCGTGAGACTGAATTTTTATAAACAGCAGCCAAAATCTTATCTACATCTGCTGTTGTTGGTTTGACTTTAGTGGCGCCTGTCTCAAAAGCCCAAGCAATGTTTGCGTGCAATCTTGTTTTAGCATGGGATTTTGTAAAACCAAGCCGTTGGTAAAGCTCAGCGTACTGTGTAATTTCTCTATGAATCATGGCACGTCTGCGTGTTGCGCGGGCACTTGAGGTTAATCCAGATGTTTTATGTTGTTCCCAAACGAATGTCATGCCGACAACTTTAATCCTTTTCTTGACCCGAGGGCAAGCCAAGAGACACTAAAGACGCTTGTGATAATGACCCTGAACGAAAGCCTGCGAGATCTAACGCAATATGAGCAAAGCCGAGTTGTTTTCCTAAAGTAACAATATGTGGTCGAATTGAAGGATCGAGGGCCTTGGACATGTCTTTTTCATCAAATTCGAGTCGTGCGATGCTGTCATGAAATCTCACGCGTATTTGGGTAAATCCTAACTGCCGCAATCCATCTTCAAAGCGATCGACTTGTGAGAGTCGTTCTTTTGTAATTTCTGTTCCAAACGGAAATCTTGATGACAAGCAGGCAAGTTGAGGTTTGTTCCATGTTCGTAACCCTAAATCTTTAGATGCTTGTCGAACATCTGCTTTGGTAAATTGAGCCGTGACTAAAGGTTCTTGTGCGCCATGCGCTTTGGCCACGGCAATACCAGGACGGTAATCGCCCAGATCATCAAGATTTGTTCCCAAAGCAATTGTTTGGATGTTGAGTGTTTCTGCGAGCGGTTTTGCATGATGCATCAATTCTGTTTTACATTTTGCACATCTATCAGGGTTATTTTCTGCAAAACCAGGACGGTCTAATTCGTTGGATTCAATGACATGCAATCTATTGTCTAAATGAAATTCTTTGCCTGTTTGATAGGCGGCTTCTATTTCTGATTGTGCGACAGTGTCAGAAACACAATTAATCGCATGGCATTGTTTGCCTAGTTCATCAACGGCAATTTTAAGAAGAAACGTGGAATCCACGCCGCCCGAAAAACAAACCAAAATCGATTCGTAATCTTTGATGATGTGACGTAGATGATTAAGTTTTGTTTCCAAAGTGTTCATGATTGTTCATTGGTTTTTTTGCGAACAATAATTTCCCATAAATCACCGTCACATTGTTGAACCTGACATACCTGTTGTCCCCATGCATCCAAACTTTTGGGGACGTTAACAGAAGAATTTTTGTTATCAACGATAATTCGCAACATACTTCCTAGAGGCATATCTTCTAAAAATAATCGAGTGTGAACAAAGGGATAGGGACATTGTTGTCCACGTAAATCCAATGTTTCTAAGTTATTACCATGAGATGACATGTGCATGCTCTAATATCATAGTGGCTAGTTGTTGATAAGAAATTTGTTTGTCCGTGATTGTTTGTGTATTTTTCTCAGAAAGTACCCAGTGATCATGGATATTTTCTGGTATATCGTCAAGCCAAACGATCGTATCTGATGATGGAATTCGAGATAAGATAGCATGGGGGGTTGATGCACGTAAAAGATGTAATGTTGTCATGTCCAGATCTCGGTTGCATGAGCATGGCAGGCATCGATCATCAGTGTGTCATTGATTGTTGATATCACAATGGTGTGTTCTAATAGCTTTAAAGTGTTCAATGCTTTTATTGTGGATTCATGATGACGCATTGTTTGATATGCGTTTGTTTCGATAAACACATGGATTTTTCTGCCACGAAGTGACAAACCCAATGCTGCGCGCAATGCTTCGTTAAAACGAGTTGGATGCTTCGAAAAAATAATAACAACAATAGTATCGGTCATGTGAATGCAATTGTTTTTGATGCTTTGTCTATCAGGGCTGCATGATCATCTTGGCTACCAAGAAGCATGCCGACATCTTGTTCGGTGAGATTAAACGATGATGCACTATGGGCACAGGCCATGAGATCGCAGTCATCAGATAACAAGTCGGACACAAGATGTTGTTGCAAGGGAAGTTGTTGTACGGCTTCGGCGCTAATGAAAAAACCGATCTCTGCATGGAGTTTTCGCAAGGCATGAGCCATGGTGCTTGCCATAACAAGATCACGATTATTTTGAATCGAGCTAATGATAAATGCAATATACGGAGGGTTCATGAATGATCGTGGTTGTATGAGGGATAATAATGCTCAGTCTTGGTAAACATATGGTCTAACATCGACCATGTAAATAATGCTGCGCCTAGAATGGTTGTTTCTGTGACGCCTATAATTAAATGTTGTACGGGATAAAGAGGTTGCTTGGATAGTGTGTTGGTTGCCAATGTATGATCTAGATCTGACAAATAACAGGTTCCATCGGTATGTGAATGATAGACAATAGAGGGAGGATTCGTGCTGTCAAAACTTTTGACAAACGAAAGCAGATCATTGTCTCTTATCAGATACGCATGATGTGAATTATGTAAAGACAATTGTGGGTTTTGTTCACTGTCTTGTTGATTGATACAGACATGGATATCTTTGGGTTGGTTGGTTTTGGGATCATTGCTAATCCATCCACAACATTCTTGAGGAAAAGCATCCAATGCTTGTTGGTAGAGGTTGTTTAATAATGCAACAGGGATAGTCATGGTTGTTGTGTCACCGTCACAATGGATGTAATCACTGACAGGGCATGTTGGCCGCCTAAGATTAGTGCATCTTGTATGGTATGTGTTTCATCAGTGATGATCAAACGATGATGCGGATGAAGGGATTCATTAGATGTTATTGTGACATCGGGGTTTGATGCTGTCATTTTAGTGGTGAGGGCCGTGATGTAAGATGTTCCAATATCGTTGAGTTCAAAGCAAATACTCGTTTCAATATCGTGATGTGTCACAGGATGATGGACATCTCCCGAGAGTATCAATGTGCCCACACCTGCAGACGCTAGATATACAATGGCCACCAGTGTTGCAGATTTGCTTGTTGATAAATCACAATGAACGATGGCATTTAATAGTCGCTGTTGTCCAACACCACCAACATTGGGCAAAATAATATGGCGTGAATAGCGTTCTATTTGAGTTGGAGACAGTGTCATGATCTATCACCACATGCCAGACAATCATGACGTTGTTCAAATTGGATTTTTCTAGGTGTTATCGTTTCTTCAAGATTATCAAAATGAAATAATGTGCCTGCATCAGTATAGTCATTGGTAAGTAATTGTTGAGCTTGTTGTACGGCAATACCTGCAACAATCGCCAAGACTGCCCCAACGATCCCCCCAGTATTGCAATTATCAATGAATTCATTGTGGGGCGGTGCTTCAAAAAGGCATCGATAACAGCCTGTTTTTCCAGGAATGACTGCAAGAATTTGTCCACAATAGCGCAAGCTACTGGTGATCAAACAAGGTATCTGTGCGGCAACAGAAAGATCATTGACCATAAATTTTGTTTCAAAATTATCTGAAGCATCAATAATAAGATCGGCACCATCAAGCCACAGATCTGTATTGTCTGCTGTGCATCTAATGGCATGATGGATGAGTTTATCGGCGTTTATTCCACGCTGTATTAGGGTGTTACAGAGTGCCGTTGTTTTGAGTGTTCCGATATCTGATAGTTGAAATTGGATTTGCCGATGCAGATTTGAGAGGGCTACAGTGTCATTGTCACATAAGGTCAGATGGCACGCACATGCGGCAAGGCCATAGCTTATAGGGCCACCAAGCCCTCCAGCACCTACAATAACGACTCGTTTGTTTGTTAAAGACAGCACAATAGCGATAGATGGTATCAGGTTGTTGACCATAGTAGCATGGTCAAGTATTGAATTGTGCATGCATGATACATCGGATATTCGCAAAGGGTTGAAAGTTCTCATGGATGGTAATCCATATACTGTTATCGAGTTTCAGTTTGTTAAACCTGGAAAAGGAGGGTCTTTTGTACGTACTAAGTTCAAAAATCTTCTTTCTGGGAATGTGATTGAAAAAAATATCCGTTCAGGAGAAAAGCTTGAGCCTGCTGATGTGGAAGAGAAACAGATGCAATTTTTGTATAAAGAAAGCACTGATTTCGTGTTTATGGATCAAGAATCTTACGAACAGATCAATCTTGCAGATGATATTGTAGGAGAGAATGCCAAACTCTTGCTAGATAATGCAGAATGTTCTGTGTTGTTTTTCAATGGACGCCCCGTTGATGTGTCATTGCCAACTTTTGTGTCGGTTCAGGTGACGTTTTCAGAGCCAGGTGTTAAAGGTGATACAACGGGTAATGTGATGAAACCCGCTACTGTAGAAACTGGAGCAACGGTTAACGTTCCATTGTTTATTAATGAAGGTGATATGATCAAAATAGACACTCGTACACAGGAATATGTTGAACGAGTTAAAGAGTAATCACGTAATCACTAATCATAAGCATGTCATTTGAGCACATAGCTTCTCAACGAAAACATATTTTAAAAACCCGCGCTCAAATTCTTCGTTTGATTCGTGATTTTTTTTACAAATCAGGGTTTGTTGAAGTAGAAACACCATTGTTAGTGCGTTACCCAACATTGGATGTAAATATTCGTCCTGTTGCTGCCGGGAAAGATAACTGGCTGATTACATCACCCGAATTTCAAATGAAGCAGCTTCTGTGTGAAGGATTCGAACAAATTTACACGATATGCAAATGTTTTCGATATGGAGAAACAGGGGATCAACATAACAGTGAATTCACAATGCTTGAATGGTATCGTGCACATGTCGATGTTGATGTCATCATGCACGATGTTAAGAACTTGATTGGTTTTTGTGCAAAAAATTTGCCACAAATTTCCGTTGAGACGGATGTTTCATGGAACACAATAACGGTAGAAGCATTGACGAAAAAATATGTTGGTATTGCAATAGATGGATCTGAATCGCAATCATTGTTACGAGACAAATTGGCGTCTGTCGGTCTTTCTGCTGATGATAATCTTCAATGGAGTGATTTGTTTTATACTGCATGGGTTGAACGGATTGATCCGATATTGGCAAAAGAGACCAAAGATCCTTTGTTTGTTGTTGATTGGCCAATAGAGCTTGCATCTTTGGCACGGCGAAAAGCCGACAATCCCTATTTGGTAGAACGTTTTGAATTGTATTGGGGCGGATTTGAGATTGCTAATGCTTTTGGTGAATTAAGTGATGCTGTAGAACAACGAGAACGTTTTGAACAGGATCAACGGCTCCGCCAAGAGAAAGGTTTGCCTGTTTATGAGATGGATGAAGCGTTTCTTAACGCATTAAACAAGGGTATGCCACCTGCCGGTGGTATTGCTTTAGGTGTTGATCGCTTGGTGATGTTGTTTACCGGTAGTCATACAATTAGTGATGTCCTTACGTTTTCCGACAGCAAGCATTGAATTGCTTTTTGATGCTTAATGGGTATCTCTGTCGAACGTTAAAGGTATTTCCCTGTATAAGATTTTTTGCAGGCAGCGATTTGCTTAGGTGTTCCTGATGCAATTATTTCACCACCACCCAAGCCTCCTTCAGGCCCTAAATCAATGACCCAATCGGCCGTTTTGATAACATCAATGTTGTGTTCAATTAAAAGCACAGAATTTCCTCCATCAACGAGACGCTTCAACACATTAAGTAATTTCTTGATGTCATAAAAATGAAGTCCTGTCGTTGGTTCATCTAAGAAATATAACGTTTTACCTGTAGAGCGTTTTGCTAATTCTCTAGAAAGTTTTACCCGTTGTGCTTCGCCTCCTGATAACGTCGTTGCCGATTGTCCCAAAGTCATATAACCTAAACCAACATCAAGCAGTGTTTGTAATATCTTGTTTAACTGTTTGTGGTTAGAAAATATTTTGGCTGCTTCTTCAATGGTTGTTTCTAACATATCTGAGATTGTTTTGTTTTTATAAACAACACGTAGTGTTGCATCGTTGTATCGTTTCCCATGGCACGCTTCGCATGTCACATGGACATCGGGAAGAAAATGCATTTCAATTTCTCGTACACCAGCACCTTGGCAATGTTCACAACGACCCCCATTTTGTTGTTCACTGACATTAAATGAAAAGCGTCCAGGCTTATAGCCGAATGCTTTGGCTTCTGGTGTTTGTGCATATAATATACGAATTAAATCGAATGCTTTTGTATAGGTAGCAGGGTTTGAGCGCGGTGTCCTTCCTATCGGTTTTTGATCAATAACGATAACTTTATCAATATTATCTATGCCCTCGAGTGATTGATAATTTCCAACACGAATGTCATCGTTATCCTTATGGAGTGCTTTGCGAAGCGCAGGATATAAAATACCATTGATCAGTGAAGATTTTCCTGCGCCAGATACCCCTGTAATTGCGATCAGAACACCCAAAGGAATATCGACATCAATATTTTTAAGATTGTTTTCAGAAGCCCCTTTCAATGAAATCCAATATGACGGTGTTCTTGGTTTGATAGAAGCAGTAATACTTTCTCTTCCTGATAAAAAAGCACCAGTAATCGATTTTTTTGATTTATTAATCATTGCCATATCGCCTTCAGCAACAACACGACCACCATGACGACCTGCACCAGGACCGAAATCGACAATGTGATCGGCTGCCGCTATCGTTTCTTCATCATGTTCTACGACAAGCACGGTATTTCCTAAATCACGGAGTCGTTTGAGTGTTTCTATGAGACGTTGATTATCGCGTTGATGAAGTCCAATCGAAGGTTCATCAAGGACATATAAAATACCTGAGAGTTCTGAACCTAATTGTGATGCCAAGCGAATGCGTTGAGCTTCTCCGCTTGAAAGTGAGGCAGCATTGCGATCTAATGTTAGATATTCAAGTCCCACGTTTAATAAAAATGACAGACGTGATTGAATTTCTTTAAGTACTTCTCCGGCAATTTTCTTTTGAGCCCCTTGTAGTTTTAAAGAACGGATATAGGACGTCGATTGTCCAACAGTCATCGAACAAATATCAGGAAGTGTTTTGTCATTTAAGTAAACGGCACAAGATTCTGGTCGCAATCGTGATCCAGAACAATCAGAGCAATCAACAGTTCTCATGAATGATGAATAAAATCGTTGGGTATGTTCTGATTTGGTTTCATGATGGCGTCGCTCTAATTGAGGAATAACCCCTTCATAGCGCATACTAAAATCTCTGCTTTGATATTTGCTTTTCCAATCAACAGCTACTTCTGTGTTACCTGATCCGTAAAGAAGTACTGTTTGTTTCTTTTTGCTTAATTTATTCCAAGGCTTGTTCAAATCAATGTTGTATTTTTGAGCAATGCTTTGAATTATATTGCTTGTGAAACTTTGTTTGTCTTGGATGGCATTTCTAAGACAGGCAATTGCACCTTGATTAATACTTAATGATTCATCGGGGATAACCAGATCAACAGCAACAGAGGTGTGAACACCTAATCCATTGCATGTTGAACACATTCCCAATGGAGAATTGAACGAAAATGATTGTGGAGAGAGTTCGGGGAATCCAATGCCACACAGTGTACAAGCATTGGTTCGTGAATAAGATCGAAGTTGAGATTCTCCTTCAACATCCACGCGGAGAAATCCATGACCTTCATTGATAGCAATTTCAATAGAATCGGTTAATCGATCAATGGTTGTTTTTTTGACATTGATTCTATCAACAACGATGTCGATCGTATGTTTTTTGTTTTTTGCTAATGCAGTGACTTCTTCGGCATGGATAGTCATGCCATCAATGCGGACACGAACAAAACCTGCTTTGCGAATATCCTGCAACAAATCACGAAACTCACCCTTGCGATTGCTTACTTTGGGTGCAAGAATTGTGATTCGTTGATTATTAGGGAGTGATATCAGTTCGTTGACAATGTCAGTCGATGATCGTGAAGAAACAGGATTATTACATTGATAACAATGTTGAACACCTGTACGTGCATATAAAACGCGAAGATAATCATAGACTTCGGTGACTGTCCCTACGGTAGAGCGTGGGTTGGATGATGTACTTTTTTGTTGGATAGCAATGGTCGGGGAAAGCCCACTGATATGTTCATATTTAGGTTTCTTCAGTTGACCCAAAAATTGTCGCGCATATGAAGAAAGGGATTCAATATAGCGTCGTTGTCCTTCCGCATATAATGTGTCAAACGCTAATGAAGATTTTCCACTGCCTGAAACACCCGTAGCCACAACGAGTTTTTTTTTAGGGATTTCCAGTTTATCAATATGTAAATTATGTTCACGCGCACCTTTGATGATAATAACATTTCTCTCAGTGTTTTGTTGTCGTGGACTCATGTCTGTGAAATTACGCAAGAGATCTGTTGTTCGTCAAACTGTTCGTTATCACATGGGCCATCAAAGTCCGAGTGGCCGGAATCGAACCGGCACGGGCATAAAGCCCAAGGGATTTTAAGTCCCTTGCGTCTACCTGTTTCGCCACACTCGGATTGTTTGTTGATGTATCATGGTAATAAAGAAGAGACAGGAAGATACGAAAAAAAACGTCTGCCTGCCAAATAACGTATACTACCAGAGGCGCCTCCGCTAGTCCCTTTAATGAAAGTGTTTAACACTCTTCCATGAGAGTCGCGTTTTTTTGATGGATGATTAAGATTCATAAAACCACGTCGTATGATCTGACGCGATAGATACAGATATTCTACAGTGTCTTGTTCATTTTTGTTAATAATAATGCCACAAAGAAAAGACTTTGGCTTTTTAGCCGTTCCAAATACAATTAAATTACCTGTCAAAGCGTTTGTACGATTGGGGATTTTTGTTCGTTGTTGTGCCGTGTATACCCAGTGGCTGCACTGTTTCAATTGGCGGATTTTTTTGGGAAATATGATATCTAAACCTGCTGCTGCTTGGATCATGGTTTGAACATCATTGTTGTTTGTTCGAGTGCCTGTTAAGGTGCGGAGTTTGTTTTGGGGAGAATTGTCTAAGTCGATTGGAGTCAGACGTGCTTGAGGAATATGTGAAGATAACATCACGCCATAAGCTTGTCTGGAACGATAATGTCGTCTATCACTAGAAAGCTTGACGCCCGAAACCCCTGCACCATGAAAATAATACAGTGTATCTCTATAGGTACAGTGTGTCATCAGCAGCATGATGAAAACTAAACAAGCAGCAATGAAACATCGATTCATAACCAGGACTCTACCTCAATGAGAATTCCTGTACCTAATTCTCCGCGAAAATGGATAGCGCTGCTTGGTATGGTGATCATGTTGGGGTTGCTTTTGGGTAAATTGGGCAAGGCAAAGCCAAGTGACATTCTCGTTACGATAAATTATGGACCACAAGCGCCATTTGTTCGATCGAGTTTTATAGAATATTTGGATACACAAGACGATCGAGTTGCGTATATGCGCCGTCATTATGATAATGCTGGAGCAAAATCACAAGAAACCGATTCAATTCAACTCAATGAAGGACGATATCAAGTACATATGAAGATTCATTGTGTACAAGCAATAAACGAAATTACACGTATCGTTTATATAAAAAACAGTGCTTCAGTGACTTTTGATCTAAGCGATGATATTTGTACATTGAACCATGCCCGCTGATTCTCTCATTGCCGTTGCACT
>JABAAV010000216.1 GCA_014238595.1 Myxococcales bacterium | reverse complement strand
TAACATTTCTGATGATCATCTCGATCGCTTTGAGACTTTAGAAAACTATGCCTCTGTTAAAACTTCGATTTTTAAAAATCAAACATCAACCGACACGGCTATTTTTAACCATCATTGTTCATATACAAAGTCTGCTTTAAAAACATTACCAAACAAATCCTTGTCTTTTTCATCACAAGAGATACTCTCGCAAGGAGCCTATCTTTCTGACAATCAATTGATCCTTCGATGTTCATCGAACCTAGAAGAAGAATTTTATTCGCTCAATGATCTTCCCCTGATTGGAACACACAACGCTGAAAATGCGATGGCCGCCTATCTTTGTGCAAGGTCGGCAGGTATCACACAACAACAAATAACAGAAGGTGCAAAAACATTTAAACCCTGTGATCACCGCATGCAGTTTATCGGTACTTATCATGACGTTCACTACTACAATGATTCTAAAGGAACAAATGTTGCTGCATCAACTGCAGCTCTATCGGTATTTAACAAACCAG
>JABAAV010000215.1 GCA_014238595.1 Myxococcales bacterium | reverse complement strand
TAACATTTCTGATGATCATCTCGATCGCTTTGAGACTTTAGAAAACTATGCCTCTATTAAAACCTCGATTTTCAAAAATCAGACATCAACCGACACGGCTATTTTTAACCATCATTGTTCATATACAAATTCTGCTTTAAAAACATTACCTAGCAAATCCTTGTCTTTTTCATCACAAGAGAAACTCTCACAAGGAGCCTATCTTTCTGACAATCAATTGATTCTTCGATGTTCATCGAACCTAGAAGAAGAAATTTATTCACTCAATGATCTGCCCTTGATTGGAACACACAACGCTGAAAATGCTATGGCCGCCTATCTTTGTGCAAGGTCGGCAGGTGTCACACAACAACAAATCACAGAAGGTGCAAAAACATTTAAACCCTGTGATCACCGCATGCAATTTATCGGTACTTATCATGACGTTCACTACTACAATGATTCCAAAGGAACAAATGTTGCTGCATCAACTGCAGCACTGTCGGGATTTAACAAACCAG
>JABAAV010000214.1 GCA_014238595.1 Myxococcales bacterium | reverse complement strand
GATATTGATTTTGAGATGTATGGTAAAGATCTAATAGAAAGTGCAATTTTATCCTCAAAAATAATTAAATTAATTGGAAAAACTAACCCATCTGGATTTGCTTATGAATTGTTTTTAGATGAAAAAGGAGAAAAGATTTCAAAATCAAAAGGGAATGGAATTACTATTGATCAGTGGTTGGAGTACGCTTCTCCTGAAAGTTTATCTTTGTATATGTATCAAAACCCTAAAAGAGCAAAAAAGCTTTATAATGAAATTGTACCAAAGGCAGTAGATGAATATTTAGATTTTATAGAAAAAGGAAAAACATTTAGTAAATATAAAATTGTTGACTTACCTTCAATCCTGTCGTCATTATAAATATTATAATGAAATTTAATTTTATTTTTTTTAGCCACATTATTTTTGTCTAAATTTCTAATTTCAGATTTTAATTTTTCTATTTTTTTATCTATTTTTCTTATCTTTTTTTGTTTTTTTCTCACGCTAAAGTGAAGATCCCTGTAACCT
>JABAAV010000213.1 GCA_014238595.1 Myxococcales bacterium | reverse complement strand
TGAGTCTTCTTCATAACCGTCACCGATGTTGGAGCTAAATTGATAGGCTGACACCTTAAGTGCTTTGCGTATGTCGTTTTTTGACCACAAGTCACCGATGTTGGAGCTAAATTGATAGGCTGACACAAAATCTCCTTTAAATCTAAGCCTCATTGCCTATGTCACCGATGTTGGAGCTAAATTGATAGGCTGACACAAGTCTGCTATGTTGCTATTGTTCTCCAGCTCTATTGTCACCGATGTTGGAGCTAAATTGATAGGCTGACACATGGAATCGATTGCTTAAAATGCGATTCCTTTCCGTCACCGATGTTGGAGCTAAATTGATAGGCTGACACCAATGAGACCTTGGACGGGACTACAGGGCTTCTTGTGTCACCGATGTTGGAGCTAAATTGATAGGCTGACACCTAGTGTATTATTGTATTATTAGCATGACGCAGTTAGTCACCGATGTTAACGAGGACTCGATGTTGGTTTTGCAAATCCAGTGAGATAAGCGATGGCATAG
>JABAAV010000212.1 GCA_014238595.1 Myxococcales bacterium | reverse complement strand
TTCTGTCTTCATCAGATGTTGGTCTGATATAGGTGTTATCAATTGTTTTTAGAAAAAAGTTTGTCCAGTGATTCAGTGATTGTTTTTTGTGTTGAACCGATAAAATGTCATCAAGCAAAAATCGAACAATAGAAATAAAATATCCCATATTGGTGACATTATCTTCATCCAATGAATGATATTGACCTTGTTTGGTCGTCACGCTGCCATGTTTCATAAACGCAGTGAGACTTAAACGCTTTAATGCACGTTCCCATGTGAAGTGTCCTTCAGAATCATAAGAATTTTTTCGCCGATCTTGGGTTTCATAGATTCCCAGCAGATCAATCCATTGCCGCCATTGCATTGGATTTGCATGAGGGAGATGTTCTGTTAATGCAGGATGATTCAAGATAGGGATCACAACATCTCGAGTTAAAGGCTGCAGAGGAAGTTCGAACAGTCGATTGATTAAATCAAGAAGAATACTCGTTGATGATAAAGGTGTTTGTATGTGGGTTATTGGAATATTGCCTGCC
>JABAAV010000211.1 GCA_014238595.1 Myxococcales bacterium | reverse complement strand
CCCAACTGATTCTAGTTGTGGCAAGTAGATGCTTGTTAGGTTGTCGTTACTGAATATCCCAAAACCCCCATCAAATGATTGTAGTTGTGGCAAGTCGATACTTGTTAGGCTTTTGTTGTTGTGGACATGAACATACCCACCAACTGATTGTAGCTGTGGCAAGTCGATGGTTGTTAGGTTGTCGCTGTAGGCTATCTCAACGGACTCACCAACTGTTTTTAGTTGTGGCAAGGAGATGTTCGTTAGGCTGCCATTGTCGTATATAAAAACATTCCCACCAGTTGTTTTTAGTTGAGGCAAGTCGATGGTTGTTAGGCGGAAGTTGCCGGATGCACCCAAAACACCACCAACTGTTTTTAGTTGTGGCATGGAGATGGACGTTAGGTTGTCGTTGGGGGTCATAACAACAACATGCCCACCAATTGTTTCTAGTTGTGGTATGTCGATGGTGTCTATTTGACTACCACTGATTGTCAGAGTCCCCGTGATCTCGGTGTAGCGTCCTGCAATCAACATATCGAGATC
>JABAAV010000210.1 GCA_014238595.1 Myxococcales bacterium | reverse complement strand
AAATAAAGTGGAATGGCTTAATCAAAGGCCATCATTTAAGAAAAATCGCAATTTTAACCCCCCAAAATGCTTTTTTTTCAGAAGATCAAACATTTCAGTGTCACTGAAATAAATATTTTCAAAATCTTAAAGGTGTTTTCATTGATTTATTGAGTTTGGAAACTAGATGGACATATTCCCTAACATTTAACATATTTTTTTTGTAAATTGGACTTCAACTTTTTGAATAAATTAATTTTCCCTTCCCATACCCTAATAAAAATTATAATATTTGACAACACAAATTGTGAAGATTTTATATATTTGGTATTTGATTGTGAATTAATGGTTGAATTGAACTAAAACAGGTATGTTAACAGTCAAATAAAGTGGAATGGCTTAACCAAACGCCACCATTTAAGAAAAATCACAATTTTAACCCCCAAAAAATGTTTTTTTTTCAATTTTCACATCGTGTTCTATGGGGATGGAGGTCTAAAAATGGTCCTAGATTCATAGATTCAGTCCCCTGAATCTATGGACTGAATCT
>JABAAV010000020.1 GCA_014238595.1 Myxococcales bacterium | reverse complement strand
GAATTAATTCGTTTTCTTGAATATCATACGCTTTTCCGTCGTAATGGATTACCATGGCGTTTAATCATCAACGGAGATTTGATCGATTTTCTTGCTATTTGTCTCCCTATACCGAAAATAAAATCCAAAAAAGATCGCAAAGGGACTTGTAGACGGATAACCATTCAAGATCAACGATCTTCATGGGTTGCATGCAAAAAGATGGCTGCTGCTACCCAAAGACTTCAAGCATTTTTTGCAGCGTTAGCCAAATTTCTCAATGCTGGTCATAAGGTAGAATTGATTGCAGGCAATCATGATGCTGAATTTCAATGGTCTGAAGTTCAAACAATGTTTCGAGAAGCCATTAAAGAGCAATGGTCAACAGAGTATGAGAATATTGATCTTGATCACAAGATCACGTTTCATCCTTGGTTTTATTATGAAAAAGATCTGCTATGGGTTGAACACGGTCATCTTCATGACAAAACATGTTCATTTGAATCCGTTTTTGCAGGGACTGCAGATGACAACGCGATTATTGGAAACATTGATGCCTTATCTGTTCGTTTGGTTATCAATCAAATCCCTGGGGCTTTGTATGTCAAAGATACCTGGTCGTTTTTTGGCTATCTTTCATGGGGGGTTGATCTTGGCATTAAAGATGCTTGGAAATTGCTCAGAGCTTATTGTGTTTTTTCTTTTGTTTCTTTGATGCGATGGAAAAACACGAACCGCAGTGTTGTTGTGGCTAACAAAAAACGTAGGCATGATAACGAATTGAAGGATCTTTCTATTCAATGGAATATTCCGATCGAAACATTGCTTAAATTAGATGCCAATCGAGAACAACCAGTTTTCTTTTCCTTATGGCCACTGATACAAGTTTTAATGTTAGATAAACTTTTGTTTTTGATCAGCATGATTGTTTTTGTTTTGTTATTTGTTCAAACCATAGGGTGGATTATGACAGGACTGTATGTTGCCGGTGCAATAATATTGTTTCATTTGTTTAATTATCTTGTTGCACGCAAACAAGAACCGGATTTAAATAAATTATTAATTAGGATGTCTGGAAACATTTTAACGCAGATTCAGACGAAATATATTGTCTTTGGTCATACACATATCCCATTAATTGAGAATTTCAACATCGATAACAAATCAAAAACATACATCAATGGAGGGACATGGTTTCCCTCAGAACCGCCAGGTCTTCTTCATTGTTTTACTTATGTATCATTGCCCGTAGATGCTCCTATGACATTGTGCCAATGGCGTGGTGGTGAGATACGTACGGTTACTCCAGAAAGTGATTGGTATTTGTCGAACACAAAAACCTAGACCAACGTATTTCGTATATGACCAGCAAACGGTTTTGTTTTACAAATAATATCTGCTGCGTACCGTCCTGACAAAATAGCACCTTCAAAGCCAAGTCCTGCAAAAACATCAGAAGAAGAAAGTACAAGCTGGTTTAATCCAAGGTGATAAGGCATGACAGAAATGCCTGATGTCGACTGTGAATGTTTTTCCCACAGCGGAGACAAAGAAGGTTCTTTTATATTTACAATGTAATTTTTTGAAAAAGGCATCACATCTTCAAGGATGTCTAAAAGATGTTCCTTTGTTTCTTGAACATGTGTTTCAGAAACACTTTGTAACTGTGTTCGAATGAAAACCATTGTGTGCGAATCTGTTTTTTTGATTAACAATGTAACAGGATGTGTGAATTGTTTTGAATCATAAAGGACACATGATGCAATTTCTTTTGAGATTCCTTCAGTTTTAAAACAAACCTCCAATGTTATTCGATGATTTAATGCTACAGGGAGAATCTTTTTTTTGACAGTTATTACTGAAGATAATTTGTCAGCAGACAAGGCCATGACGATATAGAGAGAATTTACATTTTCTTTGCCGTCAATAAGTACGCCAGTTGCTTTGTTTCTTGAAGTAATTGTCGTGATAGAATCACAACAGTGAATGACTCCGCTGTGACGGATAAAAACATCGGACAGTACTTTGACGATAGAATCCTTATGTGACCAGTATCGATTAGTACGTTGCCAACGATTGAACATATAATTGTATAGAAGGGGCGATGCTTGTGATGGACAAATGTTTGTTTCCGCATATAAAGGGGCAGAAAAAAACATGGTTGACCATGGAGAAATTTCAGATAAAAGAAAAGGGGTTACATCAATGTCAGGTTCATAATTAGAAAACAACCCTTGTTTTGGCCATGGATTGTTTTCTTGAAACATTTCATTGATCGATTGTGTCGATTGTGTCGATTGCTTGATTTGGTTCATTAAATGATGGATTTCATCGTTTTCAAGTACATAAGAAAGTTCTCGGATCAGTTTGTTATTATCTGGATAAATATTGATACGGGTGTTTTCTGAAATGAATTGATAAGAACAAACATCTGTTGAGAGGTTGTCGCGTAAAAAATGTCCAATCATTAATTCTCTAATTGTTTGCTCTGTCAAATCACATCCGTGAGGGAATGGAGTTATAGGATCTGTTGTGCATTCTTGCTGTACGATGAGAACGCGTAATCCTCGTTTTGCACATAATGTTGCAGTAACAAGGCCAGAAAAATCATTGCCTATGACAATCAAGTCATAGAAATGCGATTTCACAATGCTCCTAACGCAAGTGTTTTGATGCATTGAATCAAGAGGTTTTTTTCTTCATGTTGAATACGCTGATGCAGTGATGCAGGAGTATCATTGTGTTTTATTGGAACAGTTGTTTGTGCAAGGACAGGTCCTTGATCGATTGTGTGATCAACAAAATGTACGGTACATCCTGATACGGTTGCACCGCTTTGGATTGCTTGTTGTGGTGCATTAAGTCCAGGGAACAATGGAAGCAATGATGGATGAATATTAATGATTCGTTTTTTCCATTGAGAAACAAAATCAGAAGAAAGAATAGTCATAAATCCTGCGAGAACAACAATGTCAATGTGATGTTCAGAAAGTGTTTGTTGGAGCATGGTTTCAAATTCATGTGTTGTTGAATAATCATTGTTATCAATTACTATTGCTTGTTTGTTGAAATGTGCGACTTTTTTTATGATGGAGGCATGAGGTTTTGTTGTGATAACCAACACAACGGATGCTGGGGCAATTTTTTGTTCTTCATGAAGTAATGCATTGAGTGTGGTGCCTTTTTCTGAAGACAAAACAGCAATATTCACGATGAAATCCTAACATTTTTTTCAACGCTACCAATGATCCATGCGTCGTGAATTTGCTTAATGGCTTTTAATGCAGAGGTTTCTTGTGATTTAGAACAAACAATGATCATGCCGATACCACGATTGAATACACGATGATATTCTGATTCATCAATATCTGCCTGTTGGATGAGTGAGAATATTGGAGGGATATCCCAGCTGTTTTCTTCAATGATAATAGACAATGAATCAGGCAGTGTGCGATTCGCATTGTTTTGTATTCCTCCACCTGTAATATGTGCTGCACCATGAATTGTGATGTTTGCTTCTTTGAGTGCATCAAAACATTTTTTGTAAATATAGGTTGGACGAACCAGTTCATCAGCAATTGTATTTGAATTTAAGAGAACAGGTGATGAATCAAATGATAATCCCATCGTATCAAAAAGTATGGCGCGTGCTAAACTATGTCCATTGGCATGAAGACCCGATGATGCAATACCGATGACGACATCGCCTTGATCAATCTGTTCACGATGTTTGAGTGTTTCAGCTTCAGCAATACCAACACAAAAACCTACAATGTCATGTTTTCCTTTTTTATAAGTATTTGGCATTTGTGCTGTTTCGCCGCCTAAAAAAATACAGCCTGCGCTTAAACAGCCTTGTGCAATGCTTTTCATAATGGATGTAATAATTGAAATGTTTAAAGTCTCTGTTGCAAAATAATCTAAAAACAAAAATGGTTGACCACCAGCAGCCAAAATATCATTGGCAACCATGGCAACCAGATCGAGACCAATATCATGATGGCGATTGAGAAAAATGGCTGTGTTAAGTTTTGTTCCTACACCATCTGTACTGCTGAGCAGGACAGGTTGATGATATGACGCAGGAAGATGTGCTGAGCCTGCAAAACCTCCAATGTGACTGATGACTTCACTGCGCGTTGTTGTGTTCGCAATCACATCAATGTGTTGGAGCAGTTGTGTGTGTGTATCTAAATCAACACCAACATCTTTGTAAGTAATAGACATATGTTACGTTGTCATATGATATTCATTGCAATCAACAATTATGTATCAAACATTCTTAGTATCACATAAGGAGAAACTCGTGATAAGATGGATTATCTTATCGATTAGAGCTGCCGATCTTCGTATCAATGCTTGTATGAGCGATTTAACAGTGAAACTCAAGCAAAATTCAGCAAATCCAGAATACATTGCATTAAATAATATGATCGGTTGAAATGATATATGCTCCATTGATTGTTGTGTCATCGTGTTGATGTTGCGTTATTAGGGTAAATTAAGGTAGGTAATCGTAATGAGCTGGTGGAGTAGAAAAAGAGGATTGACGACTGAACTGAATGAGAAAATATCTGTTCCTAAAGGTATGGCCATTCGTTGTGAAGGTTGCAGTGAAATTCTTGTTGAAAACAATATTAAAGACCATCATCGCGTCTGTCCGCATTGTGGATACCATTCACGCCTTCCAACGGCGTTACGTATGGATAACTTGATTGATCCAGATAGTTTTGTAGAACATGACAAAGATTTGCGAAGCGAAGATCCGTTAGAATTTATGATCGATGATCAATCCTATAAAACACAAATAGAGACTTCTATTAAACGAACGGGTGCAACAAACGCTTACTGTTCTGGTTCAGCGACTATTTCAGATATTCCTGTAGAAATAGGTGTATTTGTTTTTGAATTTATGGGTGGTTCAATGGGATCTATCGTTGGTGAAAAAATAACACGCCAATTTGAACGTGCCATTGAGAACAACTGTCCTGCAATTATTCTTTCAGCATCTGGTGGTGCACGCATGCAAGAAGGTGTGTTGTCGTTGATGCAAATGGCAAAAACAGCATCGGCACGTGAAAAACTATTCAAAGCTAATATTCCTTATATTTCTGTGCTTCTCCATCCAACAACAGGTGGAGTCGCGGCATCTGTTGCTATGTTGGGTGATATTATTATCGCAGAACCCAATGCATTAATCGGCTTTGCTGGTCCTCGTGTGATCAAACAAACTATAGGACAAAATTTACCCTATGGGTTTCAACGTTCTGAATTTCTTTTAGAACACGGTATGATTGATATGGTCGTTCCTCGTCATGAAATGGCAGCAACACTGGGACGACTTTTGGCATGGTTTTAAGCCAAGATGAAATAGACAAACGCTATGAATCAATGCTCAGAGAACTTTACGGATTGCGGCACTTTGGGATCAAACCTGGTCTGTCACGAATAGAGACACTCCTTCAGAGGCTGGATAATCCTCAAAATCAGACTCCTTATTCTATTCAAGTAGGTGGTACGAATGGCAAAGGCTCTACAGTGGCCTTTATTGCATCTGTTTTAAAACGAAAAATGCATGTTGGATGTTTTACTTCGCCGCATTTATTGTATCTCGGTGAACGTATTGTGATCCATGATCAACCGGCTTCTCGAGAAGACCTTCTTTGGGCTGCAACACGGGTATTTGAAGCATCCAAAGATATGGTGGTGACGTTTTTTGAAGTGATAACAGCAATGGCTGCATTGCTTTTTGCACGGGCATCTGTCGAGGTTGTTATTTGGGAAGTAGGTATGGGAGGACGGTTGGATTCTACGACTGTCATGGATGTTGATGTTGCTGTGATCACAGGTGTTGCATTGGACCATCAACAATACCTTGGAAATTCATTGGCCGAAATTGCCCGAGAAAAATCAGGAATATGGCGTCACAATGGCACTGCTATTTTAGGTACATCAAGCATTGATGATGGCGACATGTTGTTAATGCAAGCGACTCCAGATATTGCCATCAATCAAGTACGCCACAATCATGATCTTTGTTTTCATCAAGGCCAATTAGGATTGTCTGGAAAATATCAACGAGATAATGCTGCTTGTGCAGAGATGGCTATTGCCACCATTGCTCAGAAAGCAAATGTCATTATTGATGAAATTGATTATCAAGAGGGATTTTCCAACACATCACTATTGGGAAGAATGGATCATGTGCATGACAATATGATTGTTGATGGTGCACATAATAGCCATGCTTGTCATGCGTTGTTTGATGCTTTAGAGACACAATTTAATGGGCCTTGGGTCTATGTTGTTTCGATTTCTAAAGACAAAAATCCGCAAGACTTATTGACACCATTTTTATCAAATGATGCACAATGGATCGTGACACAGGCAAATCAAGAACGAAGTATGAGTGCTCACACAATCAAAGAGGTGCTATGTCAGACTGTTCCAACCGAGTCTGTGATGGTGCTTGCTCATCCATCGAAAGCCATTGAACATGCCATCGATATGACCCAAACAAATACAGTGGTTTGCTTTGGCTCATTGTATTTGGCCGGTGAAGTTTATCGATGGTTCAACACCAAGAATGACATAGATCCTATAGCGATTAATGATCCGCTATAAGTATTCCTGGTGCGGGAAAACTGACACAAAGTTCCTTGACTTGATTTCGGATGTTATTTTGCAATGATTCATTGGTTGGATCTGAGATAATTTGATGAATCCATGTCGCTATTTGAATCATTTGGGGTTCTTTCATGTTGCGACTGGTTACAGCGGCTGTTCCGATACGTAACCCTGAAGGATCAAATGGTTTTCTAGGATCAAATGGAATTGAATTGCAATTGGCAACAATGCCAGCATTGTTGAGTGCTTGTGCTGCGATTTTTCCTGAAACCTGTTGAGGTGTTAAATCACAGAGAATTAAATGATTGTCTGTTCCCCCCGATATCAAAGAAAACCCTTGCTCTATTAAGTGTTGAGCTAATGCTTGAGAATTTTTGACGATGTTTTGTGCATAGGTAACAAATTGAGGTTGTGATGCTTCATGCAAAGCAACGGCTATAGCTGCTGTTGTGTGATTATGTGGTCCTCCTTGTAATCCAGGAAATACTGCACGATCTAATGCAGATTTATGCTCTTCTTTGCATAAAATGATACCGCCACGAGGACCACGCAATGTTTTGTGTGTTGTTGATGTTACAACATCGGCATAAGGCACTGGTGATGGATGAACACCAGCTGCAACAAGACCTGCAATATGTGCAATGTCAGCGTGAAAAATAGCACCAATCTCGTTTGCAATATCAGCAAAAATGGAAAAATCAATAATGCGAGAAATCGCTGTTCCTCCCGCAATTAAAAGCTTGGGTTTTTCTTTTTTTGCAAGGCTGCGGACTTCATCATAGTCAATGTATCCATCTTCTTTGCGTACGCCATAAGATACGGAACGGAAAAATTTTCCCGTGATAGATACATGCCATCCATGTGTTAAATGTCCTCCTGCTGGGAGTGATAAGCCCATGACAGTATCACCAGGTTTGAGGAATGCTAAAAAGACAGCAAGATTTGCTGGTGAACCTGAATAAGATTGAACATTGGCATGGTCCGCCTTGAACAATGCAGTGGCACGATTTTGTGCTATGCGCTCAATTGCATCAATATTTTCTTGACCTTCATAGTATCTTCGTCCCGCATATCCTTCAGAATATTTGTTTGTTAAGACAGAACCGGTTGCTTCTAGCACGGCTTGTGATACGTAATTTTCTGAAGCAATGAGGCGAATTGTGTCTCGTTGACGAAGAGTCTCTTGGTCAATAAGGGTACTTATAGCTGGATCAATAACGGAAAGAGATGACATAGTAATGTATCCTACGTAAACGATGCTGCTTTTAATTGATAATTATGATTCATTTGTCTTTAATTTAGCGCAGTATTTTGGTGAGGCAAGGCAAGAAGTTAAAGTCGTTCGCAATGATGCGATATCTATCGATGATATTGAAGCCTTAAATCCCGCTTATATTGTTATTTCTCCAGGGCCTTGTTGGCCTAAGCAAGCAGGCATCTGTATGGCGCTTATTCGTCAAATCTGGGGCAATATCCCTTTGTTAGGTGTTTGTTTGGGGCATCAAATTGTAGGAGAAGTTGTTGGTGCCCATGTTGTTCCTGCCAAAACTCTTGTTCATGGAAAAACATCGTTGATTCATCATGATGGGCAGGGGGTTTTTGTGGGGCTTGAAACCCCGTTGTCTGTGATGAGATATCATTCATTGGCATTGGATCGACGATCGATTCCTGAAAACATGAAAATCACTGCTGAAACTTCTGATGGTGAAATTATGGGACTTCGTGCTATCAACAGTGAAACACCAGTCGAGACAGTACAATTTCATCCCGAATCTATTGGCAGTGATTGTGGCAAACAATTGCTTTATAATTTTTTAGCAATGACAGATCGTGAAGAGCTTCAAGATCAAGGCTCTATTGATTACTATCGAGACAGTTTAAAGTTTTCTCAATGACGATAAAACAAAACGAATATCCGTAACAAGGTAAGGTTTGCCAAATTGTTCTTGGATTTTTTCAATGATCGCTTGTTTTTGAAAACCAAGTTCTGACAGTGTGATAGAGTTGGTTACATAGACGGTCAAAGTTTGATGATGGACTGATTTTATTTTAGTACAAAGTGCGAACTCATGACCCACAATCATATCCCATGCAAGAACCAATCTTTGATAACGCATAGGTTCAGATAAACCTTTTAAATCAAGCAGATGCTTAAGCGTTGAAGCTATCGGAAGCATGGCTTTATGACGTGTTTTAATGCTTGGCTTTTGTGTCCTTGTGTTACGCACAAACTAAACGTAACATAGCTTATACAAAATCATCCATGATTTCATATAATGAGTTTATTCATGGTTTCTTAGAAAACATTGTGATTCCATAGTTTTTAAAAGTATTGCCTTAGGTCTGTTATTTCGTGTATGGATTCATTGCTGTAGATCGTAACGAACATAAGCCCTATGATTAAAGTCTCTATAGATGGTCATCTTCATGATGAAAAGGATGCGGTTATCTCTGTTTTTGACCGAGGTTTTTTGTATGGTGATAGTGTTTACGAAGTCATGCGAACCTCAGGTGATTATTTGGTCGGACGTGATTATCACTTAGACCGACTCGAACAATCGGCTCATGGTATTGGGTTGGTTTTACCCCCTAGGCAAGCCTTGATTGCATCCATGGAAACAACATTGGCAAGCTTTGATCAGAGTGATGCCTATGTACGATTGATCGTGACACGAGGATCGGGACCGTTGGGATTAGATACATCATTGGCCGATAATCCTAGGGTCGTAATTATTGCTCAATCGTTGAAATTACCTCCAGAGCAACATTATATTGAGGGTGTCCGTATTGCGATAGTTGATGTACGGCGTAATGTTAAGGATGCTTTAAATCCTGCAATAAAATCAGGCAATTATCTTAACAATATTCTTGCACTTTCTGAAGGGAAAAAACAGGGTGCTGAAGAGGCCATCATGTGCAATATGTTGGGGTGTATTGCGGAAGGTAGTACATCGAATATTTTCATGATCAAAGATGGTCATATAGGCACACCATCTGCTGAAAGTGGTATTCTAAAAGGTGTTACACGCCAAGCTATCATGACGCTTGCCTATGCTATGAAGCAGCCTGTTACAGAATCTCTGATTACACCGGATGAACTTAAAGCCGCTGATGAAGCATTTTTGACCAGTACCATTCGTGGAATAATACCTGTGTCACATATCGACAATAAGCCATTGAATGCACCTGGAGAGGTGACATTGACATTAATGACGGCGTACAATGATTATTTAGCTCAAGTTGCCACAGGAAAAGAGCCATGATGTCCTTACCACCATGGTTGACTGGTTTGGTTGCAGGTGTTGTTCTCATTTATGGTGTTTTTCGTATCAAAATGGCACTATGGGGATATCAGGCACAATCGAATCTTCGTCAGCATCGTGGTTTGTACGGAATGTCTCGGAAACATCATATTCTTATCGGAATTATTTATCTAATTTTGGGTGGGCTTTTGATGTTTAACGCGATGAGTTGACAGATTTTCACAATTCCAGCAGAATCCGACGCGTACACCATGCCCAACCATCGTGAGAAAACGGCTGCATTTTATGATGTAGATGGGACATTGATTAAAACCAATATTGTCCATTCATTTGCATTTTACGCACTTCGTCAGCCTGAGTTGTTAAAATCGTTTTTAAAGATTACACAGACAACATTATCTATTCCACTGTTTGTCGCAGCAGATGTTATCTCACGGAAATGGTTTAATGAGATTTTTTATAAAATGTATCGCGGTGCATCAGAAGATAGGTTAGTTGTTTTAGCAGAAGAATTGTTTGATAAAGCTATTAAACCTAATCTTTATGCACGTTCTAAAGGATTGATTGAGGAGTCACGTAGATCTGGATGTCGTCAAGTGTTGGTCACAGGTGCGCTAGATTTTACGGTCAAACCACTGGCTCGATATCTTGAAGTCGATGATGTTATTGCAAATAGACTTGAATTTGTTGATGGTTATGCCAATGGAAAATTGACCAAACCATTTATTGCAGGCGTCACCAAATCTGATGTTATTCGTAAATATGCCGATGAAAATGCCATTGATCTTTCACAAAGTTACGCTTATTCCGATAGTTATTCTGATTATCCGATGTTAACGGTTGTTGGACATCCTACTGCCGTAAACCCTGATTTTCGATTGCGTTCTGTTGCCCGTGCCTATCATTGGCCTATGATTAATTTGAATTAAAGTGAAGGGATTGTAAAAAATGCGAACCACAGGATCACGTTATAAAGAAGGATCAAAAGAGCCCATTGTTACCATTGATAACGACTCTGCTCCGCGCATTTTGTTTCATGGTGAAAATTTTCTTTTAGAAGATTTACCAGTTGGCACACGTGTTATTTATCCACAGCAACCCATTGCTGGTGTGGCAAATCCTGTAGCAGCGATTCGTTATGCATTAAATCATCCTGAAGGGATGGATCCATTACATTCTATGTTGGAACCAGGGATGAAAGTGACCATTGCTGTTGATGATATTTCATTGCCATTGCCAATGATGCATCGTCCCGACATCCGTGAAATAACACTTAACATTGTTTGTGAAATGCTTGCCGATCACGGTGTAGATGACGTGCATATTATTATTGCGACATCATTGCATCGTCGTATGACTCCAAAAGAAATTCGTCGCATGGTGGGTGACAAGGTCTGGAATCAATATTGGCCAGATCAACTTTACAATCATGATGCCTGTGATCCAGACAATATGATTGAATTGGGCAAGACTAGACATGGTGAATTGGTTGAAACAAATTTACGTGCCGCTGAATCTGATTTGATCATTTATTCAAACATTAACCTTGTCCCTATGTCTGGAGGTCATAAATCTGTTGCTGTAGGACTATGCGGTTATGAAAGTCTTAAAGCACATCATACACCTAAATCTATCGTAGATTCTGATTCCTTTATGCATCCTGAAAAATCTGCGCTTGCCCACAGCGTAGAACGGATTGGACGTGTTTGCGAAGAAAACATGAAAGTGTTTCACATTGAAACCGTTCTAAACAATCGTACATTCGCAGGACCTCTCGATTTTTTGATGAAAAATGAAGATGATTTTACCGAAAAAGATTGGCTTAAATTTCATAGTGCAAAATGGGCATTAGATAAAATGCCTTTTGCGATGCGTCGTGAAATATTCATGAGAACACCAGCTGCCTATGAGTTAATCGCTTGTTACGCAGGTGCTTGTGACCCCGCACATAAGAAAACATTGGACAAATCATACAAACAATATTGTGTGAACGTAGAAGGTCAAGCTGACATTTTAATTAGTGGTATTACGTATATTTCTCCATACAATGTGAATTCGAAAGCATTGAACCCTATTTTAGTGCAAGTGATGGCACTTGGATATTATTATCATATGTATCGAGGACGGTCCTTGCTTAAAGATGGTGGTGTCATGATCATTACTCATCCTTGTTCAGACCGATTTGATTCAGAACATCATCCTTCTTATATTGAATTTTTTAACAGACTTCTTCCTGAAACCACAGATGCTTATGAATTAGAACAAAAATACCAAGATGAATTTGCATATAACCCGAGTTACATTGAGCTTTATCGTCATGGTCATGCCTATCATGGCGCACATCCTTTTTACATGTGGTATTGGGGACAGCGCGGTCGTGAAAAAATTGGAGAAGTGATTGTTGTGGGTGCTGATAATAAAACGGTTCCAGAAATGCTTGGTTGGAAATGCGCAGATACATTAACTGAAGCCATTGCTATGGGACGTTCTATCATGGGAGCTAGTGCACAAGTTTCTGTGTTGAAACATCCACCGATTCTCATTACAGATGTTACCTAACGCATTATGGCAAAGAAATTAAATGTTACCGAAACATTAACGGGCAAAAATATTTTAATTGTTGGCTCAACTGGTTTTGTCGGTAAAGTCACATTGTCAATGCTGTTGTATCGATATCCTGATATCAACAGGGTGTATGCATTAATTCGTGCGGGAGCAGGGTCTACTGCCGAGGATCGATTTTTAAACGAGATAATGCCATCAGAAGTATTCAATCCGTTGCGTACTAAATATGGTGATCGGGTTGAAACTTTTATACGTGACAAAGTTCATCCTATTGTCGGGGATATTGGACGAGACACATGTGGTATTGATGAAGAAAAATTAGAAGAATTGAATCAAGTTGGTCTTGATTGCATTATCAATTCTGCAGGATTGGTGTCATTTACCCCGTCTCTTGAAAATGCGATTCGGATTAATGTCACTGGTGTACAAAATGTAGTGGCGTTAGCCAAACAAACACAATCTAAATTGCTTCACATTTCTACGTGTTATGTTTCTGGTCGTCGTAATGGAGAAATTTTTGAAAACGAACCAATCGATGGACATTTCCCTCGAAAAGATGAGCTTAGAACGGATGATTTTAATGCCTTGGAAGAGCTCAAAGATTGTCAAGCATTGATCGAAAAAGTTCGAGATGAATCTAATGATAAAGCGCATGTTTCTGAATTTCGTGAACGTGCTGTTAAACAATTGATAGAAGATAACCGTGATCCTGATGATGCAATGACCTTGCGCTTGGGAATTATGCGCCAACGCAAATTATGGATTCATGAACAATTGACGAACATTGGTATGGAACGTTCTAAATATTGGGGATGGGTGAATACATACACCTATACAAAATCGCTAGGCGAACAAATCCTCAGTCAGACAACCGATCTTGACTATGTCATTGTTCGTCCTTCGATCGTTGAATCTGCACGTCGATATCCATTTGAAGGATGGAATGAAGGATTTAATACATCAGCTCCTTTGGTTTATATGGCATTGAAAGGACACCGTAATATTGTTGCCAGTGATAATCCATTAGATGTTATTCCTGTTGATTATATTGCAGTAGGCATTATTTCTGTGACTGCAGCTTTGCTTTCAGGTTCACATGAAACTGTTTATCAATGTGGTACAAGTGATAGCAATCCTATTACATCAAGGCGGACGACAGAATTAACGGCATTGGCTGTTCGTCAGTATTATCGCAACAAAGAAGATGGTGTTTTGTTGTGGAATAAAATACGCGCAAGGCTTGAGGCGATGCCTGTATCTCCCGATGTCTTCAATCAAAAATCGTCGCCTCAAATAAAACGTTTTGTAGACAAAACAAGTGAAGTTCTTACAAAATACACTACATCTACGCTTTCGTCTCGTATTGCAGTCCTTGCAGAAAAGAGCCAAGAAGAATTAAACAAGGTTTCAGAGGTCACTGACAGAACGATAGCTTTGATCGAACTGTTTCAACCGTTCTGTTATGACATCAATGTTAATTATCGGGGTGATAATATGAGAGCCCTCTACGCTACTATAGCAAACAAAGATCAAAAGCTGTTGCCATGGGATCCAGAAACGATCGATTGGAGACATTATTGGTTAAACATTCATTTCCCTGGATTACGTAAATGGATCTTTCCTATTTTAGATGATGAATTTCGTGCAAAACCACGGACGGTTTATCCGCATCGGACATTGATTGATTTGTTTGATGCTACGGTTAAATTCAATCATGGCCGTCCCGTGTTTCATTTTCTTTCTGTTTCATCGAATGAAAGAGATTCTTCAAAAGAGGTTTATAGCTATGGTGATTTTAAGAACTTTGTTCATCAAACCGCTAATTTTCTCGCAAACAATTCTGTCAAAAGCAATGATCATGTCATGCTCATGTCTGAAAATCGTCCCGAATGGCCGATTAGTTATTTCGGTATTTTAAAAGCTAATGCCATTACAGTTCCTGTCGATGCACAGCTTGCAGAACGTGAAGTTCATGATTTATTAAAAGCATCGATAAGCACTGTGCTTATCGTATCTGACAAAGTAAAAAAACGACTCAAACTCAAAAAAACAATCAAACTTGAAGGATTAAAACCTGTTCAGGTTTTTTCGTTCTCTGATATTTTGTTGTCAAAATTTCCACAACACACAGACATCGTTTCTGATAGGACAGGGGAAAGTGTTGCATCTATTGTTTATACATCAGGAACTACAGGTAATCCCAAAGGGGTTATGTTAACGCATAAAAACCTGACAACAATGATTGCTAAGCTTTCTTCTATTTTTAAAACTTATTCACACGATGGATTGTTATCAGTGTTGCCACTTCATCATGCATTTGAATTTTCGGCAGGATTGTTAATGCCTATGGTGGCAGGTGCACGAATTACTTATCTAACAGAAATGACTCCTGATATATTAAGCAAAGCACTGTCACAAGAAATTGTTACGATCATGGTTGGTGTTCCAGCATTGTGGCAAGCGTTGTATAGAAAGATTTATGAAACAATCGAAGAACGAGGATTTGTTGCCGGAAAGATTTTCGATGCTGCAATACAAACAACAAGAAAAATCGATAATACTATTCCATATTCAGTCAATGTTGGAAAAATCCCTTTTTGGGCAGTACATCAAAAATTAGGTGGTCGATTACGATTGCTTATTAGTGGTGCATCAGCATTGTCACCTGAAATCATAGAAGCTTATCAAGGGCTTGGTTTTAATTTGGTTGAAGGCTATGGCATGACAGAATCAGCACCAGTGATTTCTGTACAACGCCCCGGTGAAAACACACCATTGGGTAGTGTTGGATATGCTTTGCCAGGAATAGATGTTCGTATTGATGAGCCGGATGATCACGGTGTTGGAGAAATTATTGTTAAGGGTTCCAATGTGATGAAAGGGTATTATCGTAATGAGAAAGCTACAGCTGATATTTTAAAAAATGGTTGGCTTCATACAGGTGATTTAGGAAAACTTGATGCTAATAACAATCTTTATATTGTTGGGAGAAAAAAAGACACAATTCTTGGTGCATCGGGAGAGAATGTTTATCCTGATGAATTAGAAAATTTATACGGAGATTCTCCTTATATTCAAGAAATGTCTGTTGTTGGTGTTCCTGTTTCAAAATCAGGAGAAACAGTTGCTTGTTTAGTGGTTCCTAACTTGGATGACGGTATGTCCTGGACACAAGCCAAAAAAGAAATTCAGGAACACTTTAAAAATGTGTCTTCAGATTTGTCTGTGCATAAACGGATTAAAATTGTTCACTTTTCAAATCAAACACTCCCCAAAACAACCACACGAAAAATTAAACGAGGCGAAGTAGTCAAAGAAATACAAAAACTTGAAAAATTGACACAAACGGCTGCCAAAGCAAAAAATCAGAAAAAAACCGACACCAAAAATGAATGGATCATCGATGTTATTGCCAAAGTATCGCAAAAAAACAAAAAGCTGATTGACGATTCAACACGACTCGATTCCTTAGAGTTTGATTCGTTAGCTTATGCTGAGCTTCTTGCTGCCCTAGACGCATACAACGTTGTGATTGATGACCCTGGACATTTGAATACATTGGAAACCATTGCTGACATGAAAGAATTTGTTGTCAGCAATATCACAGATAAAACAACCATAAAGAAAAAAATACAGACAAGTGATACTGATCAAATCAATGTTTCTCCGACTGTAGCCAAAGTAGGACGTTTTGGTATTCGTCATGCAGAACATTTTCTTTATAAAAATGCCATGAACACACAGGTTCATGGGAGAGTTTTAATTCCTCCTTCTGATGGCTATATTGTTGTTTCTAATCATTCGAGCCATTTAGATATGGGCTTGGTTAAATATACACTGGCTGAACATGGCAATAAAGTTCGAGCATTAGCCGCAAGGGATTATTTCTTTGCTGACCCATTACGTGCTGCGTATTTTGAAAACTTTACTAATTTGCTTCCTATGGAACGTCATGGATCGTTACGAGAATCATTAGAGCTTGCTTCAGATATTATTCAACAAGGCAATATTCTTCTTATTTTTCCAGAAGGCACACGAAGTGTTTCTGGTGTTATGTCTGATTTTAAACCTTCTGTTGGATATCTTGCGATGAAAAACAAATGCGGTATTTTACCTTTGTATTTGGCAGGAACACATCTTGCTCTTCCAAAAGGCAAAGCAATGTTACGAGAACGTAATATTGCCTCTTATATTGGATCGTTTGTTTCTTACGAAGCGTTACAAAAGGTAACACACAAAGAATCTCGAAGTGATTCATATTATACAATTGCATCACATATGGAACGTATTGTTCGTTCGTTGGCACCTGAAGATTGTCTTTGGACATTAGGAGAGTCAGGACGTGAACCTATTGATACGAAAAAAGAAGAAAGAGTCGACTGACGATGGCAACAAAAAAAAATCCGTTTTGGTTACAGGTGGCACTGGTTTTTTGGGTGCCCATTTGGTTGATATTTTATCGAAAAGCAACAAATACACCGTACGTGTGCTTTCAAGACATTCATCAACAAAAAAAATCAAAAATGTATCTTTTGTTGAAGGTGATATTGTTTCGAATTCTGACTCACTACAAAAAGCGCTCGATGGTTGTGAAGGGGTGTTCCATTTGGCAGGGTTAGTGTCCCGTGATCTCACAGATTCTAGAGACATGATGCAACTTCATGTTGAAGGAACGATCAATCTATTTAAACAAGCACATCAAGCGGGTGTAAAACGTATTGTTGTTGTTTCTACATCAGGAACGATTGCCGTTTCAAAAGAAACAAAACTTGCCAATGAAGAATCAGACTGTCCAATGGCTATCATTGGACAATGGCCTTATTACTTGTCAAAACTTTATCAAGAAAAAGAAGCATTGCGTTTGGGTCGTGAATTTGGCATTGACGTTGTTATCATTAACCCTAGTTTGTTATTAGGACCGGGAGATCATCGACTATCTTCCATTGGTGATGTTCATTCTTTTATGAACAAAGAATTTGCAATCGTTCCATCAGGTGGTGTCAGTTTTGTTGATGTACGCGATGCAGCACAAGCAACATATACAGCATTCGAAAAAGGAATTGATCAAGAACGTTATCTCATTACTGCGGTGAATTGGACATTTAAGGAGTTTTTCGGAAGGTTAGAACGTGCATCAAAAGTTATGTCTCCACAGATAACAGTCCCTGATGTTGTAGCTTTATGGGGAAGCAAAATCATGAAAAAAGCGAGTGCTTATCTTGGACGTGAAGCCATCGATCCTATTTCTGTCGAAATGAGCCAGTATTATTGGTACGCTGATGCCTCTAAAGCCACTCAGGTATTGGAATTTAAACCAAGAGAAGCCATAGAAACATTGAATGATACTGTTAGTTTTCTAAGAAATAATTTCTGATCAGATCGACGTTATGAATTTATCGGTTAATCTCAACAAAGTTGCATTGCTCCGCAACAGTAGGGGAGCAGATAATCCTTCTGTACTTCGTGCTGCACAACTATGTATCGATGAAGGTGTTGCTGGAATTACGCTACATCTGCGTGAAGATCAAAGACATACTCGTGAACAAGATGTCTTTGCAGTTGCTCAATTATGCAAAGATAATCATGTTGAATTTAATCTTGAAGGTGATCCATGGAATAAATTTTTAGATGTTGCATGGGATGTTATGCCTACCCAGTTAACATTAGTACCTGTTGTCCCTGGTGAAATCACTAGTGATCATGGTTGGGATTTGCCACGAGAAACAAAACAAATTGTTCCTGTCATTGAAAAAGCAAAATCAAAAGGAATTCGTACAGCTATTTTTGTGGATCCAATACCGTCAATTATTACAGCATGCAAAGAAACCAATGTTGATCGAATTGAAATTTATACTGAGCCTTATGCAAAAGCCTTTGAATGCGGTGATGCCAGTGACGCATTATCCGTGTTGGCTGAATGTGTGGCTATTGCGACTGACTGTAATATCGGTGTCAATGCAGGCCATGATTTAAACCTTTACAACATGCCAGCTTTTGTTAAAAAAGTTCCTCAAGTTATGGAAGTTTCGATAGGACATGCCTTGATCGCCGATGCGCTTTATTTGGGGTTTTCGGAAACAATCAAACGATACCTTGATGTCATTGATGGTATCGTTGTCCCTGCACCTGTGACATAGGTAGTCCTAGGTTATTGTTTGTTATGAAAAAACAAACAACCACACAAAAAAGCTAAAGTGTGAGGCATCTCAGATTATACGTTGTGTACAAAGTAGAAAGAATCACCAAGGTTAAAGTGATATTACAAAATTAGGCTAGTCATAATACTATTGACACTGAATGTACAACTCGGATATATGAATGGGATGATTACTCGATATCAACAAATTTTATGTGTCATTAGCTTAACATTGATGATGGGCTGCGACGATAAGCCGGCGATGTTAGAAGATGATGCGACAGCATCGGGAGATACATCTGAGGGTGATAAACCATCGACAGAGGTGCCAAATCCGACAATAGTAACAGATGATACTTCAACAGTAACAGACGACATTTCAACCGGAGTAGAAGATCCTACTAAAATAGTAGAACCCGGTATAACAACAGTAGAACCAGACTGCTCGGGTTTCTCTTTAGGACAAAATGTTTGGGAAGGGGATGTTATAGGTATTCCAGATTTAATTCGAGCTAGCTCCGGCTCTTACACTGCAATCAGGGGTAGCTTGATAATCAGCGAAAGGGATGAAGCTCTAACGAGTATCGATTTACCACAAATGCAAGCAATATGCGGGGGTGTTAAAATAATAGGTAACACCAGCCTAGCGAGGATTGATTTATCACAGCTACAAGCAGTTCGTGGGACTGTTACGATAGTAGGCCACAGCGATACCAATAGCCTAGCGATCATTGACTTTCCAGAACTACACACAGTTGGAGATCGTGTTGAGATAAACGGCAACACCAACCTAATGAGCATCAACTTACCACGATTGCAAACAGCCAATGAGACCAGTGGGATTGTTGTTTGGATAAACGGCAACAAATTCCTAGAGAGCATCGCCATGCCACAGCTAGAAACAAGCCGTAGTGTTTCTATAGCCAGAAATGCCAGCTTAACAAGCATCACCATGCCAAAACTACATACAATCGATGGGCGTTTTGAGATATCCGAGAGCTACTCTCTAACGAACATTGACTTGCCACAACTACATACAGTCGATGGAGATTTTGAGATATCCGAGAGCTACTCTCTAACGAGCATTGACTTGCCACAACTACAAACAGTCAA
>JABAAV010000209.1 GCA_014238595.1 Myxococcales bacterium | reverse complement strand
AATGTTGCCCAGATTGAGGCGAGGGAAGAACACTTAATAGTTTATCCAACACAATCACAAAATCTGGATCATCTATCTTAAAACCAACAAACAATAAGGATCCATTGGTATAAATATCTCGAACAAAGTTACGAAGTCCACTCATTCTCTCTGAGACAGCACGAAATGATTTCGGAGAGATAACGTAAGATTCAAAATTCCCAAGCAATTTTAAGATATACTGAGAATGAACGGTTAAATCGATAGTCTCGATAGCATCGTAAGAATAAACATTAGAATCGGCATCATGTCCAAATGCCTTTTGAATCCCATCACCTGGAAAAGTAGTCCATACATGATGAAAGGGTAATGTGCTCAATACCTTGAGCATATCTGATTGTTCACTTGGTTTATCTAAATATTTTTTGAGAAGGCTACGTGTTTTTTGTTCTCCACAAAACCGTACTACAACATCTAAAGCACTGCTTAATCCATCATTCTTTTCACGCTGCTCAATAGTGGATATAATCTCTTTTGAATCACTGTCATTC
>JABAAV010000208.1 GCA_014238595.1 Myxococcales bacterium | reverse complement strand
TATGCCATCGATAAGTTTCGATATCCAAGTCATGACAGAAAAGTCATAAGGATTGAGTTTTAAATGATTAAGGGAACCTTATGAGTTAACTATCATCACAGGATTGTCCTGGCTCTATATCAATGCATCCTGATTGAGCACGTATCCCACTGTCTGGACATACGCAACAGGCATAAGATTTTTCATACTCTTCACCTGGGGTGCACACTATGTCAGGATCATTGGGTTCACAGTCTAATGTCGTGCAGGTCACTTCGCCTCCCAAACATGTGCAGGTGTTACACCCATCATCAGCTAGAAAAGGTGGTAGAAAAGAAGTTGGTAGAGAAGGGTCAGAAGATTCGCATTGCGAGTTAGCTTGAGATGGGTTTTCTGTAGACGCATCGTCTCCACAACTGACAACGAGAAACATCCCCACCAAAAGTACAGCAAGTGTTGTGTAATGGACTGGAGATAGGATTGTTTTTTGAATTTGGTTGATCATAGAACTATAGGTATCACAGGATCCAACCAAAAGTCACGTTTTAATGATT
>JABAAV010000207.1 GCA_014238595.1 Myxococcales bacterium | reverse complement strand
AAAACAATGGCAATGAAAACTTGCCATCCATTGAAGGATATCAACAATGGTATTCCATCGTACAAACAGGACCTGTTCCTGGTCATGGTGATACCTATCGTGTCATTTATCTCAATGATAGTGCACGTGACTATGACAATGGCACTTACGATACAGGATCGGTTTTCGTCAAAGAAATTTATCACTATGCGGATGATGGAAAAAGCAAAGGCGATTTGAAATATGTTGCATTGATGCGACGTGTCGATGCACTTGATATTGGACGTGATGATCCGATAGAAGGCGGCTGGCTGTTTACAATGCAAAATGGAACAAAGACCGATGGAAGCGATGCACATCACACCATTTGTTACGAATCCTGTCATAAAAGTGCTCCGTATGACGGTGCATGGCTTGATTACACGACCATCGATAATACAGAAGTTTCTGATGAAATAACACCGACTGATATAACAGCATCGACTACCGATATGCCATCGAACAATGATGACGATACATTGCCTTCAATAGCAGGATATACCTCATGGGAATCTGTT
>JABAAV010000206.1 GCA_014238595.1 Myxococcales bacterium | reverse complement strand
TTACACTTAACCCTATAGAAACCCTTAAAGAAAAGTATAATGCTAGTTTTATTATTTTTTACATTTTTACTGCGAGAATACATGTACTATCTGTACACAGGCAGTTACTTATTGTATATAAAATGAAAACTTTCATGTATTCAACGATGTATAATTACTCAATTGACTGCATTAGTGCTGTTCAGAAAAGTTATTCGATATATCAAGAAACTGGTGAAAGAAGGAAAATGGAATATCAAATTATTTGTCAAATTAATAATGATTAAATATTGTGAGAAATGAAGTGGTTTTCTTTTATTATTTGTGTATCCCTTGCAATTTCAGGTAACATTTCAATTGTGTAATCCATTCCATTGTTGTTTTTCTTTTAATCTTATTATAGTGCCTAGACAAATCTCATGGTCACCAGGTATTGCTTCCATTGTGATTTATTTTCTTTGAATCTTATCATAGTGCCTTTGGCAATTCTATTGTTCTTCAACAATAGACTTACACAAAAGGTACCATGATAAATTCAATAGAAAACAACCACAATG
>JABAAV010000205.1:291-543 GCA_014238595.1 Myxococcales bacterium | reverse complement strand
TAAGGCATGCTTCAGTATGTTCTCGTAATGATTCCATACGGCCAGTGATAAGTATAATTCTACAACCCTTCATCTCCCATTCATTGAATTTTTCTACAACTCCAGGTAGAAGAATAGGTTCTTCACTAATTATTTCATAAGTACCCTGTGGTGAATATTTAAAAATAGTCCCATCTATATCACATATTATTGTTTTCATCTTCTCTTTCCTGTTGCTGGATCGTTTTGTTCTCTCTTTGAAAGAACTTGTAA
>JABAAV010000205.1:0-281 GCA_014238595.1 Myxococcales bacterium | reverse complement strand
ATACATCTAATTTATAACTCTCATTCTTTTTAGTGCAAGGACTCCAAGTAGATGTATCTACTTCATTGGTGCTCTCGACAGGACTTGAACCTGTGACCCACGGTTTAGAAGACCGTTGCTCTGATCCAACTGAGCTACGAGAGCCTACACCCATACGTTTGAGAAACTTTGCGTGTTCTTTCTCAGCAGCAAGTAGGGACTTAGATTTTTTCTGTTTCTTACGTTTACGATTGTTCGTAGTTGTGTAATAGACAGGTAATAAATGCATACCACTCATATTA
>JABAAV010000204.1 GCA_014238595.1 Myxococcales bacterium | reverse complement strand
ACTCGATCGATGTTAATGATATTGGATAGATCAACGAGATTTACAGGCAAATCTAAATCCTGTAACCAGCCAGTGATTTGATTAATCGCATCGAGGATTTTTGTGCGATACAGGGGTAGATTGTTATTGAGTTGACCGATGGAATTGCCAAGGACTGTTGTTATTAAAATAAACAGAAACGATGTGATGACAATGATAATACAGATAGCAATCCATGTCGGTATTCCGATTTTTTCTAATCGTTTCATGGCAGGAATACATAATATGGCAAAGAAAACAGCCAAAGCGATCGGTATGAGAAGATTGGCTGCCGCTTTGAGTCCTGCGACAATCACAATCAGTCCTGCGATGATGATCAGTGCGCGGTAAGCAGATGATTGTGATGTTAATGAAGGCATAAAGACAGAAAAAATGGAAACTGCAATAAAAATTAACTATGGTCTCTGAAGTGCTAGCGGGTTTGAAGCACTTTGGCAAATAAATACGATTATTATGATGATGTCTTGGGATAGTGTTGTTGAGCGGTTTTGTAGATATTTAACGGTGGAAC
>JABAAV010000203.1 GCA_014238595.1 Myxococcales bacterium | reverse complement strand
GAGCAGGAAAAACTACTTTACTTCAATTACTAGGCACGCTTGATGACATGCAAGCTGGCTCGCTAATAATTAATAACAAAGAAGTAAACAAACTAAGCCAAAAGGAATTAGCAAAATTCAGAAATAAAGAGATAGGATTTGTATTTCAATTTCATAATCTACTAGTTGAATTTACAGCTTTTGAGAATGTTTGTCTTCCCGCTTTTATTGCAGGAACTGACAGAAAAACAGCTGAAGAAAAAGGTTTAGCGCTTTTAGAATTACTTGGGTTAAGCGATAGAGCTAATCATAAACCTGATGAGCTATCAGGAGGAGAACAGCAAAGAGTTGCGGTTGCCAGGGCATTAATCAACTCCCCTTCTATTATATTAGCGGATGAGCCTTCAGGAAATCTGGATTCCAAAAATGCAAATGAATTACATAACTTATTTCTCAAATTAAATAAGGATTTAGGACAAACCTTTGTAATAATAACACATAATACAGCATTAGCAAATTTGAGTAGTAGAAAGCTTGAAATGAAGGATGGAAAAATAATTTAAGCCAAAATAG
>JABAAV010000202.1 GCA_014238595.1 Myxococcales bacterium | reverse complement strand
ATTGGCTTGAAGGGCGTGTTGAAAAGCTCCAAATAGAAATATACAATAAACTTAAGAAACATGTTCCAAATGTTTTGAATAAAGCCCCCCAAAAGCCAGAAATCCCTTCTGAAGCCATGATCGTGATTGATGCCATTGATCAAGCGTTAACACAAGGAAGCATTGCGTTGATTCAAAAACATTTATCTGATTCGATTGTATTAAATCAAGATAATACGACCACACCCAAAGAGGTCGTATTAATGATGCAAGTCGATGATCTGTTACGGTATAAGTTTCAGAGTGTTTTAAAGAATCAATGTGTGTTCAATAAAAATGAAACCAAAATCATATGCATTGACAAGAAAAATCAAATCGAATTCGATTTGATTAACAATCAATGGGTTCTTGTTAAGATTGCTCTTAAACATTGAAAAACATTCAAGACAACGACGTGAGGTAACAGGGCAAGTCTTGCCGACTATCATCGGGGAGAGGTGTTTCAGGGTTTTAAAAGATTGTTACGATCTCAATTGTTTTTAAGCATTGAACATTATTCAGGACAACGACGTG
>JABAAV010000201.1 GCA_014238595.1 Myxococcales bacterium | reverse complement strand
ACCAGTGAATAGATCAATCAGCTAATACATATGTCAACAAACACATCAACGAATAAATCAATCAACACATAAACCAATCAATAACTCCATCAATACACCAATCAATAAACAAATCAATACATAAATCAATCAATGCACCAATCAATAAATCCATCAGCCAATAATTCGATCAATAAATCAATCAACCAATAACTAACTCAATAAATCAATCAATAAATACGTCAATCAATAAACAAGCCAATCAATAAATATAGCAGTAATTCGATCAATCAATAAATGAATCAATAAATACACCAATCAATGAAACACCAATCAATAAACAAATCAATAAATCAAATAGATCAATCAATATACCAATAGCTGAATCAAACAATAACTAAACCAATCAATACATAAGTCAAGCAACATATAAATCAATCAATACATAACTCAATCAACACATAATTCAATCAGTACATCAATCAATACATAAATCAATCAATACATAATTAATTCAACAAACAATCAATAAATCAATCCACAAACAAATCAATCAATACATAACCCAATCAATAAA
>JABAAV010000200.1 GCA_014238595.1 Myxococcales bacterium | reverse complement strand
CCGATGGAGAGGAAGATTCAGAGCGCTCAAGAGCATTCAAGCTTGTGATTCAAAGAATATGCAGCACGCACTACTTCACTTTTATATGCTTCGATTGGGGGGTCTGCAAAAGCAGGCTGAAAATGCTTCCAGGGTATAAGGGAAACAGAGGACCCAAAGATGACGACCTGGTTTCGTTTAAAAAAGAATGCCTAAAAATAGCTCGTGACGCAGGGAACGATTCCGTAGTAGTGAGAATATACAATACTGAAGCAGACGACATAATCGGCAGCATCGTTGCTGAAATTCACAGAAAACACACGGTGACAATTTACACGTTTCAGTAGTTAGTTTGTTGATGTATGTTGTGTAGGTCGCACCGCTAGCTATTGCAAGCTGTCGATATACGTTTCAGTAGTTAGTTTGTTGATGTATGTTGTGTAGGCTATCGGAGCAGTCGCGCGGCGCGGCGTCATCTGTTTCAGTAGTTAGTTTGTTGATGTATGTTGTGTAGGACATACGACTATTGTTGAATCATATAATTAACGGAGTTTCAGTAGTTAGTTTGTTGATGTATGT
>JABAAV010000001.1:34607-56549 GCA_014238595.1 Myxococcales bacterium | reverse complement strand
TCTTTATAGTTGGCCTAAGTTTAATGGTAGGCTGTTTCGATTCATCAGAAGATTCGTCTGGTACAGCTTCATCAGAAGCTTCGTCAGCGACAGCTTCGCCAGAAATCCCAAACTTTCCAGTATGTGAAGGTGAAATATGGGAAGGTGATGTAACAACGGAAGCTGACTTTATTGCAGCTGGCAACTGTACCGAAGTCACAGGAGATATTTTCTTAAAAGGGTTAGCAGGTATCACAGCGGTCGATTTTCCTGCACTTGAACAGGTGAACGGGAAAATTAACATATCAGAATTGCCTAATTTGAAGCGTATCAGCATGCCTGTTTTAACTGCTATAATGAAGAGTAATCGTGGTTATATGGATGGACTCATTATTGCTGATAATGCCTCATTGACAAAAATAGACATGCCTGTTTTATCCCAAGAGACTGTCCCCGCTGACAATGTAACTATTGACGTAGTCATCGACAACAACGCTATGTTGGGCAGTGTTACTCTGCCTGCTTTAACTCGTGGCGGTGTGCAAATCAAAAATAACGATATCCTGACAAGTATGTCCATGCCTGCTTTAACTTTCGGAGGTGATATGCACATCGAAAATAACGCCGTCCTGACAAGTGTGACCGTGCCTGCTTTAACTCGTGGAGATGTGACTATCGAAAATAACGCCGTCCTAACAAATATATCTATGCCTATGCTTTTGAGCGGAGGCCATCTTACTATCTCTAAAAATGATGCATTGCGCACCGTTAATATGCCTGTTTTAACGCAAGTATTAATTTTGGGTGTCGCTAAGAATCTTGTTTTGACAACGCTCGCTATGCCTAATTTAGACATAGTGTTTGAGGAGTATCTATTCTTTTTGGACAACCCTCTCCTGACAAGTTGTGATATAGGCAGCTATAGCGAAGCATACTGTCCATAGTTTGTCGCGACAGTGACCTCAATAGTTTTACAACGGACATCCTCTTCTGGGATGTCCGTTGTTGTATATAAAGCACCCGATCAAGAACCAAACACGATGGTTACTCTGCAGGTGACCGTCAGTCAGATGTCGGTCGTTTTTTGCGAGCAATGATCCATGCAATACCTATCGAAAGATTATAAAGCCCGACCAAAGGTATGGCCATTAAAATCTGAGAAATGACATCGGGTGGTGTTACAACTGCGGCTATCAAAAATGAAAGAAGAATAGCCCAACGATTAAATCGAAGCAGATGACGGTATGTAATGATATTGGTGGCGGCAAGAAATATTAAAACCAAAGGAAGTTCAAAGACAATACCAAATCCAAGAAGTAATTTTAAAGTCATGCGCAGATAATCATGCATAAACAATGTTGGACGTAACGCAAGGGTTGCTTGTGGATCGACGTTGAGCGTTGAAGACATCGTTGCAAGGTTGCTGTTCCAATAATCAAGAAAAAAATCAAACGCAGTAGGAAGCACCCAAAAATAACAAAACGCACTACCCAACACAAACAACGATGAACTGCTGATTGAAAAGACAACCGCTAACAGTTTTTCTTTTCGATATAATCCCGGTGCAATGAATCGCCAGAATTGATAAAAAATCCACGGCAAAGAAAGAAACAATGCGCTCCAAAGCGCTAAAGAAAGATAGGTCCATAAGGGTTCTAGAAGCGATCCAAAATGGAGAGATGCATTTCCAAGTTCGGGTGTTAAGGCTTGATGTGTTTTCCATGCGTCAAGCAATGGTGTGGCTATCCAAAGATAAATGGTTTCTTTGAATGTAAAGGTTAGTGCAAAGCCAAGCACGAAACTAATGGCGATGTTGCGGATGCAAATTCTCAATTGCGATAAATGCGCAATTAAAGGCATCGTATTTTGATCTGAAGGATTATCTTGTGTGGTTGACATGGTCGTCTTGTTTTATTGCACCTGAGATTTTGGATGTTTTTCATCCGATGACTGCGTAGATGATAGGGATGGTTTTTGATTCTCTGGAAGCAACGAAAGATGTTTCGGATTTTCATAAAGTGCAGCTGTCACATCATCAATCGCTTCTCCAATGACTTCATCTTGATCGAGTGTTTCTCGGACAGCATGAACTTGTTTTCGAATAGAGCGAATTGCACTACTGATTGATTTTGCAGCATGGGGTAATTTTTCTGGGCCAACCACAAGCAATGCAACAATGGCAAGAAGAAGAAATTCACCTGATCCAAATCCAAACATGATGTTTCAGTGTAGCTAAAATTCCTTGTGGGTGCGATTCGTAAAGTATGAAAAGATAGCTAGAGCGGCTATTTTTGACATGGACGGTGTTTGTTCAAGCTGTTGAAGGCTGGCTGTTTTAATGGCATGTATAGAACCAAATTGTCGCAATAGTTGTTTTTGTCGCTTTGGTCCAATGCCTGAAATAGAAGACAGTTCAGACACAAGGGCTGTTTTTCTATGCTGGTTGGCATAATTGCGGTTGGCAACACGATGGGCTTCATCACGAGCTTGTACAATCCAATATAAGGCCGGCGTTTTTTTTGTAATGGGGATTGGTTCTTTTTTGTTTGCTAAAAAAATACGATCGGTGTCTGCTTGTTTTGATTCGGAATGTTTTTTTGCGATTGAAATAATTTCAAGATCTGTACAAGAAATATTGCTATCTTCAACAGCGCATATCGCAGCATGCAGTTGACTTTTTCCACCATCAACAACGATTAAATCTGGTAATGCCCATGTTTGAGGTTGATTGATGGCACGATGAAATCTCCGATATAAAGCTTCATAAATCGATGCGGGGTCATCGTTGTTTGTTGTTTTTATATTGAATGTTCTGTGTTTGTTTTTAATAGGCGTGCCTTGATGAAACGTTACCATTGAAGCGACGGTATGTTTCCCTTGAATATGGGCAATGTCATAACATTCAATATGATGAGGCGTATTTTTGAGAGATAACTGTTCTTGAATTTGTTGTGCTGTTTCTTGTGATTGGATTCTTGATTCCAAGGAGGCTTTAGCATTTTTTTCAGCAAGTCGTAATACTGCTAATTTCTTTCCTTGTTTTGGAACAGTGATGCGAATTGTATTTTTTGCTTCTTTTGAAAGCCATTCTGACAGTACTAGATTGTTTTCAATGGTATCGGCAACAATGATTTCGGATGGAATATCGGTGTTGATAGTATAATACTGTTGTATGAAGCCTGATATTAATTGGCTGTTAGAAAACAATTGTCGTTTGAAAAAGAAACTTCGTCGCGCTGACAATTTCCCTTGTCGAAATAAAAGCAATGTAATTTCTGCACAGTTATCATTGCGAACAAGACCCAAGACATCTTGAGATGTTGTTGTGTTTTGGACAATATATTGTCGTTGTAACGATGTCTCAATGGCTCTAATACGATTTCTAATCTGTGCTGCAGTTTCGTAATTTTCATGCTCGGAACAATGTTTCATTTGTTTGCGTAAAGCAGAAATAACCGTTGTATTATTACCACGAAGCAATGAAACAACTTGAGAGACTTGATGTTGATAATCTTTGGAGTTGATTGGATAAACACAAGGCGCAGGGCATCGTTTAATTTGATACTGCAAACATGGACGTTTTCGAGAACGTAATACTTGGTCACTACAGGTTCTCAGTTGAAAATGACGATTGATAAAATGTAATGTTTCTCGACAAGATGCTGCCGATGAATAGGGGCCAAAGTAATGATTTGTATCTTGCTCCATTGTTCGTTTGATGGTGAGTCGTGGAAAAGGATGTTGTGGATCAATCATCAAAACAGGATATTGCGAATCATCACGAAGATTAATATTAAATTTTGGCTTATGTAATTTGATGAGGTTGTTTTCTAACAGCAAAGCTTCTTGTTCGTTCTCAACGACAATGGTTTCAATATCTGCCAATGCTTTATGGAGAATTCCTGTTGTTACAAAAAAACGAGCATCATGTTTGTTTAAATATTGTTTGATCCTCGATTTGAGATTGTTACTTTTCCCAACATAGATAATCGTTCCGTGTTTATCTTTCATAAGATAAACACCTGTCGCAGCAGGAGTTTTCAAAAGCAAATGCTGAAAATCAGAATCATGCATAAACGCCAACTAACATTGATGCGTGATCATTAAAACAGTTGTGTGATATCTCGATACGTGACTATGACGGTGAGTATCAACAATGCTGCAACACCAACCATGTGGAAGCTAGCCTCTGTTTTTGGATTAATCCGTCGTCTGGTGATAAGTTCATGACTCAAAAACAACAATCGTCCACCATCTAATGCAGGGAGCGGTAACAAATTAAACAGCCCTAAAAACACACTGATATGCATGAGAATGCTGACAGCATTGGTCCAACTGGTTTCAAATTGTTTTTTGATTGCCGATGTAATACCGACAGGTCCAATCAGCCTTGCTTGTGTTTCTTCTGAGTTGGTTGCCCATTGATATAATCCGCCTAAAATATAACCTGTTTGTACGAAGGGATAGGCAATGGCATCATACAGCGCTTGTCCTATACCAATTGGTTTTAAAAACAGATAGTCCTGTAATGTTACCCCAAGTCGAAAAAGATCATGCTCTTCGTCCCATCGTGCAACAATAGGAATTGTGAGGGTTTCTTCCTGTCGAACCACTTCAATTTGTAATGCTTCGTTTGGTTTGTTGTATGTTTGAATGAGTGCGCTAGGATGATTATTTTCTCCTTCTACCTTGGTGTTTGCTAAGGCAGAGTGACCGTTAATAGAAATAATAACATCGTCTTTTTGAAGTTTTCCTTGTGCATCATAGCCCGTCTGTGTGTCTGTAATTTGCCATGCACTGTTAGGCGTCCCTGCAAAGAAATATAATGTGAAGGCTAAGAAAATTGCGGCAATATAATTGACTAAAGGCCCTGCTAGTACTGCCAAAAAGCGTTGCCATGCAGGACGATTTGGATAGGCCGTTGTATCGTCTGGATCGGTGTCTTCAAGCATGTCGTTCATGCCTGCGATTGAAACATAACCACCAAAAGGCAGAAGCCCAATTGTAAAATCGGTTTCATCGTAATGTGTGGCGATCAATGTGGGACCAAACCCAATGCTGAATCGATCCACAGACATTCCACATCGTTTAGCGACCCAGTAATGTCCCCATTCATGAACAGCAATCAAAAGACCGACTGATAAAATAGCACCAATAATTGCCATAGACGGGATGGTATCGCTAAATCGTCTTTCTGGCTAGTCTTTCGTGAGCGTTCTCTGGGATGCGATTTTTAAGAGACTGATCTATGCTATTTTGTAAGATAAGACTGAAACACAATAAAAACGGCACCTTTAAAGTAGGATTAAAGGTGCCGCATGATGGATGAAATTAAAGTATTCGTTTTTATCGATTAACGTAGTCTTTGATTGGAACAGCCACCAGGAAGCTGTGATGTAATGGTTATGTGATCATTGATGTTGCTGGTGGTAAGGGCAATGGGATCTCCATTGACATCACGATCTTTAATGAGGATTGCAGCACTGTTCATAGGGGATGGTCCCGTGCAAATACCGCCTAAGGTTTCGATGAGCGTCCAGTTACCATAGGTATGAATCGCATCAACGACGCCTGTATATTCTCGAAACCAAAAATAATAATTAAAGCCACAAGCAAAAACAGGATTCACGGGTGGTGGATCAAATGTTTCGGGCAGTTCTTCTTGCGATGAATCGCCTCCAAGGTTGTTCGTTTTCAACAGAGAAGATACCAACGATTGTTCATCAACGTTGCTGCCAATTGCGGCGTTGCTGTTATTCACAATACGTTCAAGACTTTTTCCACCACCAAAAACATTGTCGACGATGCTGTCGTTGACCCATTCGGCAATGGGGTCATCATTGTCACCAAGCGTGGTATCTCCTGTTGTGATTGTCAGTCTGAATTGATTGTAAAAATCGATACCGGGGGCAGTGCTTTCAATATACGTGACATTGCCGTCTTGATCTTCGCGTTCAAAATCAACCCACAGTGTATAACTTCCAAGACCGCCATCCCATCGATTGTTTGAAGGTGTACAGGTGGGACCTTTCCAGTTGAACTCGGCAAGACGTCCTTCAGTGAGTTTGTTGGGATCGGGAGAAATTTGTACGCCATAGTCGCCTTCTGAGAAGGCACCAGTACCAATTTCAAGAAACACACCTTCTGAGGCAGACATCGACCAAATAGACATGGTTCTGTTGGGATTCCAAGAATGAAACTCAAGGACATCGGAAAAATTAAGATCTAACGGTGGATCGATGACGGTGCCTGAAGGTTGAAAGGCATACATGATATGCGGTGAAAAATGATCAGGTAAGCTATGAGGTAGTCTATCAATGGGTACGGGTGTAATGGTTAAGATTGGATCATGATTTTTGGGGAGTTTAATAAATGTACCATCGGTAATGTCCGTATGCACTGTGGCTTTGCGTAATTCTTTGTTGTCATCATACAAGCCATAGGCCTCATGCTCTTTGTTTTCAAATCGGAGTGATTCACCATCGGGTGTTTTAATCTGCATCCACCCTTGATCAGCAGGGTGATCTGGATCGGTCGATTCAACTAAGTAGGGTGATAAATCTAAGGCTGAAGACATATCGAGTTTAGGAAGATATTTTGTGTTAATAACTGTGTTAGCACCATAATCAACCCATGCTTCTTCGGCACGAACATGAACGGATGCATAAGCTTCATCACCAATCACAGTAGAGCCATCCATGCGGATAAACATCGAACGAGGCAAAATGTCTTTGATGTCAAACTTACCTTCCGCATCGGTGGTATCTATTGCCCATCCACGTTCGTCATCTCCAATGGAAACGGTCACACCTTGTAAAGGAATTTCTGTTTGACTCTCTAAAATAGTTCCTCGTACACGTGCATGGGATGTTTCTGTTGCAGGTGTTGCTTCATCTTCTGTTGTGTCACAGGCTACGATGAACAACAGAGATAGAAAGACAGGGACAAGGGTTGTAAAAAATCGTGAATAAGGGGGCAATTTCATCGAATAAACTCCTTCTTAGGGATAAAAATGGGACAAATATAAAGGTTGGCACACAAAACGCTCTAAATCATGCGTTAAAAGTGACGATTTCAATCATCACTACGGTGTCCCATTGTAAGAGACTTACTCGAGACTTGTCAAGATGTTTTTTTCAAGCGTGTCACCAATAACATTCCAATCATACGCAGTAACCCATTGCTTCGCTATCTTTATTTGTTGATGACGATGGTGCGATTGTAACAGACATTGCTCCAAAGACAATGCAAGGACATGGTCATCGTTGGGTGGAACACGGGTAATCACATTTGATGGAAATGATGACAAGCCACCAACATCGGAGGCAATGATCGCCGTGCTTGATGCCATCGCTTCTAGAGCAACACGTGGCGTTCCTTCCGTACGACCGCTAGCAGTGACAATGGAAGGGATAACAAGAATATCAGCAGAGGCTAAAAAATCATCACGTTTTTTTCCATGCAAAAAACCTGTAAAATGAACGTTAAGATTGTGTTGTTTTACATATGTTTCTAATGTGTTTTTTTGTGGTCCATCTCCCGCAATGATGACCTCTACTGGGGAGGTCATTGATGTTAATGCTTTCAAAAAAACATGAACACCTTTGATAGGAACAAGCCGTCCAAGAAAAACAACCTTGGGTTTTGTGTTGATTTGTTTTGGTAGGATTGTAAATCGATGGACATCAATACCCATAGGAACCACTGATGTTTGTTGTTTGAATGTGAGATTGGTTTGTTTTAAAAACAAATCTTGCAACGATTGAGCAACAAAAACAATATGAATGTTTTTCTTGTTGAACAACTCTGTGAGATATGACGTAAGACGGAGTGTTTTTGCAAGATACACATCACCGCCATGAGCGATCATCAATATGGGTTTGTTTGGAAAGACACGATGAGCAATGAATCCCGATGGAAGGAGCCAATGTGCAATGAGACGATCACAGTGGCTGAGATGTTGTTTGATGTGTTTTTTCAACGTCCACATAAAACGTAATGCCGATAACCAATGGCGGGTATTCTTTTTGAAGTCGAGTAAATTATCAGGTGCGCCTCCTTGATAAAATAACTCACCATGAAATGGAACACGAGATACTGTGATGGCAGGATGAAATGATGGACAGGGTTTGTCGGGGTGCGTATTTCCTGCGGCAAGAACATGAATCTGATGACCTTGATCGGCAAGCCATTGAGCATGTTCTAAGACAAAGTTTCCTGATGGATCATCGAGGTCTTGTGGAAACGATGTTGTGATGATGCCGATTTTCATTGTCACGAGGGTGACTTCATTGTTGTTTTAATGCGAGATAAGAGACGGGTTATATAAGAGCGCATCAAGACAACAGGATATTCCAAGAAAAGATGGGACAGACGAATGCCACTACTCCAGGATGAACCATAAATCGGTTTGACAGGGACATCGATGACAACACAGTGAGCCGTATGCAATTTTGCAAGGAGATCATTGGGGTACCCATAGCGTGGATAGAGTTTATCCAAGGGCACTGTTTTTAAAGCAGTCGTGGTGATGGCTGTATAGCCGCATTGAGAATCAAAGACATGCCAGTAGCCACTGGTTATTTTTGTTACTAACGATAAGACAATATTGCCTACAATTCGTATGGGGGGCATGGTTTTCCATAAGGACTTCGTTAAAAAACGATTGCCTTTGCTATAATCTGCGATGTTGTCAACGAGTGGATCTAATAATGCAGGTAAATCATTCGGATCCATTTGACCATCCCCTGCCATAACAGCAACAATGTCTATCTGATTTTCAAGGGCATGTGTATATCCAGAAATCAAAGCGGCACCGACACCACGATTTATCGTGTGAGATATCAGTGTTATTGAATCCTTGTCTCTCTTTAGAGCGGTAAGGATTGTTGTTGTGGCATCAGTGGATGCATCATCAATAACAATGATGCTATCTACAAATGAGGGGATCGATAGAATCGTTTCTTCGATGGATGTTTCCTCGCAAAATACGGGAATAACGACCGCAATCGATGCCGCACGATACATGATATGAAATCAGAACAGGTTATCTAAAAAGGAATGTCATCAGCAACTATGGAATTGTCAGCAGCAGGTGCACTTAAATTATCGTAGTCATTGCCATTGCTTTTACCGCCTAAAAAGCGCACATCGTTGGCTACAATTTCAGTTGTGTATCGTTTGTTGCCTTCTTTGTCATCCCATGAACGTGTTTGCAGACGCCCTTCAATATAAGCTTGTCGTCCTTTGCTAAGGTATTTTGCGCATATTTCGGCAAGATTTCCCCAAACAACAACGCGATGCCATTCTGTACGTTCCTGTTTTTGTCCATTTTTGTCGTTCCAGCGTTCGTTAGTCGCGATCCGCAAATCACAGACTGATGTTCCACCTGATGTTTGTCGGATTTCAGGGTCAGCGCCTAAGTTTCCAATTAAAATTACCTTATTAATGCTACCAGACATACAAGCCTCCTTTTTAGTGTGACTATGATTCAACCTCTTATGAAATAGCATCGGAGATGTAAAGCCTATAGTTGCTCTTTTTGGGTTAACTTGTTGTGTTTGTTAGAACAACACAATGGAACAGTGTCATGGCTGAGATCTAACCTAATATTCTGTGTGTTGATGAGATCTACACAATATCGATATTTTAGCTCAACGATATCAGGCATGATGTGACAGATGTTTGTTGTGCTGTGGTTTTTATGTTCAACAATAGAAGGTTGGGCCTCTTGATTGTCTTTTGACGGATATGAAGAGAATCGATAGGCTAGTGATTATGTTTGTTGTTCGTCCTTCTCAGGTGGAAGATATAACTAAGGTACATCGGTTGGCTCAGCATTTGAATACCGTAAATTTACCCAAAGATTATGATCGTATTGTTGATATTTTAGAAACATCACGCAAAGCGTTCATGGAAGAAGAAGAGCCTTTGAAACGAATGTATTGTTTTGTTTTAGAAGAAATTGAAACGGGACATATTGTCGGTGTTTCTATGATTTATGCGCAACATGGAACACGTCAGCTTCCACATATTGCATTTGAAGTGTTGGAAGAAGAGCGATATTCAACAACACTGGACACATATATTAGAAATCAATGTTTACGTCTTCGTTATGATTATGATGGTCCTACAGAAATCGGCGGATTAGTTTTAGATCCACAATATCGAGGAAACAAACAGGCACTTGGAAAGTTAATATGCTTGGTACGATTTGTTTTTATTGCGATTTATCGACAATGTTTTCGTGATCGTGTGTTAGCAGAACTTCTTCCGCCCTTTGAAGAACCACGTGTGAGTCGCTTTTGGAAACATCTTGGTAAGCAATTTACTCAAATGACCTATGATGAGGCAGATGCATTGTCCGCAGAAAATAAAGAATTTATTCGGGCATTATTTCCTCAAGGTTTGATCTATGTCTGTTTATTTCCTACAGAAGTTCAAGAGGAGATTGGACAGGTCGGAGAATCTGTTCTTGGCGTACAGCACATGTTAGCAAAGACGGGATTTACCTATGCCAAACAGGTTGATCCGTTTGATGGTGGTCCCCATTATACAGCGATTACCAATGATATAACGACAATAAAATCATGTCAGAAGGCGGTTGTTACGTTGGATGAACATACAAAAGAAGTGCATTTAGAGGAAAAAGACGCGAAACGTTATATTGTTGGTACTGAAAACGATAAAAAACCACAGTATTTTCGTGCAACGAGTCTCATTCTGTCTAAGAATGATGATGACACAACATTACCGTTGTCTGCTGACATTATGAAAGCACTTGATGTAACATCGGGCGATGTTGTCTGGTATGCATCTGTTTAATACACCGATGACTAAGGAGTTTCATGACTAAAAATAGAGACTATATAGGGTTTGGCACTAAAGCCATTCATGCGGGCAATGAACCCGAAGTAACCACTGGGGCGATTATGCCGCCTATTTTTTTAACATCGACATATATTCAAGATGGTCCAGGTGCTCATAAAGGATTTGAATATTCAAGAACACACAATCCAACACGATTTGCTTTGGAAAAAAATCTCGCGGTTCTTGAAAGAGCCGCTCATGGATTTTCTTTTGCATCAGGATCTGCAGCAACCGCAGCGGTCATGCAGATTTTGAGTTCAGGCGATCATGTTATTGCAGGGGATGATTTATATGGCGGTACTGTTCGTTTGTTTGAAAAAGTGTTTGCCAGACAGGGTCTTTCATTTTCGTATTTCGATCCCACGGAAGGTGGAGCGGGGGTAAACAAATTAATTCGACCCGAAACTAAATTAGTTTGGATTGAATCGCCAACCAATCCCATGCTGAAACTGTGTGATATAGAGGCAGTGGCAAAGGTTTGTCACAAACATGATGTTTTGCTTTGTGTTGATAACACATTTATGACGCCTTATTTTCAACAACCCTTGACGTTGGGTGCGGATATTGTCTGTCATTCGGTAACTAAATATCTCAGCGGACATTCTGATGTTATTGCAGGTGCGTTAATGACCAATGATGATGCCCTTGCTGAACAAATTCGATTTATTCAAAATGCAGTAGGTGCTGTGCCGTCACCGATCGATTCATTTTTAGTTCTTCGTGGAACAAAAACGCTTCATGTACGGATGCAACGTCACGAAGAAAATGCACAGGCATTAGCTCAGTGGCTCGAAGAGCAATCGTTTGTTGAACAGGTCATTTATCCAGGGCTGTCTTCTCATCCACAACACACATTAGCGAGTCGACAACAAGGAGGCTTTGGTGGAATGATCGGTTGTTATATACGCGGTGATTTAGGTTATGTCAGTCGTGCACTCAAAGCCTGTCGTGTGTTTGCTTGTGCAGAGTCGCTCGGTGGTGTGGAGTCGTTAATTCAGCACCCAGCTACAATGACACATGCATCACTTGATCCGATACAACGCCGCAGCCTTGGTATGGGAGATAACTTTATCCGTTTATCTGTTGGCATTGAGTTTATTGATGATCTTTATGCTGATTTATTACATGCCTTCAATGTCGCAGCATGATGATCAATAGTTTCATCAAATAATGTACGATGGTGTCATTGTCGTTTGTCTATGGACAAAGATCGATGTAAGCACCCAATGCACAAGCAGGGATAGGTCCGTTGTTTTTAAAATAAAAACGTCCACCACTTAATTGCACTAAATCTGGAATTGAAATGGATGTTAATTTAGGATTGTTTTCAATTTGAATCTCACGCGCAACTCTTGTGAGTTCTGAAAGTGCAATGATTTTGAGTTCAGGGTTGTTGGTGATGCGCATATCTCGTATTCGAATTAAATGTGTGATTTCTACTGTATAAAGAGCGGGATTGTTCGTTATAATTAAAGCATTTCTTCCACCAAGTTTTGTCAATTTTGCCAAGCTAAATGAACGCATCACTGGGTTGTTGGCGATATAAACCTCACCACCACCTTCAATAAATGTATGGAGTGCAAAAGAGGTTAATGCTGGATTGTCTTGTATATAAATAGATTTAGACACTGTATTGAGTCGTGGAAATGAAAACGAAGGCAACGAATCGTTCTGTTTAACCACGAAATGCTCACCAATAGTATCAAGCATTTCCATATTGATCGTAGTCAATTTTGGATTGGATTCAATCAAAAAATCGTTGTTCGCGGTATCAAGCATCGGTATTTCAACAGAAGTCAAGACAGGGTTGTTATCGATAATGAGATCTCCCTCTACTTCTTTGAGTTTTGGCAATGAGATACTCGTTAGTTTTTTTGAATGTGTGAGAAGCAATGATCCTGTGATACGCGTTATTGTTTTTAATTTTTCAAGGTCTTTTTCAAAGGCATCACCTTTCCATACGGTGTCGTCATCGGAAATGCAGTGAGATAAAAAAGAGAGCAATAAAATAATAAGGGATAATTTTTTCATCATGGCTTGATTTTTCTATAGTTAGAGGCTGTTAAAAGTTAGAGAGAGTTAAAAATCTGATCGATATCCCTGGCTGCTTCAGTAAGCAAGCGGGTTTTGTTTTCTTCTGGTAGAAACGCATGTTCAAATCCTGCCAATAATACTTGACGAATTTCAGTTGTCCCCCAGTTAAAATGACGGTGACAGCCCCACAATTCATCGGAGAGTGTTGTGTGACTCACGAGACGATTGTCTGTGTTGATGGTAATGGTAATACCTTGTTTAATATATTGTTTAACAGGATGATCTGCCCAGTTTTTTGCGACGCGTGTTTGAACATTGGAAGTAACACATGCTTCTAGTGCAATGTTGTTTTGTGCCACATAGGTTTGTAGTTCTGGATCTTGATAGAGGTTTGTTCCATGACCAATACGCATGGCACCACAATCATGAACGGCTTGTTTGATAGAGTCTGATCCATAGCCTTCTCCTGCATGAATGGTGCATCCTACGCCATTGTTGATGGCTAGATCGAACGCTTCTTTGAACCTTTTGGGTGGATATCCATCTTCAGCGCCTGCAATATCAATAGCAACGACGCCTAAATCTTTGTGTTCACAGCAAAGTTCCGCAATTTCTAAAGCTTCTTTGATTGTCATGTCATGGCGAAGAATGGCAAGCACAATGCGTGCTTCTATGCCCCATTTATCTTTGGCTTGTTTCATACCTTCATGGACGGCTTCAATGGATGTTTTGTGTGGCATTCCTTTGTTTGCATGGAGATGCGGACAGTAACGAATTTCGACATAGCGTGCACCTTCTTGATGAGAATCTTCTGCAATTTCTCGCGTGGCACGAACTAAAGATTCTTCTGTTTGTAGAACGGGGAGTAAAATTTCAAAGAAAGCTCTGAGATAATCTTCTAAAGAATGACAGGTTTCACCCGCATAAATATGCTCAAACAGCTCTTTGGGGTTGGTCGAGGGCAGAGAAACACTATTTTGTTTTGCTAGCTCAATAATGGTTGGGATGCGTAGACTGCCATCGAGATGCAGATGGAGATCTGTTTTAGGTAATTTTTTGATGGTGTCTAAAGAGAGTGATGACATGAGCGGCAACGCTACTATTATAAAGAGGTTTGATCAACAGATCAGAGTGACTACACAGTCGTAGTGATGCAGATGATCTCTGGTTTGTCGTTTATGCGCATGCCGCAATTAGGCTCTTTGTCTTTAGAAAGGACAGATTTTTGGGTTGAGCGTTTGTTTCTCTTTATTTAAAGGTGCTATTTGATGCGATGACGCGAAATCCAATCGAGAATCTGAGATGCAATCTGTGAGCCTTGTAAGGAGTCAATATGGCGAATTCCAGTTGGTGATGTACAATTGATTTCAGTAAGATAATCTCCGATAACATCAATACCGACTAGAATTAGTCCAAAACGTCGCAATGTTGGTGCAATGGTGTCGATGATCGTTTGTTCTCGTTGAGATAATGTTGTTTTGATAGCCGTGCCACCTGCACAGAGGTTACTTCGAGTTTCTTGTTTGTCAGGAACACGGAGGACTGCACCTAAAAACTCGCCGTCTAATAGTAAAATCCGTTTATCACCCGTTTGAACCTGAGGGAGATATTGTTGTGCAATGGTCCATTGTTGTTCATTCGCTGTCGCAGTTTCAAGAATCATCGATAAGTTAGGGTCATTATTTTTGGCAATGAAGATACCTTTTCCACCATAACCATCAACGGGTTTGAGTATGAGTGCACCGCCTTGTTCGTTAAGAAATTGACGGAGACGGCTCGTTTTCTGTGTGACGATGGTTGGTGGTGTCAATGTTGGAAATCGAAGCACAGACAGATGTTCGTTACATTCACGGATGCCCTGTGGATCATTGATGAGCAATGTTGAGCCACGAGCCTGTTCCAAAATCCATGTGGCTTGCAGATAAGCGATGTTGACTGGTGGATCTGTCCGAAACAATACTGCATCAAATGACGATAAAGGCAATGGTTCGTCTGGTTGTGTGACAAAGGATGTTTCATGCTGTGTGGTGATACAGGCTTGAGTGTACGGTTGATTATGCTCTAACGATAAGTTATCGATTGTGCAGGTCCAAAGCTGATGTCCTTGTGCTAATGCGGCTTCCATGATGGCACAGGTTGAATCTGTGTCAAATGTCAGTGTTGGTAGTGGGTCAAGAATAAATAAAAGTTTCATTATTCTTGATAAATTAGAATAGGCTGGAGATTCTTGCAACCTATTGCTTCTCATGCGAACGTTGCAATCCTATGGCGGATTGGTCTTCAGAGGCACTATTGACCCTAGATGTTCAATTGCCACGGCATGTTGCCATCATTATGGATGGCAATGGACGATGGGCGAATATGCGGAAACTCAGTCGTGAAGAAGGTCATCGCGCGGGAGCCAACGCCGTTCGTGACATTGTGGAAGCTGCCTGTGAACTCAAACTTTCAGCACTGACGTTATATGCATTTTCATTACAAAACTGGCAACGACCCAAAGAAGAAGTTGATGCCTTGATGAACGGATTAGAAACTTATTTAATTCAGGAATATCGTACAATTATGGATAATGATATTGCACTGAGAGTGATTGGAGAAACGAAACGCTTGCCGTCATTTGTTCACAAGGTTCTTGATAAAGCCTTGTCAGATTCCGCAAAAAATAACGATATGATTTTGACCTTAGCGTTATCCTATGGTGGACGTGAATCGATTGTCGATGCTGCAACACAATTGTTAAAAACTAATACGCATACAATTAGTGAAGAAACGATGACCGCAGCGCTTCCAACAGCAGGATTGCCGCCACTTGATTTATTGATTCGAACCAGTGGTGAAAAGCGAATTTCTAATTTTTTATTGTGGGAATCGGCTTATGCAGAACTTTATTTTGATGATGCGTTATGGCCAGATTACAATCGTCAGAATTTTTATGCAGCATTATTGGATTATGTCAATCGTGAGCGACGTTTTGGATTGACCACAGAGCAGATGAAATCTTTGCAAGGATGCGATGGATGATGATTGGACGCAATTTAGTATTACGCCTTGGAGTAGCAGGAATTGGGATACCTCTTCTAGTTGGGTTGTTATATCAACCCGATTGGGTGTGGTGGGTATTTGTTTTTGTTGCATGCCTGTTGGGTATGCGTGAATTTTACTGTATGTATCTGACAGACAAGACAGATCAGAGGGTGTCACTACTTGTTGGAATCATTGCAATGATGATTCTTTATTGGGTACAGCGTCAAGGAGCCTTGGGTTTTGTTGCGATGACTGTGATGGCGTTAGGAATGTATTATGTCATACGTCCTCAAAATATAGACACCGTGGCTCAGCGTTATACCACATCAATTGTCGGGATTATTTATATTGGCGGCTTAGGAGGGATTATTGCTTTGCTGCATCGTGATTTTGGGATGCAGGCCAGTCTCCTTTTGTTGGCCGCAACATTTCTCTCTGATGCAGGTGCTTATGTTGTGGGTTCTTTATTTGGAAGACGGAAATTACATCCAACAATTAGTACGGGGAAAACATGGGCCGGTTTATTCGGAGGTCTTGCTGGTACTGCGGTCGCTATGCTTGTTGTTCGATGGTGGTCTTTTCCAACGCTAACGATTGTTGACATTGTCATCTTGTCTTTCGTGGGTGGATTGTTGAGTCAATTTGGGGATCTCACAGAATCGATGATCAAACGATCGTGTGGTGTTAAAGATTCTGGAACACTGTTGCCTGGACATGGCGGTGTTTTAGATAGAATTGATTCGCTGTTGTTTTATGCCCCTGTTTTGTATTTTTATTTTATTTGGTTTTCATAGCAGCAGTGGTTGCTTCAAAGTTTTCGGGAATTTGAATACGTCGAATACGATGATTGTCAGAATCTGAAACATAGACAGCACCCTCGCTATCAAGCGTTAATCCTCGCGGTGTTGAAAACATGGCTTCTTGTCGTGTTCCGTCGGAAAAGTTTGCAATACCATTACCTGCCAGCGTATAGACCGTTTGATTGTTCAATGAGATAACACGAATGGCATGATTACCTTGATCGGCAATGTAAAGCTGTTCATTTGAGAAATCGATTCGTCGTGGATGTGCAAATACCGCCGTTTCTAATGTGCCATCACCAAAACCTTCTTGACCTGACCCTGCAAAAGGATAGACATGATCATTGTTGATCTGTCGAATTGTATGATCGAACCAATCGGTGACATATAAAGCACCATCACTGGCTTGAACAATATCTGTAGGTACTGCAAACGACGCTGTATTTGAAGGACCATTGTCACTACCCAAGGCTCCATCACCTGCAAAAGTATCTACAGAGCATGTTGGATTACAAACAATCCTGCGAATACGACGGTTGAGTTCGTCAATAACATAGATTTCTCCAGAGATACCCAGTGTTAATCCGTTGATGCCATTAAATTGTGCGTTTTGTGCAGACCCATCATTGTAGCCAGCAATACCAGTGCCTGCAAGCGTGGTTACTGTTTTGGTCTCTAGATTGAGTGTGCGCACACGGTTGTTTCTGTAATCTCCAATATAAAGATAAGGATGGTCAAGTGCCAACGCGACGGGTAGATAAAATTGTGCCTCTTGTGCAGGGCCATCATTGTCTCCCTCAATACCAGTACCTGCAATGGTGGTTACGTTGTATTGATTGTTTTCGCAGGTGATTTGTCGAATGGTAGCATTGAGTTCATCGGCAATATAAAGTGTATCTTTTTGGGCATTGATAACAATTGCTGAAGGGTTGTTGAACGTGGCATGTATTCCAATGCCATCTTGTGCACCAACGACACCAGTTCCCGCAATGGTACTGACTTGTTCTTGTGAAGCACAGTTTGATAATGCCGTTTGTGTTGCCTCTGTGGGCGGTGACTGTTCTGTGGGTACAGTTGGTTGTTGTGGTGATTGTTCTGTGGGTACAGTTGGTTGTTGTGGTGATTGTTCTGTGGGTACAGTTGGTTGTTGTGGTGATTGAGGCGTATCATTGGCAACATTAGAAAGCGATACGGGTTCGGTTGTTGTGCCTTTGTTGGGTGATGGATCTGGATCGGTGCATGCAGATAGAGACCAAACAAAAAGAAAGAGTGTGATGATATTAACAATTGAAGATGTCTGATAAACCATAGCTCGACCAAAGATCAAAAGGTCTTTAATGGCAAGCTGTAAATTTGTACAAATGCTTAAAAAAGGCTGCTTTGGCTCTATGAATGAGCGAAAAGCGTTAAATAGCCTTATTTGGATTGATGTTTATGGTTGGAACAATAAGAATCTACAGGTACACTCCGCTTAATCTTCTTTGGTTCGTAATGACTTAGAAGTATTCCCGTTTCAAAGGAGGCAACATGGCAGAGCGCTTAAATTTAGTAACAGGAGGATCAGGATTTACAGGTTCGTATGTCGTTCGACAATTGTTGGACAGTGGCCATTCTGTGATTGCAACCGATAGACCGGGTGCTTTTTCCAATGAAGAAACTCGTTATGTTATGCGGAAAACAGGATTGGATTTGGAGCATCCCAATTTAGAACTCATTGAAGCTGATTTGTTGGATCAAGGATCTTTGAGCAATGTATTCTCTACTTATGCTGTGACCCATGTGTTTCATACCGCATCACTTTATGATTATACCGCCCCGCTTTCTTTGTTGATGAAAGTCAATGTAGATGGGACGAAGAATCTACTTCGAGCACTAGAACACGCTCCCATTGAACGATTTATCCATTGGTCTACCTGTGGTGTCTTTGGTAAGCCTCATACAGCTGCACATGGTGAGAAAAATAATTTGCCATTCAATGAAGATTCTTCATCTCCGAAAAATACACCAATGGATGCCGAACATCCTGAAGGCACTGAGCTTGTTAATGACTACTCAATATCTAAATGGAAACAAGAAAAATTATTATGGAATGCCTATCAGACACATGGTTTTCCTGTAACCGTTGTCCGTCCCGCACCTATCTATGGTCCTGGCAGTTCTTATGGTCACGGTGGAATCATGTTGGCGATTGCAACGGGACTATTACGTGTTGCCCCGCTTGATACACGAAATTATATTACAACATCAGTCCATGTTGAGGATATTGCAGGGTTTGCTTGTTATGTTGCTGAGCTAGATCAAGGTGTCGGTGAAGATTACAATGTTGTTGATAACAGCATTATTTCTTATTACGAATTTATCCAATATATTGCGTTGCTCACCGGACGTAAACTCATTGATCTGCCTTGGATTCGTTTGGATAAAACACAGGAATCATTTGCTCGTGTGGCAAAGGTTTGGCGTTGGTTTGAACAAACAGTTCATGTGCCTCGTATTCGTGTTTTTGAACCACAATCGGCAAATTACGTAAGCTCAAGTTATTGGCTTAGCAACCGCAAAAGTCTCATGACAGGATATCAATACCGTTATCCTGAAGTACGTGAAGGACTAAAAGATACCATTGGATGGTTTAGAGAAATGGGTTGGCTCACTGATCGTCGCAAACTTTGGGTCGTGAGTCCCTTGGGTGCGAAAGCGAATAATACAAGATAGTCACATCATGCAATCTTTGTTTGACCAAATAGGTGGCGATACGCTGCGTACTATTTTGATTGATTTTTATGATCGCCTTGTCAACGATGACATGATCGGATTTTTCTTCTCAAAAACAAATATTGATCATCTTGTTGAGAGAGAATGGGAATTTGTTGCACAGATCTTAGGTGGGGATGTTACTTATCATGGGCGTTCGTTAGAACAAGCCCATCGTACACCGGCACCTATTTTAATAGGGCATTTCAATAGGCGATTACAAATTCTTCGTGAAACATTAGAAGATCATAATGTGCCGAACGCTATTTCTTCTGTATGGATCGATCATAATATTTCTTTTAAAAATAAGATTGTTAAGCAGCCTTCCCCATGCGCATGAATGTCAAAGATATGGATCATCGCAAAATCGTTGATGGTTCATACTGGGAAAAAATCCCAGCATATAAAGAAATATCAACAGAAACGTTCCGTGATTATAAATGGCAATCCAAACAATCTATTACTAAGCCAAGCAAACTTTTAGACGTATTAAAAGGTCTTGTTTCTGATGATTTTATTGAGGATGTTTCTCAAGGGTTTGCACGTGCTCCCATGAGTTTGCGCATATCACCACATCTTTTAAGTTTAATTGATTGGTCAAATCCATACGATGATCCATTACGAATACAATTTATTCCTGTTGCCTCTCGTTTGAGGGAAGATCATCCTGAACTTCGGTTTGATTCTCTTAAAGAACAAAGTGATTCACCGGTGCCAGGATTAACCCATCGTTATCCAGATAAAGCACTATTTTTAGCCTTGGATACTTGTCCTGTGTATTGTCGATTTTGTACACGAAGTTATGCTGTGGGTATTGATACGGATCAAGTGGAAAAAATACAATTGAAAGTTAATGCTGATCGATGGGACAAAGCGTTTGAATATATTCAGTCACAACCACAATTAGAAGATATTGTTGTTTCTGGTGGTGATGCTTATAATTTGCGTGCTGAACAAATTTTGCAAATTGGACATGCCCTTCTTTCCTTGGACAATATTCGTCGTTTCCGTTTCGCAACCAAAGGACCGGCAGTGATGCCACAAAAGATTTTATCTGATCATGCGTGGACGGATGCTTTAATTGCAATATCGGACAGAGGTCGTCAATTAGGGAAAGAAGTCGTTCTTCATACTCATTTTAATAATCCCAATGAAATTACTTCAATTTCTCAGGAAGCCATGTTGCTCTTGTTTCAAAGGGGCTTAACAGTGCGTAATCAAGCTGTGCTTCAACGCGGTGTCAATGATGCATCGGAAACTATGGCATTGTTAATTAAACGCCTCGGATATCTCAATGTACATCCTTATTATATTTATATGCATGATTTGGTTAAAGGCGTTGAAGATTTACGAACGCCTTTGTCTACAGGTCTCAGATTAGAAAAACAAATGCGCGGTATTACTGCTGGATTCAATACACCAACATTTGTTGTCGATGCTCCAGGTGGTGGTGGAAAACGAGCTATTCATTCCTTTGAACATTACAACATTGAAACAGGGATCAGTGTATATTCCGCGCCATCAGTAAAGCCAGGATTGTTTTTATATTATGATCCCATCTATTCATTGTCTCAATCCATACAAAACGACTGGGGTAATGCATCCAAACGGCAAGCAATGATTGATGACGCTCTCGATGTGGCGCACAAAAACATTGATAGATATTAAACAACAACGCCTTTGGGTCTGTATTGTTTTATGTTGCATGTTTGGAATGGCCTGTGGGAAAAAATCTTGGCCTGTTGTTGATGGGGCTAGATTGGCGTTGGCCGATGGTGTTCGTGACAAAGAGATGCTTCCTGTTGTGTCGTTGTTACCTGACATAACACTGCATATTCCAAAAACGATGGAGACTTTCTATCTCGCGATCGATAAAGATGTTCTATACAAAGATGTGCGTGCCATACAAAAAAAATACAATGAGAAACAGATTCGATTTTTGGTAACCGATTGGCATCGTACAATACGAGAATTTTCTATGTCATCAAAGGTATCAAAATCAACAGATATCATTTCTGTGTACGCACAGAAAGATTTTAAAGTGTGTGTCTCTTTGCCTAGAGTTAGAGAAAGCAAATGTGTTAAAAGTTATACGCCAACGATTGATCGAGCATTTGTTCGCGAATTATTCCGTGAAGCTGTCAATGTTTCTGGTTTGACGGTTGCGAAACTCTCTGTTTCTGATGATCTCTCTTGGATCAATGTTGTTCGTCTTGTTGATGGTATTCGAACTTGTTGTGGTCAAAAAGAGATACGTGTTGATATCGAAAATGACTGACCGTTTGTGGATGGTTTGTGGTATAGACTATGATGATGAATAGAACATCATTTCAATTAGCACCGAATAAACGAATCTTATTTCTGACAAAAGATTTGAGTGTTATTCGTCAACAACTTGAAGGTCAGATTTCATTATCAATGGCTGATTTGTCTGTATCAGATTTATTGGATGATATTAATACTGATGCCATGACACCTGCATGGG
>JABAAV010000001.1:27431-34509 GCA_014238595.1 Myxococcales bacterium | reverse complement strand
TATCTGTATCAGATTTATTGGATGATATTAATACTGATGCCATGACACCTGCATGGGCATGTTTTGATTACGAACCTGATAAAATTGCGCGCAATGCATACGCTGGATTTTTGCTTGATGGTGAACGCGTGTTTCCTGAAGATTCATTAAAGAATGGTAATTTTGATGTCATTGTTTCTGGTGAGCGTAAAGGTGTTGGTTCTTCACGTGAAACAGCTGCACAATGTGAAGCTTTTTCGGGAATTCGTTTAGCAATTGCCGCCTCATTCGCACCGATTCATGCACGCAACAATATCAATATTGGTCAACTTATGGGTGATCATTCCTTGCTTGAACAGATAGAGGCTGGTGTTGAAATACCGATTGATATGTTTACCCAAGGCTATGATCCTGTCAGTAAAATGGTTGTTCACTATGGTGGGTTGTTCCCTTTGATGAAAGCGATTCAATCCCAAAAAGGGTTGATTTCAATGAACAAAACTCCAAAACGCGCGATGACAATGGGCGAAAAGATTTTAGCTAAGCATCGTATTGATGGTGAAGAGTATGTTGTTCCAGGAGAATCTATTTGGGTTCATGTTGATGGGGGTTATTCTCACGAATTTACAACGGCACAAGTTCATTGGTTTTTAGAACATCATTACGGAAAAAACTATCAAATTAACGATCCATCAAAGTTCGCTGTCTTTGAAGATCATTTAATTTATGCAGATGATGTTCCACGGATGGTTCCTTTTGGAAAAAAAATAGAACTTTTACGAGAGATGCAACGTCATTTTCAACAGCATACAGCTGTTAAAGATTATAGCGCACAGCAAGGTGTGTCTCCGGGAATATGTCATCAAGTGGCGCGTGAAAAAATAATAGAGCCGGGTGATTTTATTCAAGCGACAGATAGTCATACTTGTATGGGTGGTGGATCAAATGCACTGGCATGGGGTGTTGGTGCAACGGAATATGCAGCACTTATTTCTTCTGGTATGACCGCCATCGAAGTTCCAGAATCTATTTGTTTTGTTCTTCAAGGAACATTGAATCTTAGCGTTGCTGCTAAAGATGTGATGTTATTTATTTTGAAAAAATACGCACGCAACATGGATACTTTAAATCGTATTATGGAATTTGTCGGTGAAGGATTGCAGACATTGTCCCCTGATGAACGTGCAACATTGGCAAATATGGCTACTGAATGCACTGCACGCAGTGCTATTGTTGAAGGAGATGAGCGATTATTATCATGGTTGAAAACACATCGTTCAGAAAATGCCGCGACATTAAAACAAAAGTTCGTATTTCCTGATAAAAACGCTAACTATGCCGGTGGTGTTCACACCATTGATCTTTCAACCATAGAACCCATGGTGGCCACACCAGGAATTCCAGAACAAGGTATTGTTTCTGATCCAACCAATGGCATGTTAATTCGAGAATTAGATCCTGTGTTTATTGATATTGCTTATGGTGGATCATGTACCGCAGGAAAAATTGATGATGTGGACATGTATGCACAAGTGATCACTGAAGCTGTTCGTTGTTCCAAAAAAGTGGCGACAAATGTCCAATTTATTTTGCAATTTGGTTCACGTTATGTTGCCGATTATGCAGAAAAACAAGGTTATATCGCCTTATTTAAACAAGCAGGTGTTCAGATTATTGCTCCGGGATGTGGTGCTTGTATTGGATGTGGCCCTGGGGTTTCAGAAACGGAAGATCAAATAACGGTTTCTGCCATTAATCGAAATTACAATGGCCGAAGCGGTCCAGGGCAACTCTATCTTGCCTCACCTTTTACAGTGGCAGCATCAGCCTTTGAAGGAAAAATTGTTGCCTATAGTCCAGGGATGTTTGAACAGTCATAGTACTATGATACGCTTGGGGCGTGTCGGTTGATTTATCCATTACAGTCAATGGTATTCATTTTAAGAATCCCTTTCTATTAGCCTCCGGTCCTCCAGGAACGAATGCACGTGTCATTTCTAAATCGTTTGATTTGGGGTGGGGTGGAGCTGTAACGAAGACCATTTGTTTAGATTCATCAATCATTATCAATACCGCACCTCGTTATACAAAATATCGTGATCCTAAAACAAACAATGTCATTGGGTTTACGAATATTGAATTGATTTCAGATCGTCCCATTGAAATTTGGGAAAAAGAACTGGTGCAATTAAAGAAAAATTATTCAGATCGTCCTGTGATTGCTTCAATAGCTGCGAGTCTCAATCAAAATGATTGGCAACAACTTTCCAAAAGAATTGAAGCGACAGGTGTTGATGGATTTGAACTTAATCTCTCTTGTCCGCATGGTTTGCCCGACAAACAAATGGGCATGGCGCTTGGTGAAGATGCACAACGAGTTGAGCAGGTGATTTCTTGGGTTAAAGACGCGACCAAACTTCCCGTGTGGGTAAAAATGACACCCAATATTGGATCACCGATTCCTATTGTGCATGCGGCACAAAACGCAAATGTTGATGGATTTTCTTCCATAAATACTATTTTATCCTTGGCAGGTGTTAATTTAGATACATTACGACCTCAACCAACGGTAGAAGGATATACAACCCCTGGTGGATATTCTGGTGTAGCGGTTAAACCTATTGCGCTTCGTCATGTCATGGAAATTGCACGTGCATGTCATGATGATGTTTCTGTGTCGGGCATAGGTGGTATTGTCACAGGGGCAGATGCCGCGCAGTTTATTTTATTTGGTGCCAGTACAGTTCAAATCTGTACAGGGGCAATGCTTCATGGTTATGAGATTATTCAATCATTAACGAAACAGCTCTCTGATATTATGGAACAACATGCCTTCACGCATCTTTCAGAAATGGTAGGTAAAAGTATTCCCTATGTTACAACGCATGCTGATTTAGTTGACATACAAGAGCAAGCCAAACAACAGAAAGCACGTCCTCAGCGAGATAATGATTGGAAAGGTGAGATAGCGTCTGAAACCGATGCGTTAATAACGCAATAACAACTGCACAATCAAACTTGTGTCGGCATCGTAAAATCTTTTTTATTACAGGTGCTTCGTTTAATAAAATTACCTTGTCCGATTTGCCCAACAAATTGATTGTTTTCAACGATAACGTTACCGCGAGACAGAACAATGTCACAAGTACCCTGTACTGTTGTGCCTTCGTATGGGTTGTAGTCAACATTCATTTTTTGTGTTTTCGCTGAAATGGTGTAGGTTTTCTTAGGGTCGAAAATCACAATATCGGCATCACTACCTGGTGCAATGGTTCCTTTTTGAGGAAACATGCCAAAGATTTTTGCAGGGGTTGTGGCTATTAGATCAATCCATTTATGAAGTGATATTTTATGATTGATAACACCGGCATGATGGAGTAGTGATACTCTTGTTTCAATACCAGGTGCCCCATTGGGAATTTTTGAAAAATTAGTATTCCCCAATGCTTTGTCTTCTAATGAAAATGGACAATGATCTGTTGCGACAACATGAATCGTATCATTGGCAAGACCTTGCCATAACCATGGTTGCATAGACTTCGGACGCAGTGGTGGACTCATGACATATTTCGCACCATCAAAATTAGGTTCATCATATCTGTCTTGAGATAATAAAAGATATTGCGGACAAGTTTCGGCAAAAGCAAGATGTCCATGATTGCGAGAACGGGTCACTGCATCGAGTGCTCCTTTGGCGGTGAGATGGACAATGTAAATGGTTGTTCCTGCAAGCTCAGCTAAAACCAATGCGCGTGATGTTGCTTCGGCTTCCAAAGAAGATGGGCGAGTTAAAGCATGATAGGTGGGTTCAATGTTTTTCTTTTTAAGTGCTTGTTCAATAAGCACATCAATAACGCTACCATTTTCAGCATGCATAGATACCATTGCATCTAACGATGCTGCATGTTGCATGATGCGAAAGATATCGCCATCATTTAACATAAAGACATCTGGATATGCCATAAACAATTTAAAAGAGGTAATACCTCCATCACACAAGGTTCGCATTTCTTTGCCAATCTCTTTATTGTATTGGCTCATGATCATGTGAAAGCCATAATCAATGACAGCTTTACCTTCGGCTTTTGCTGCCCAATTATCCCAGCCTTGTTGTAAAGATTCTCCTCGGTTTTGTATGGCAAAATCGAGTATTGATGTCGTGCCACCACATGCTGCAGCAATGGTTCCTGTGTTGAAATCATCGGCAGACACTGTGCCACCAAAAGGCATATCGAGATGTGTATGAACATCGATGGCCCCAGGGATAATATAACGATCTTTAGCATCAATAATGCGATCGACAGAATCTTGTACATTCAGTGATGTACCAACAGCTTTAATGACCCCATCGTCAATTAAGACTTCTCCATGATAGCGATCGATTGAGGTAATAATAGTTCCGTTTTTGATAAGAGTCTTCATTTAATTAAGGTTTCTTCATAGAAATGGAATGATAAGATTCAGGTCGTCTGTCGTTGAAAAATGGCCATGTACGATGTACTTCTTCGATTTCAGATAAATCCATATCGGCAACGATCAATTCATCTTTATCTCGGCTTGCTTGGATAATAGATTGTCCTTTGGGATTAACGAAGTAACTTGATCCGTAGAATTCACCAATGTTCCAAGGTGCTTCAGTGCCGACTCGATTAGAACAGCCCATAAAATAACCATTAGCAACAGCATGTGCAGGTTGTTCAATGCTCCATAAATGTTCTGATAATCCTGCAACAGTAGCGGATGGATTAAATACAATTTCCGCGCCAGCAAGCCCGAGAAGGCGTGCGCCTTCAGGAAAATGTCTATCATAACAGATATAAACTCCAATGGTGGCATAGGCTGTCTTAAAGACTGGATAGCCGAGATTGCCTGGTGTGAAGAATGATTTTTCCCAAAATCCAGCGATATGAGGGATGTGATTTTTTCGATATTTACCCAAATATGTTCCGTCAGCATCAAGGACAGCGGCTGTGTTGTAGTACAGATCGTTTTCTTTTTCACAAAGAGGAACTATGATGACCATGTGATGCAGGGCAGCAATTTTTGCCATCATCTCTGTCGTTGGGCCGGGAATGGGTTCTGCTAAATCAAGCCAACGTCGATCTTTACTTGGACAATAATAAGGCGTGTTAAAGAGCTCTTGAAGACAAAGAATTTGCACATCTTTCTTACCTGCTTCATCAATTAGTGTCAGATGTTTGTCGACCATAGCTTGACGAACCTCAGACAGATCTAACGCTGTGTCGTTGAGGGGATTGCTTGCTTGTATTAAACCGCCACGAACTGATCGTTTCATAACATTGGGTGGATATTTCTTACTTTTAACTTGTTTGTCAAACAAAAACAGAAGCAAAGAACTAATAAATAAAGATCTATTATCTATGAAGTTACTGATTTGATGGTATTTGCTGTAGTTGTGGGTTGTCAGTAATGTTTGATGTATTGTAGTTTTTATACAGTACAATGCAGATTTATACCAAAATCCTCATAGGTATGGTTGTTGGTGCTGTGATTGGTCTTGCCTTGGGGCCACAATCTCGATTTTTAGAGCACGATTTCTATAAAATTAATGATGCCACGTCAGTGGAGTTACGTTTTGCCGTGACTGATTCTCCGAGTGATTCACGCAACGCTTTGATTCCTTTTCCATCAGGGATCCCTCTTGATATGACAGCATTAGAGACTCGTTATGTGGAAAAAAACACCGATCAGGGGATCAAAGAAACATTGCGAGATTGGGTCAAAGTTGAAATTCTTTTTTCGAAAGATATTGCTTTGAGTGAAGGACGTATACCGCTTGAACAAGCCTTTGAACGTATTTACGGAACACAGCTTAAAAACGGTGATATCATAACAGCCTGGCTGAAAATTCAACACAAAGCATTGATCAACGAAACAGGACTCAATACAGGCTTTATTCAGCGACCTGAGCCTATTAGTCATATTGGGTATGTCATCACCGATACGATAAAACCTGTTGGTGATTTATTTCTTCGATTGATTCGCATGGTTATTGTCCCTTTGGTTTTTTGTTCGCTTTTGGTGGGTGTCGCGAGTCTTGGGGATGTTCGAAAGTTGGGTCGTTTAGGTGGCAAAACAATAGGGATTTATTTAGTTACAACAGCGATTGCTGTTTCGTTTGGACTCTTGCTTGCCAATACGATTAAACCAGGAGAATTTGTCTCTGACAAAGATAGACACGCGCTTGAATGGGAATATCAATCGAACGCAAGCACAAAAATGGGTATGGCTGCAGAGAGTCCATCAACGATTGATAATTTATTGAACATTGTTCCAAGCAATCCCTTAGAGGCCATGGCAGAAGGTAATATGTTGCAAGTGATCTTTTTTGCTGTGATGTTGGGTGTTGCCCTAACGTTGATTGAGCCGATTCGATCCAAAGAGATTATTCGTATTTTAGATACGGTACAACAAGCCATGATTGTCATTATCAACATGGTGCTTGCTGTCGCACCGTATGGTGTCGCAGCGCTACTTGCAAATGTCTTAGGTGCAAGTGGCATTAGTGTGCTCAGTGCATTGCTTGTCTATATGTTGGTTGTTTTGTTGGGAATGTTTTTGCATGTTGTTTTGGTGTATGGCGGACTTTTACGTTTTATCGCTAAGATAAAATGGAAAGAATTTTTAACAGCGATTAAACCTGCGCAGCTGATCGCATTTTCATCATCCTCGTCATCCGCCACACTTCCTGTGAGCATAGAATGTGCCGAAAAGAATTTGAAAATCTCAAATACAGTGGCTAGTTTTGTGTTGCCTTTAGGGTCAACTGTCAATATGGATGGTACAGCCTTGTATCAAGGTGTTGCGGCAGTTTTTATTGCACAAGTGTTTGGGCTTGATTTATCTTTTTCTGATCAGTTAATCGTTGTTCTTACCGCAACAATGGCTTCAGTGGGTGCAGCAGGTGTGCCTGGCGCTGGTATTATTACGTTGGCATTGGTTCTTGCTGCCATTGATATTCCTGTGATTGGTATTGCGCTTATCTTAGGCGTGGATCGTCTGTTGGATATGTTCCGAACAGCGATGAATGTTACAGGTGATTTGGCTGTGTCATCAGCTATTGCAGTGAGTGAGGGCT
>JABAAV010000001.1:24283-27333 GCA_014238595.1 Myxococcales bacterium | reverse complement strand
CGATGAATGTTACAGGTGATTTGGCTGTGTCATCAGCTATTGCAGTGAGTGAGGGAGAGACGTTGTTTGAAGATAGTGAGTCTTAAACACTGTACCCGTTGTATCAAAAAAATATTGTAATGCTTGTATCAATAGCCGTTTTACACCAAGAGCAATTGTTAGTGATTGATCCAATCGCAAAAAGATTCGACACCTTGTAATGTTTGATTGCAGTATTGACGAAGGAATGATTCTTCAACGGGTCCTTCTGGAAGCGCTTCGAGGGCTGTTTTGCCATCAAAATCTACAAAAGCAAGGCGAACAGATATTTCAGAAGGATCTTGTCCAAAATAGGATCCTGGAAGTACAGCGACATGGGTGTCCTTAAACAGTTGGTCACAAAATTCTTGTGATGTTGTGATGTTCCGTTTTTTGAGGACATTATCGAGTGATGTAAAATCTGGAAAAACATAAAAAGCAGCATTGGGTGAAAGACAATGAGCCCCTGTGCTTTGAAATTGTTTTGCTGTCCATGTTCCTATTGCTTGAAGAATACGCCGTGCATTAATAAGATATTTGTCGATAAAGTCATTGGGTGTATAGGCTGTGATGGCGGCATATTGAATGGGTGTTGATGTCGATGTAAAAGTTTCACTAGCGGTTGCTGCCATGGCATCAAATAACCAATAAAGGTTTGGAGGAAATAAAAATGTTCCTAATCTCCATCCTCCTGCACCACACCATTTTGATAAGCCACTGGAAATGATTGTTCCTTCTGGATAATATTTTGCAATAGAAAGATGTGCACCTTCATAATGAAGTTGACCGTAAATTTCATCAGATAAGATGAGCAGATTGTGTGCACGTGCAACCTGTGCTAAATCCTTCAGTTGAGTTTCATTGTAGGTTTTTCCAGTAGGATTTGAAGGATAGTTTAAGATGACAATACGTGGACGTTTGGGATCATTTTTACAAAAAATTTCTAATGTTTCAGCGTCAAGAAGGTAATTGTTTTTTGGTTTTGTTGGCAGTGTATGGATTTGTTTTCCAATAATTTTTGCTTGAGGAATATAAGAGACTCAAGCTGGTGTTGGTATGATCACATCACCATAATAAGCAAGTTGAAGTAGAAACATAAGTTCTTTAGACCCTGGACCAATCAGAACATGTTGTTCTTCTATCTCAACTTGTTGTGTGCGTTGATGATATTGTGCAACAGCTCGTTGAAGCTCTGGTAGTCCAGCGACAGGCAAGTATTGTTTTTTTTCAGCATGAAGTTGTAATGCTTTTACGATGGGGTCAGGAACAGGAAATGGAGATTGTCCAAAACCCAAACGATGTACGTGTTTTCCTTGTTTTTGTAATTCATCGCATCGCTCATTAATAGCAACCGTTGCTGAAGTTTTCATACCACGGATGTTTAGGTTGATATGGACAGGCGTATTCGTATTCGTTATAGACATTGTAATCAGAGTAGGTAAGGGAAATAATTACCACAACATTTGTACTTGTAACGAGCCTCCATGGGCAATTTCTTTTTCAGTAATACGATTTTCATAGGTATAATACAATGTGATTTTAGTCGCTTCTGGATTTTTACTGTTAGGAAAGAGGTAGAAGGTCAATCCGCCACGGGCCCAGTAAATGGAGCGCGGATCAAAGCTTTGATCTTGAACAGTGTTGCTGATTCGTGCAATGGGCGCAAATCCTATCAATGGTGTTGGGAAATAGTAAGCAATTTGAGCATATCCACCAGTCGCAACGATGGGTCGATGAAGCAAACTAAACGTTTTTTGTCTTCTTAGAAATTCGCTTTGAAACGAAAGTCCGCGGTAAGACATACGAAATGAGACAGTTCCTTTGAGATCACGGCTTTGACTTTGTTCAAACCCAGTATCATCATAACTTTGTGATGGACGATATAAAATTCCACATCCAAACCCGAGGCGTAATCCTACCCGTTGTATATCCGTTGTTGAGAAAGGAAATAATCCCAATGGATTGATGTCCATTCTGGCATTATACAGAAGACCTCGTTCATTGCTTTCAGCAAAAGGTTTAGCATTTGTTCCGTTGAAAATTCCGATATGGCTTTGAAAAATTCCGGTTTCACTTCTCAGAGAAAGCAGCAAACCTAGGTCTGTGCCCGTAATAAAGGCTTCTGTTGAAGCACTGCGTTCGGGAAACAATAAATTTGTGGTTGAGCTTTGTGCTTGTACTGTAAATGGAATCCGCAATTGTCCTAGGGCGATTGAAAGTTTTTGTGATGGATAAAATTCAATGGCAGCCCGTTCAATAAATAGCCCTGGAATAAAATCAGACTGTGTCGCAATTGTGTCAGGTGTTTTATCGCCATCACTATCAACAAGTTCTGTAGAAGATAATGTTGTTGATCCATTTGAACTAAAGATAAGTTCAATTTGATAACCCCAATGGGCAGATAAATGCCCTAAAAACTGAATGCCTGCTTTGGTTTCATTGGCGCCATATTCAAATAAATCTCGTGGTTTTGCACTGGGTCGATATCTGAATATGAATTGAGGTAATATATATCCATTGAGTGAGAGATCTTTTGCATTACTAACATTGCTGTGTGAGGTGGATAGAAAAACATCCTGACCTACAGTGATCGTATCAAGAGGATGCTTTTCTTTTGTGTGTTCATGCTCTGTTTTTTTTTTAGAATCTGTATGGGCAGTGTGTGATGAGTGATCTAGATCTTCTTCTGTCTCTTCATCTTCCAAGAAGATATTTTCCTCGATATCTTCATCAATATGTTGAGCGTGGATTAGCGATGATACACACGAACTTACAATGATGATCAAACAGAGTAGTATTTTATCCATACGATGCAAGTTATGATGAAAGGATTTGAGGAGAATTTTCATGAAGATTGGATGTGGAAAATGTCGATGATTTAGGGATAACTAATGCCTATGGAAATAAAAGCGATAGAAGTCATGGTATTGTTTCCATCAAATGAAAAACTAGGTCCTGCAATGATCCATCCCGTGGTGTCAATTGCTAGTTTATCAGGAGAATAGGCATGAAGAAAAGGAAAGGCACCCATA
>JABAAV010000001.1:7418-24184 GCA_014238595.1 Myxococcales bacterium | reverse complement strand
TTCCATCTATATTGTTCGGTGGGTGCAGAGCGTTGATCAAGAACGGTCACACCTTGTTCCAATTTATTTCTGGCCTGTATACTGGTATTCCATATTGATGCTGTTTCGATTCGTGCTGAGCATTGTTCTACAGAAGGATTGAGTGCTGAAATCGCTGGTTGATTATTTAACAGGCCGACCAACCACAAACGACCATCCCATTGATGGATTCCAATCGGTGCTAATCCAGAAGAATGTTGGATGATTTCTGAAGCAGTTTGAATACAAGATGTGCCTTGATGGTGATTGTAAAATAGTAAATGTCCTGTTTTCAACAATCCTACGACAGCAGCGCCATCAGAAGATAGAAGATAACCAGCAGCTTTGATGGTTTCATCATCAGAAAGAACGGGCATCGATGAGATAAATGTTCGATAAATTTCTTTGCCATCTTTGTCCAAGGCAATGCCTGCGGTGATTGTTTTATTATTTTGTTCATATTGGGTTAAGAAAAAACCTCGTTCAGTATCACGATGTGCACCCACACCAAGGACAGAAATGTTTTTAGCATCGGTGGGTTCAAATTTTCGATTGTTTGTATAGCGCCCAAGATCTAAATCAATGACCGTGTGAACCAGTGATGGATTGATCCCTGTTTTCATCAGTGCAAGGACTGTTGTTTGTGAGGGAGTTTCTCGTATCCAAGGAATAACCCCATGAAAAAAAATATTTGCAGAATTTAATGGATCTTTATCCAACACAACATTGCATGTGCCTGTTTTTCCTGACAATTCTGCCAACGAGTGTCCTGACCAATACCATGCTCTATGTTGGGCAGTACCCACCCATCCTATGATCGGTTCTTCTTTAACTTTGTGAAAATCACATCCGCTTGTCCATGTTCCTTGAGTGTGTCCGATAAATGTCGATAAAAAAATTCCATCATTCCCATACAATACATAGACATTGCCATCGCGATCACTAATGGGAGGTGTAATAGGCAGTGGTGTTTTTCCTCGAACTTCAGCAAAAAAACGAGATGTGCCCAATTCTCCAGGTTCAAGATAATCCACACATGCTGTCAGCATGAGGATGCAAAAAATCACAGATAGATATCGTGTCATAGGTAAATATTGATGCCGACGGTTACGGAACTAGAATATAGTTCATGACATAAAAGGCTGCGTCATTGCCTTCTAAGTCTGTGTAGCGCTCTCTGTAAACATAGGGTGAAAAGCTATATTTGTGAATATTATATTCATTTTCAGGTGTTGTTTGATCATCAACAATCGGTGGAATAGATCCACCAAAAGAGGCGCGAGAACCAATAGAGAGCCCATATCCTTTTCCCCACCCCTCTGTGGTGTTGACACCAAATGTAAATCCAGGAACTTTGATATTACCTTTGATGCCGAGTGAAGTCAGTAAGGCTTTTTCTGTCGTTGTGTTTTCACGAATCTGCAATGCCCAACGCGATGTCGCCCGATCACTGACGGCAAGGGTCGTTCTTTCTTTGAAGATATTATCTTCAGGCGATACTGGAAGACCTGTTAATGTTTCTGGTTCTAGAGCATAAGAATCAAGGACTCCTATTTGATGATTAGAACGGATAATAGGTAAATGAGGAACGTACTGTGCCATGGCATTGTACCGATTGAGTGACCATTGTGTCACCGTGCCGCCTACAGGAAACAAAAGGGAAAATGACCCTGCTGCGCCTTCTGATTCTTCGGATAGGTAGAACAGTGGATCAAACACTTCATAAATATAGTTATGAAAACAGCCCGAAGCTAAGGCAACTAATCCATCTTCGGTGCCAAATCGTTCAGGTTCTGCCGAGGAATAATAAGTGGTTCCAACAAACTGAGAAGATGTCTGTGATTTTATTTTCAATGTTTCTTGTTTGATATCTGTTGCCAAACTCGCACCAATACCAGCAAATTCTACGTTGACTCCAATTTCGAATCCCGTTGAAAGATAAATACTTTCCGTTACATGTTCTGAGATACCATCTGTTTCACCAACTATAATAGTACTTTCACTGTCGCTATAGGTTGATGAATAAGGCGGAAAAAACATGACCGTAAGAGGAACGACCTCAGCAGAGACTAACTCAGGTCCTACGATCAAACGTGCGTATGAAGAATCATTGTCAATATCAAAAGCAACGAGCCCAGTTCCAGATGTATTGAGGGTTGAGGTATATTGCTTCGTTGCTTTGGTAATGCCAGTCCATTCAAAATGATCAACTTTATTTTCGTTATGAAGAATAAAAAGCTCGTGTCTGTCATCGCCATTGGAGTCCGCTGTTGTCAGATCAATCGATGATCGATCAATCTTGAAGTCATCAATTTGTGTTAGTGTACGTCCAGTAATATGATAGAGGTGCACAGCATCTTCAAAGAAAGGCAAGAGGACAAATTCACTGTCTTGTAAGGCGACAATCTCGGCTTGACCATCACCATCTAGATCTCCAGCAGCAATGCGTTGATAGGATGTCTCGGGTATATATTTAATTTGATCTGGTTGTTCTGTGATTGCACTGTCTGCATTCCACACTAACAGGGTAGGAATATTTTCGATTGTAAGAAGGAATATAATTTCTTGATATTCATCTCGGTCGAGATCGGCCACATCTAAATCAATGCCCTTGGTATTGCGAGGCAAAGCGTGGTTTTCACAGGTGCTTCGATCAATGTCACAAATCGCCATTTGTGCCTCTGATGACAAGACGATGATTTCATCAAGATCATCATTGTCAATATCTCCGCTAGCAATGGCCACAGGAATAAAATCTAAATTCAATATTTGATTGGAGTCACGTTGAATATAAAGAATCGGGGTATCTTCTACGATGGTAGCAATAAGGTTTTCATAACGGGTTTCAAATCGTCCTCCTGCAACATCAACGATCTTGTCACTAAATTCTGGTGTGTTTTTATCCAGAGGATCAATCGAAAAAAGTGTAGGGGCATAGGATGTCATTGTTGTGTTACCAATGACGATGAGTTCTTGATCATCTTTGAATCGTTTAAATTCTCCAAGAGGGGGTTGAGATTGATGCGATGTTTGTTGGCAAGGTGCCATTTGACAGATTTGGTTGATGCATGTTTCACCATTGTTACAATCGGTGGTTGTTTCACAAGATATCTCTGTAGAACTTGGATTGGATTGACCATCATTGGATTGACCATCAAAGGATGGCTGTGGAGGTTGATCACACAACGTCCCCACACAGGTAGCAGGATCAAACTCGGTACATCCTGTGTTCAACACAACACCTAAAAACATCAAATATAGAGGAAATAAACGCATGAATTACCTAAGTAAAGCGGATGCTTATGATAACTCAATTGGTTCGGGTTTGTCCATAAATATTCAAAAGATGTCCCTCAATGAAAAGCGTGAATTGGACAAGTGTGGGACAAATGCAACATTAATTAGAAATGAGACGACCTTTGTTAAGTCGGACAATAAGATTGTAATCTTCCTGAGCTAATGCGGTACAGGCATGTTTATTGAGAAAAACTTTCATGTCGTTGTCCGAAGAATCATAACCTGTAATGAAGTAGTACTCGTAGACATTGTTAAAATTCACATTCGGAGGAATTTGTGGCCAATCATCTAAGGGATCTGTGTGGGGTATATCCGGTCGAAGAAGAACATCTTTATATTTATCGTGATCGATAACAATGTTCCAATGTTCCGTAATAATTTTTCCGAGAAGTTCATTTCGATCTGCTGAGGCTCCAATGGTACTGTTGTATGGGTCAAAGTCATCTTTTTCTGAGGTGATTATTCCAGGACTGTATTCTTCATAATCAATGGCTCTCAGTCGATATTCTGTCCCATAGGAAGAGGATCCCCTAGAAATAAATAGAACAGGGGTTTCAATTTGTTTTTGTTGATTGAGGCTGATCGTGGAAACAGGTGCCCAAGGATTGCCACCTTGCAGTGAAATTGTTTTTAATGTGACGGAACATTCGGCAGCAATGGTACCAAAAAGACCGGTTTCTGGAACAACAGAGTTACCAAACGCATCAGTAATTTCGTTTCCATAAGAATCTTTCCTTATACATTCACCATCGACACAATCACCAAAAAAGAGTGAGTAAATATCCCAGTCCGCTGTCCCGCTTATGCGTCTCCCTGTTGGATGGACGGTGCAATATGTTCCTGCTAGCAGACTATAAGTCGTACCTCTTCCTGATGTTTGTTGTTCAATAACCCATGATAAAGTATCCCTAACTCCAGTGGCTGGACCATATTCAGGAACCCTCACAGCATGACTACGACCACAGGGCTCTGCCTCAGAGGCAATGCCATACATAAATGATGCAAAACCATCTGTTGTTGTAATGCTGCCACAGGTCGAGTCGTCTTCACTTGTTTGACCGTCGATATCTCGTTGAATAAGCAATGTGAGTAGGTTATATTTGTTCTTTAAAGACTCTGCGGCATTGACAGTACTTTCTGTAATTGTTGTTGCACCATCAATCAAATTTGAACAACTGCTATCTTCAGCACGCGGTGCACCATCCGAAATCAAGATAACGTAACCACGGTTTTTGTGTAAGCCATCTGTATCCGTTGTGCTATCAGTAATACGAAAATGTGCGTCTAACATTTCTTCGGCTTTTCTTAGAGCAATATCGGTTCGTGTTGCCCCTGCTGTATTTGGATTGTCTTTGGGATGGTTGTTATCAAGCAGATTTGTAACGGTAGCAGTTTCTAACGGTGTGAGAATTGAATCTAAACCAGTTGTTGATGAATTATAGCCACCAAAGTTGATAATTCTGGTTAGATCGGAAAGTTCTTCTTCAACACTGTAAAGTACAATAGCAATTTGTATTTTATTGGCCGATTTATTGATATAATTATCAACAAGCTCTTTAACAACAGCACTTAATTGATCATAGGCAGAATTTCCTGTTGTATCTATCGTTCCGCTGTTGTTTAAAATCATAGAATAAGAAGCATCTAGAACTAAAACAAGCAAAGGTGTCGCGTAGTCGTCAGGTTTTGAGAACAAAATCTCATTGATTGCTGATCGCGCATTGATGTTTGTTTCTATAGGGTTGAAGCCAAAACCAGAATGACTCGATGTGCCAAACCATGTTCCGTGATAGCTACAGTGTCTTTCATAGCAGGTCACATTACTTGAGCTGCATCCTAATGGTCCGGTACCAATATCGGTTGCTGTGCATCCTAGAAACAAGATTTCATCATTGAGATTGAGACCAAGAGGTGTAATAGTTTCCCATGGATGTGCTGCATAAACAATGTCATTGTTGCTATTGATTGTGATCCCTGCATGAATTCTAGATATTGGGTTAGATTGGATGTTCCCCACTGGAAATGGAAACACTGAAGCACTTGTTTGATACCCTGTTTGTTGAACAACATAGGTTGTTGCTAATGCGAGATTTGCAAGAACTTGTTCGCGGATAGATTCTTGTCGATAGGAATCTTGTAAAAAGATAAGCATCAGCGCCATGGATGACATGGCTATAAATGAAAAAAGCATCACAATGGACATGATGCCACGTTGTGTATTGTTTCTTAGATGGGAGATTGTATTAGGCATAAGGTTATTTGTAGAAAATAGAGTATACCGCAAAACATGTTCAAGGTGGGGTTGTTCAACCCATTCTTTTTAATGTGTCTTTGTTGTAAGATGACATTCCCTATGACGATATGGTTTAAATGTTTGATAGCAAGCATTCTTGTGATGAATGCTTGTGGTGCTCCAACAGAAGAATTTTGTGATCCTTATGATGTCGGTGATATGAAGGTTGCTGTGTCGATTGGTGATGATCGAGGGCCATGGTCTAACGAAGAACCAGTTGTTGCGTCATTAGCCTTAGGATCCCAAGGTGGCTTTCATTTATGGTATCAAGTAACCACTCAACGAATTTGTGAAGGGAAGACCGTCCTTCAATATCGAGTCTTTTCCGATACTATCGAGGACTCACTGATAACAATATCGGTGCGTGCTCAGATAGAATCACAACAGGTCGATCATGTCGTTCTTGCCCCAGTTCGTATACAGTTTTGTCCAAAACAAACACGAGGCGATGTGGTTGAACAAAACGTTCACATGGAAGTATCCGTGGATCAAGAAGATGCTCCAACAGCTTCTGAGCAAGATTGGACTGGAACGATAGCAACGATTCCCCATTGTCCGACAGATCCGCCAGAACTTTATCGAACCTGTTTATTGTTGTGCCAATAATAGTTGATAGGAACCGATGAATAGAATGCAAAGGTGTCTTTGATGAAAATTCCTGTCGTCATTATTACGGGTTTCTTGGGGAGTGGCAAGACATCGCTTATTCGACGTTTGCTGTCACAATGTCAGGAGCGTGATGTGCGATGTGCTGTGATTGTTAATGAATTTGGTAGCATTGGTATCGACAATTTATTGCTTCCTGTTGAGACTAAACGCATTGAACTGCCTGGTGGATGTTTGTGTTGTGCATTGTTAGATGATTTAGAAACAACACTGCGCGAGATTATCTCAGAAGCCCCTGATTTAGATATGGTGTTCATTGAAACAACAGGTCTTGCTGATCCACTGCCTATGGCATGGACATTGCATTCTGAAGCTATCGCCACGTTTGCGTATTTGTTTGCTGTGATGACCGTGGTCGATCCATTTGAATATGACAATTTTTGTAAACAAAGTCCGAGTACACAAGCACAAGTGCGGTATGCTGACATTCTTTTGTTAAGCAAAATGGATAGAGAAGGTGCTGTGGATGCGTTGGTGAAGATTGAACCTGCACTCGAAGCCGATAACCCCAAAGCCGCTAAACTTTCGTTGTTGCCTGATCAACAAGCGCATGCCGTTTTGGATTTTTTGTCAGATCCATGGCGATCAGCCTCTATTACAAGCAACAACAATGCAAAACAACAGATTATACACAGAGATGATGATATGGAGGAGCTATCTGTTCGTTTATCAGACACCTATGATATCGAGAGTCTATCTGAAGCACTGGCATTGTTACCTGCATCTATTATTCGTATCAAAGGATTGATTTACGGTGTTGATGGTCGAGTTGATGCAACAAAGCAGCGTGGTTTTGTTATTCATCGTGTTGGCATCCGTGTTTCTGTTGATGATTATGACGGTGATTCATTAAGCTGTGCTGTTGCCATTGGTACTAATCTTGATGAGCGTGCATTTTTGGCTTGTTTTGAACAATCGGTTCTCAACAAAGCGTAATTTTTAATTAATTATTGGCTTAAACTGCCTCGAAAAAGAGGGTGATTTGATTATTGTTGACAAATATATGAAGGATTAAGTACAACGTAGAAGTGCATTGTAAAGAGATTAAATTAAGTGTAGGGCTTGGTGTCATTTTGTTGAGTGTTGGATGCTCTTCTCTTACGGCTATAGAGAGCCCTGAAGCGACTCCGAGTGGAGAAACATTAACTTACTACGAACATGTTAAACCGATCGTTGATGACAACTGTGTTGTATGTCATACCAACGGTCAGATCGGACCTTTTGCGTTAAATACTTATGACGATGTCAAATCACATGGTCTTGTATCGAAGGCTTATGTGACAGCGAAAGTGATGCCACCATGGCCTCCTGACAACACTTGTAATACCTATAAATACGATCGATCACTGACCGATGAACAAATTGATACCTTTGCTTCTTGGGTCGATGGTGGGATGCTTGAGGGAGATCCAGCAACGACACCCCAAACCAGAAACAACAATCAAGACGGGCTGAGTCGTGTTGATCTGACATTAACGACCGAGGAATATACACCACAACAAATGTCTGATGATTATCGGTGTTTCTTACTACGATGGCCCGAAAAATATACAGAACGAAAATATGTTACTGGATTTAATGCGATTCCTGGTGATCTAGCAAGTGCGCATCACATTCTCGCATTTCTTGCTTCCGCTGCTCAGGTTTCTGAGTATGAACGACTTGATGCCAATGAGGTCGGTGCAGGCTATACTTGTTTTGGTACATCTGGTGGTCCTGTGATAGGGGTCGTTGGAGTGTGGGCACCTGGTGGTTCAGGGCGTGATCTTCCTGGTGGTGTAGGTATCCTCATTGAACCAGGTGCACTGATTGTCTTACAGGTTCATTACAATACATTGACTAGCGCTCCTAAAGCGGCTCAAGTATCGATTGATTTAAAACTTGATGATATGGTTGAACATGACGCGATTACATTGCCATGGGCAGATCCCCTATGGTGGCTTGCAGATTCAATGACGATCCCTGCCGGTCTCTCTGATGTGTCTCATTCGTTTTCAAAAGATATAACGTCGTTTTTCAGCGGAGGTCGTCCGTTTGATCTTTATCAAACATTTCTTCACATGCATATGCTAGGCACAAAAACATCGCTGGTGGTTGAACGAAAAAATGGAACCACTGAGTGTATTATCTCGATTCCGCGTTGGGATTTTAATTGGCAAGATTTCTATGAATTTTCTGATGGTCCTATTCGAGTCAATCCTGGAGACAAGATTACTATAGAATGTACTTGGGATAACTCTGCGGAAAATCAACCGCGGGTTGATGGACAACTGTTGCCACCACGGGATGTTGGATGGGGTGAGAATTCGACGGATGAAATGTGTTTAGGGTCGCTTTTTGGTGTTGTCGTTAAGTAACAGCCATAGCATCTCAATAAAATCGTTTGGGATTTGATCATCCATGCAATGATCAGGCATCAAAGATAGGATCTTACTTAAGGAATCTATAGCGATGCTTTTTAAAACGATTAGACTCAATGCAGGGTTTGTTGCTATTGTGTTGCTTGTCGGATGCTTTGATGACACGGATAGTGAAATGGCGACTTCGAGTGGTTAAACATTAACCTACTATGAACATGTTAAAGCAATTGTTGATGCAAAATGTGTCTCATGTCACCCCGAAGGTCAGGTTGGTCCTTTTGTTTTAGACAGATATGACGATTCTCTAAAGCTTATGTTTAAAATAAAGTAATGCCACCATGACCTCCTGATAATACATGCAATACTTATAAATACGATTGCTCACTGACCGATGACCAAATCGAGACTTTCGTTTCGTGGGTCAATGGTGGAATGCGCAAAGGAGATCCAGAAACTACGCCTCAAACAAGAGATAACGAGCGAGAGGGGCTGAGTCGTGTCTTTCTGACATTAACAGCCGAGGAATATACACCTCAAAAATTTCCTGATGATTATCGATGTTTTTTGCTGCGATGGCCTCAAGAATATACAGAACGAAAATATGTTACGGGATTTAACGCGATTCCTAGAAACCTGAGAAGTGCGCATCATCTTATTGCATTTCTTGTTTCCCCTGACCAAGTCGCTGAATATGAACGACTTGATGCCAATGATGCAGGTGCAGGCTATACCTGTTTTGGTGCATCCGGTGGTCCTATTGAAGGTATCGTTGGATCATGGACACCTGGTCTTTCAGGACATGATCTTCCTGATGGCTTAGGGATACCTATTGAACCAGGATCATTGATTGTTTTACAGATTCATTACAATGCGCTGGAGGATTCTCCTCAGTCGGATCAAACATCAATTGATTTGAAAATCGATGATGCTATCGAACACGAAGCGGTGACATTGACATGGTTAGATCTTGATTGGTTGGTTGGAGATGGAATGTTGATTCCTGCAGGCAAGCCTGATGTGATTCATTCGGTTGAATATGATCCAACGTTGGTTTTTTCAGAAGGTAAATCGTTTGATGTTTATAAAACATTTATTCATATGCATACACTAGGCACACAAGCCGCAATGACTATTGAACGAAGCAATGGAGATGATGATTGTCTTATCTCCATTCCACGGTGGGATTATAATTGGCAGGATTATTATGAATTGGCCAATGGTCCAGTGCGGATTAATTATGGAGATAAGCTTAAATTAGAATGTCATTGGGATAACACTGAAGAAAATCAACCACTGATCGATGGTCAACTATTGCCATCACAGGATGTTATATGGGGTGAAGGCACCATGGATGAAATGTGTGTCGGATCGATGTTGGCTGTTGTGGTTGAGTAAACATATCCATCATTCACGATCTTTGATATGCCAACAGAGATTTTTGAAGAGATTCCCATCACTCATCAACAACATATTGCGATCGTTATTAATATATTAAGAGTCATATTTTAATCACAAGACATCTTGTAATAATTGGTCTGAACGATTGTCACAGAGATGCTTAGATATTCGTTCTTGATTTAGTATTATAACAACAATGCATAGCGATCATCAGATCGTAATAATAATCTGTGTTTATGATGCGATATAAATGATTATGGTGCAGGAATTTTAGGCATTGATGTTTTGTATTCTGAACCTTGTGTTGTTTCTAATTCTTTAAAGAGAAGCGATGGGGTGACGATGCTGGTTTCAATGCCTGAAGAAGGTGCAAAGCCGTGAGTGCTTCCTTGTAAATATAAAGTAGACACCGTTTCATCAGTGGCAAGAAAGCTGACAACGGTATGTTTTTTTCCTGTCATCAAAATATCTTTCCATGCACGAACCGGTATGGTTTTTAGTTGAACACCACGAACCCATTCTCGTTTTCCATTGATATATAGACGATATGCTTCCAGTGCTAAAGGTATTGTATTTGTGTTTGTTTGTTGCAGTGATGTGACCAATTCTAAGCGGCTTCGTTCACCATGAGACGTAATGGCCAGATCTTCAAGACGACCAATGACTAATGCATATGGAAGTCTTTGCGATTTAGCTTCTGAGATGAGTTTTTTATAGAGACGTTTTTTTGAGTGCGTTTTTTTTGATCTTAAAAATAGATTTGTCGGTGTTCCAGAATATAATCCTAAAATAAAGCGACGCGCATGTCCGTTGCTTTGTTTGACAGACAATGACGGTGTTCGACTCATAAGCAATGTTCTGAGAATGCCATGTTTAGCAATGGTAACTCGAGCAGCACCAACACCTTCATCGTCAAATTTATAACCACCAATCAAGGGATGTGTTGCAAAATAATGCAACGTTGGATCATCAATAAGATCAAGATACGTTGGTGTAATACGAAGCCCTATTCGTTGAGTCAATGCGCCAAAAAGATCACGCTGTGATGGTGAGATACCTTCTGGAGGAGGAGTTCCACTTAAATGTGGTGCTAAAGAATATCGAACAATGTCTGCTGCACCTGTATCTTCAAATAATACAGGCCCTATATATGGAGATTGAACAGGTGCATGTTGTAATTGTTTTAACCGTCCAATCATATGTTTGATTTTTTGTTGGATTAATGTATTTGAAAAGAAGTTTTTTTGTCCATTGTCATAATAACTGTCAAACAAGGTAAGAATTTCTCCGTCAGAGGCTTGCGTTGAGGCAACGGCAATAGCTCCTCGAATACGACGTGAATCATTGACACGTGTTCCTTCGGTATTTAAATACCATCGATATTCCACAAAATCGGTATAAGCAACACGTGATTCACGGATATGATTATATCCGACAAACAATGAAGATGCTTCTTGTGATAAATGTTTCAGTTGTTTTTTCTCTAAGAGAGGTATTGTTTTTTGTATGGTTGTTTGAATGATAGGTGTTCTTTGGGAATAACTAGGAGAGAGGTTTGTTTTTGTTAAGGCAGTTTGTTTAGCGGTATATTGACGACGTGCTTCTTTATAGGCTTGTTCTGTCGCAAGCCAAGCTGCTTTGCGTGCCGTTTCTGGTGTTGTTTGTATGGGTAAAGAGATCGTTGTATTTCCATCGACAGAAATTTGTCGAGGAAGAACAAAGTTTGTATTGTCAAAATCATAATCTCCAACACGAAGAAAAACTTCTAAGTGAACGAAATTTCTGTGATCAGATGCGGTGATATGACTCAAACTGGCTGTGACATCACGAACATCGACCTGCGTTATTTTATATGCAATAAAATAAGGAACAGGTGCGTCAGGTTGAGTTAGTCGTTTTTGAGCTTGGTTTATTTCTTGCGCCAGTGCTTCTACAATAGAATTGTCAATAACAGGTGTCGCAGTAATGGGTGTGGCATTAAGGACTGTGATGTTATTATTAGAGACAAGAATAGCAAGTGCTATAATAATCAAATTGATGTGATGTGTTTTAGAGATCATTGTTATTTATAGAGGATGATGGTGTTTGCACAAAGGATGTTTGACTATCGCGTGTAATTTCTATTTGATTTAATAGTAGACTTGGTGATGCAGCAGAGACAGGAACCCACCCACTTTCTGCACCACAAACACCATTGAAAACTTCAGTGTTTTGTCCAGCTGCAATGATTGAGCCTAATGCAATGAGAGGAGTGCCTTCAAGATCAATGCCTCGCACTAAGACTTCTCGGCCATCAGGGTAAATTTGATACACTAATGAAGGATTGACTTTAAACGATTGAGAATCGAAACGTGTGGTTTGTGTGATGCCACCTTTGATATCTGTGACTAACATGCCGTAGGTTTTCTTTTGTTTAAGAACCTGTTCTAAGAGAAGTTTTTTTAATTGCTTATCAGGAACTGTTTGTGTGGCAACGGCATAAAGCACACCTTGTCGACTAACGACAGGCAATCCTAAACTATGACGTCCATGCCCATTGGATGTTTGATGTTGTGGAATAGGTGTGCGACTCATTAGAAACTGTTTTAAAATTCCATGATTAACAAGCGTGACCGAAGATGCGGCTACGCCTTCATCATCATAACGATAATGTCCCGATAAAAACATTCTGTTGATTGTGGTTAGGGTTGGATCATCTCGAATGGTTAGCCAATCGGGCATGATCTTTTGACCTATTTTTGCTGAAAACGTTTGTCCACTGGACTCATTTTTTTGTCGATGCCCTTCAATACGATGACCAAATACTTCATGAAGGAACACGGCTGCTGCACGTCCTTGTAAAATGACAGGTCCACTATAAGGGGCTGCAATAGGTGCATCATGCAGCATGTTGAGTTGTTGATGTAATGTATCAATGGCAGTATTGATGGCTTGTGGTTTTGGAAGTTGAGAAGGATGTTCAGCAAAAAATGTGTTGGTTCTTGTTAATGGTGTGCCATCAGGGGTTTTAACACCAACGCTGATCGTTAATAAAGCACGGCGTGACGACGTTTGAATTTTGCTGTTTTCAGAATTGACAAAAAACTTGGTTGTTGTGATGACTTCAAGACTACAGGTAGCACGTGTTGCAACATGCTTTTTAGAACGCAATGAACAGGTTTTTAAACGCGTCATCCAAATGTTGTGATCAAATGTTGTGTCTTTTTGTGCTTCGATAAAAAAGACAGGCTCTCTTAATGTAAAATCTGCGACATTGTTATTGGATGTCTCTGCAAGGGCTTGGTTTGTTTGAACACGTTGCCATTGTTGTAGTGCTTCACGATATCTTCGATCTGTTGCTAACCACACATGGTGTGCAATGGCTGAAGGATCTGATGTTTGAGCGATGCGATCGGTTTTAGGAATAGAATCCAAGAAACGAAGAGAATCTTTGTGTAAAGGATGACGATTATCAAATGATGGCTGTCCAACACGTACTTCAGTGTCTAATGTACGTGCTTGATGGGTATCTTTACTGTGGAGTGTTCCATCTTCTGCAACAATAGAAACCGTGTCACGATCTTGGACACGGTAGGCAAGATAATAGATAGGTGGATAAGAGGGGGATGTCTCTTTGGAGTTCATCCAGCGTTTATTCTCTGTGGCAAGAATGTCTATGAGTGGATCTGGCGAAACATTCTCAATTGAGAGGGCTTCTGTGCTCAGAAATACTGATGGTGCGGTTGTACGCATATCTCTCAATGGTTTGGATGTTTGACGACAGCCCATGATACTTGAGATTCCAATCAATCCAGAGATACAGAAGATGAGTGTGACGTAACGGTGATTCGGTATCTTCATGGTGAAAAAGACTTTAGAAAGGTATTTATAGGGCGTCAAACAAAATAGTGCACAAAAGAGGAAAAGATTTTTTGGAACGAACGATTCCTTGGGCTATCGTTGCTTTACATGTCTAAAACGAGTTCAAAGCAAAACAGGCGCATTAATCGCGATCAAGAGAAGCAAACAAAGACCGTTACCTCTGTGTCTTCATATCAAGAGATTCTTGGTATTTTGATTTTGGTAAGCGATATTTTTATCACATTTAGCTTGGTGTCTTTTCTTTTTGAAAAGCAATGGATGGGACCGTTTGGGAAGGACCTTGCTTGGGGTCTTTATCGTGGCATTGGGGTCTGTAGTATATTTGTTTCTGTTGTTATGGGAACAATTGCTATTAGATTATTGTTTGATAAAAAACCACTGCTTTGTTGGCAAGAAAGTGTCTCGTTATTACTTAGTGCAACATCGATTAGTATGTTGTTTCATAATGCATTATCAACGGATCGTATCAATGGATTCGGATTAGGTGGTATTGTTGGTGAAATATTTGCAGAAACCTTAAATCTGTATGTGTCTGTTAATGGAACATTGCTTGTCGCGATTACAGGACTCATTGTGGCATTGATGCTGGTTGTGCCCTTTCGCGTCAAAGACTTCGCAAAGATATTTTTATCTTGGATTAATGAGTTAACTACCCAATGTCAAATGCAGAGTCAAAAAATTACGCCTATGTTACAGCGGTTAGTTAAAAACTCAAGACAGTTTGTTGGAGAGGTTTTCCCACGGAAATCATGGACATCAAAAGACTTGATTGAAGAAACAGATTCAAAGCAAAAAACGATGCCTCAACAGTCAGACACTGTCATGGAAGATGAACCTGTCTGGGCCAGATCCGTAAGAGAAGACGCAGAAGATACAGAAGAAGCAGGAAAAGCAGAAGAAGCAGAAAAATCAGAGGAGAACGATGGACAGGTCGTTCAACCAATGAGCAATGAAGAAACTGAGCCAGTAGAAAAATTAAAACAACACAAGCAAGTTAGAATCAATGGTGTAGAACAATTTCCTTCGATAGCACAAAATATAACGGACAATAGCAACAATCCAACTATTGTAGAATCACAGTTTCAAAAACCTGCAGCAAAAGAATTAGAAGCTAAAGATCCTCCCAAGACAAATAAAGCTAATTACAAAACCCCTTCCATTAAATTACTTGATTATGATGAAGCGTCTAGTCCCTGTCCTCTGGATCGACAGGTAATGATCGACAAAGCTGAACGTCTTGAGAAAAGTTTAAAACAATATGGTGTCATTGGAAAAGTTTCTGAAATTAGACCTGGACCTGTTGTTACTATGTATGAGTTTTCACCTGAACCAGGAACACGAATCAATAAAGTAGTGAATCTTACAGATGATTTAGCGATGTCTTTGGGTGCAATGCGTGTTCGTATTGCACCAATTCCTGGAAAAACAGTCATCGGCATTGAAGTTCCTAATGAAGAGCGTGAGATGGTTTATCTCAAAGAAGTTATTGCGGATGATGTTTTTCAGCAAGCCACACATTCTCTTCCTCTTGCATTGGGCAAAGATATCGATGGTGGTCCTGTTGCTGTTGATCTGGCTAAAATGCCACATTTATTGGTGGCAGGAACAACCGGTTCTGGAAAATCAGTTGCTGTCAATACAATGATCCTCAGCATTTTATATAGTCTTAGTCCTGAAGAAGTTCGATTGATTTTAGTTGATCCAAAAATGTTGGAGTTATCGATTTATGAAGGTGTTCCACATTTATTATTGCCCGTTGTGACCAATCCCAAAAAAGCAAGCTGTGCATTGCTTTGGGCTGTTGCAGAAATGGAACGACGATACAAATGGCTTTCAATAGCAGGTGTACGTGATATCGGCAGTTATAATAAATCCATGACTAAAAACAAAACCCGTTCTTATACTGATGATGCCACCGGTGAAGAGATTCAGTTACCTGATTCGTTAGCAAGAATTGTTATTGTTATTGATGAGTTTGCCGATTTGATGATGTGTGCACCTAAAGAAGTCGAAACATCGGTAGCACGCATTGCACAAAAAGCACGTGCCGCAGGAATACATTTAATTATCGCAACACAACGTCCGAGTGTGGATGTTATTACAGGGTTAATTAAGGCAAATTTCCCTTCAAGAATGGCTTTTCAGGTTTCTTCAAAGATTGATTCTAGAACTATCTTAGATCAGGTGGGAGCAGAATCTTTATTAGGTTCTGGAGACATGTTATTTTCAGATCGTGGAGCAGATTTACGTCGAGTTCATGGCTGTTTTGTTAGTGACGAAGAAGTTCATCGTATTGTTGCCTTTATTCATAAACAGGGTGAGCCTGTTTATGATTTAGATATTCTTAAACAAGAGTCATCGGAAAAATTTAATCAAGAATCTGACGAAGATAATGAGGATGAAATGTATGATCAGGCGGTTGCATTGGTTGCAGAAACACAGCGTGCCTCTGTTTCCTTGGTACAACGCAAGCTTCGTATTGGTTACAATCGTGCAGCCCGTTTAGTTGATCAAATGGAACAAGAAGGTGTAGTTAGTGCAGCAGGAGGCGCTGGACGGCGTGAAGTATTAATCGATAGCGTAAGCGCTATTTCTGGATAAAAGGTCATTATGATTCAATTTTCTTTAAACATAAGATGTCATTATACAAAAGCGATTATTTTTATCGCAGTGTTTTTTTTGTGGTTTGGAATAATCGCACAACAGGTAGATGCATCCAATCTTTCTACAAAGCAAGTCGTTCAAAATGTTCAAAAATTTTATCGAGATACCAAATCTGTTCAATCTTCGTTTGAACAGATTTTCGAAAACAAAACATTTCGAAAAACATCGAAATCACATGGTCGCGTATACATTGCTAAACCAGAGAAAAT
>JABAAV010000001.1:0-7318 GCA_014238595.1 Myxococcales bacterium | reverse complement strand
CGTTGGGATTATTACGAACGAAAATATGATATGGTGCAGCATCATAAAAGTTTTATTTCAAATGGCAAAACACTTTGGATGGTCTATCACACAGATAGACGAGCGATAGAGCGAGATATTAAACAAGAAAATATTTCTGTAGCGGTAACATTGCTTTATGGCAAGGGAAATTTATCAAAAGAGTTTATTATTCATTCTGACAATGGAACATATGGACGCAAAGAAGATCATGTGCTTTTGCTCAAGCCTAAGAAGCCCAACGCACAATATCAAAAAGTATGGCTTGTAATCGATACCAAAGATTTTCATGTTCGTGAAACAATTGTGTTAGATGCTTCAGGAAATACCAATCATTTTTTGTTTACGAATGTTGTACGGAATAGACCGATAAAACAAGAATGGTTTGTGTTTAATCCTAAAGCCTTGGGTGGTTATACGATAACCACAATGACGGACACAAAAAAATAATTTATGTGGACGCTTTCAACGCATCCTTGGATGTTGAAACGAAAAGGACCAGTGATTCTTGCTGTTCTCGATGGTGTTGGTATAGGCAAGGGCGATAGAGGTGATGCTGTAGCTACTGCTGTAACACCAACGTTAGATCAATTGATGAACGGACCTTTGTCACGGAGTCTTTATGCGCATGGGAAATTTGTTGGACTTGGTTCCAACAAAGATATGGGCAATAGCGAAGTGGGACACAATGTTCTAGGCGCAGGTGTTGTTCATCAACAAGGTTCAAGTTTAGTAGAAGATGCGATTGCTTCACGCCAATTATTTCAAGGGAAATCATGGCAACAAGTTTTGAAACATTGTGTGGGTACGAAACAATCGCTTCATCATATTGGATTGTTTTCTGATGGTAACGTGCATTCTCATATCAATCATTTGATCATATCAATCATTGAGGCCAGCAAACAAGGTGTGCAAAAACAATATGTTCATGCCCTCTTAGATGGTCGTGATGTTCCTGTACGTAGTGCCCTTAAATATTTAGATCGTTTTGAAGAAGCAATGCGTGAGATTCGATTACGAGATTGTCATGTTGAAATTGCATCTGGTGGTGGACGAATGACGACAACGATGGATCGTTATGGTGCTGATTGGAAGATGGTTGAGCGTGGATATAATGCTCATGTACATGGGATAGGTCGAAAATTTACTTCACCTCGTGAAGCGATTGAAGTTTCTTACAAAGAATCAAATCTTGGTGATCAAGATTTGCCAGAATTTGTAATTGCTGATGATCATGGCCATCCTGTGGGGCGTATTTTGGAAGGTGATGCTGTTGTATGTTTTAATTTTCGTGGTGATCGTGCTCTGGAAATTTCACAAGCCTTTGAGCAAGCCAGTTTTGCACCGTTTCATAGAGGCAAACATCCAAACGTTTTTTATGTGGGTATGCTTCAATATGATGGTGACGAAAATATTCCACAACATTATTTAGTTCATCCTCCTTGTATTGAGCGAACCATGGGAGAATATTTGGTTCACAATCAAATCAAACAAATAGCGATTGCAGAAACGCAAAAATATGGACATGTGACGTATTTCTGGAATGGAAATCGGAGTGGAATGTTTGATCCTTCATATGAATCTTACATTGAAATTGCTTCAGATAATGTACCCTTTCATGAGCAGCCTGCGATGAAAGCGGCACAAATTACCGAGCGATTGATTGAAACTTTAGATAGCACTAAGACTGATTTTGTTCGAATCAATTATGCCAATGGAGATATGATTGGACATACGGGAGATTTTGAAGCCACGGTTGCTGCCATGGAAGTTCTAGATACAGAGGTAGCGAAACTTTGTTCGATTGTTTCACGTTTGGATGGAGTTTTGATGGTGACCGCTGATCACGGCAATGCTGATGAGATGATACAGTACGAGGGAAATTCTATTGTATACGATAACGAAGGCAAGCCTGCTGTACGAACCAGCCATAGTTTAAATCCGGTTCCTTTTTGTGTCTTTGACCCACGATATAACAATCAATATCAACTATCTTCGCAATCAAACTTGTCTCTTTCGTCGGTTGCGGCAACGTGTTTTATGTTTCTAGGATTAACGCCACCAGAAGAGATGGCATCGTCTTTATTAATCACGCCTGAACAAAAGGATTCTTAACAGCTTCTTGGCCGATGTGCGTGTTGGGACCATGGCCAGGAATGACTAAGGTATCTGGTTCGAGCGTGTATATTTTTTGTTTAATGGAATGTGTCAATGTTTTTATGTCTCCTCCAGGGAGATCGGTTCGTCCAACACTGCGATGAAATAACGTATCACCCGCGAATAATAACGGTTGCTGTTGTTCATGTTCAACATGAAAACAAACCGACCCCGGCGTATGCCCTGGCGTGTGAAGGACTAAGGCATGTTTCTGTCCAAATAAAATGGTATCGCCATCTTCCATATAGGTATCAATTGTTGGTGTTGAAATAGGAGGTAATCCTATCCATGCTGCTTGTATTGAGAGCGTTTGAGCTAACGATTTGTCACCAGGATGAAGGTATCGGATCCCTCCATGGGCTTGATGGATTTCAGACGTGCAATACATATGATCAACATGTGCATGTGTGTGAATGATGGCTTTGACTGTGAGTTGATGATGTTCGATGATTTGACTAATACCGAGTGCATCACCTCCAGGATCAATAATAACAGCTTCTTGAGTCTGTTCACACGCTAAAATAGTACAGTTACATCGTAATGGACCTACAGGAAATGTTTTACGGAATAACATCGTTATTGATTGTGCAGGGATGGCATAAGGTTTGAACGAGATGTTGAATCGTATGGTATCACGGAATGTACTGGTGGTATGAATTTATCCGTAACAGGAGATACCTGTAAAAGTTTCGTGATATGCGCCAATGCCTTGGGGAATTTAGGGCCAAGATGAGCGAATAAGTCGGGATTTAAGGCGTAAACACGGAACGGCCATGGGGTCTGCGTTAATGTTTTAAGTTGATCCCAGATGGCGAGTGTATTTGTTGCATGTTCGTCATGGTGCATGTCTAAAATAACATCGGGTTTATAGTGCAGAATCGTCTCAAGGGCAATTCGTGGGTAAGCGGTCAGATGGGCAGGTAAGATATTTTGGGCACCTGCTAATTGAATCAATTCATCGAGATAGGTGTTTGCACCTGCTGCAACAATAGTGCGTAGCTCTGCCCTGTCAACAACAACAAGAACACGAAGTTTTTGTTGTTGTACAACCGAGACCTGTGCTTGTTCAATAGCATGATCGATTGTTGCAATCAGCTTGGTTGCTTGAGTTTTTTTGTGAAACAGATTACCTAAGATTCGAAGATTGTTTCGCAAATCCTTTACTTGGTTCATTGGCAACATCAATGTTGAAATTCCAACGTGATGAAGTTGTTGTTTGGCACGTTGTTGTGCTTGGTCTAAAATGACAATATCTGGGGCAATCCTTACAACATGTTCGATATTGGGACGAAAAAAATCGCCAACAACAGGGATTGATTTTACGGCAGGAGGTTCTGTAGAAAAACGATCACGTCCGACCAACACCTCAACGCCTGCAATGGCTGCAACCAATTCGGTATTGGATGGCGTTAATGTGATCACACGTGTTGGGATTTTTGTTTGTACTGTCGAGGGAGCTTGTTGTTGACAGCTGAATATAGGTAATAGAACTATTGTTAATAGTGTGAAGCTATAGGATTGATAGAGAGACATTGGGCCAATGTTGAATGAGGTTATAGTGATCAAATTCATCCTAACACAGCAGGCATTTTAAGGGATTTTCAAATCTGTATTAACGGACAAATGACAACTTGTGACATTTCTTAATCGTGTTTTGATAGTTTGTATAGACTTTAAAAGTCAACGCTAATCAAAGGACGTTTGTTGGTCTGTGACATTTCCCATTCTGTTTTGATAATTAATTGCTTGTTTCACAGCCTAAAAACTCTTAGACGTTTAAAGTGGTAAAGACACCTTGTAAGCAGTTGATAATTAATTGCTTGTTTTTCGTCTACGCCTAGGCATTGGATACAAGCAGGCATGGAGACATGCTAGCATTGAGTACATGGAGGCATGGAGACATGCAGTAAAAACTTGGGACATTCAAACAATGCCCGTATACATCGTTTATGATCCTATCTTTCATGAACCAAAAGGGCGGAGTTTGTAAGACTACGCTTAGTAGTAGCACAGCTGATTATTATGCTAGATAAGGGCAATCTGTATTATTGGTTGATGCGGATGTTCAGGGGTCATGCAATGAGTGGGCAGCTTTGCGGGATAGTGTCCCGTTTGGGGTGGTGTCACTCACTCGACCCAATATCAGGAAAGAACTAACAGACTTTAGCCGTAATTATGATCTGGTTGTTATAGATGCACCGCCACGCTCAGACGCTTTGAATCGGTCAATCGTAGCTGCATCGGATCTGGTCGCTATCCCTGTTGAACCGTCGGGCTTGTCGGATTGGGCAAGTGCCGCCACGGTGACGCAAATCTCAGAGATTCAGGAAATACGGGAAGACATACAAGCCGTCTTTGTGATTAATCGAAGAATTAGCGGCACGGTTTTAGGCAGCGACATCAGGGAACACGTCGAAAGCCACGGACTTGATGTTCTTGGTGCTTCTATCTGTAACCGTGTTGTGTTTGCCGAGTCATTGACCATGGGTAAGACTGTTTATGAGTGGAAACCAAACAGCGAAGCAAACAAGGAATTAACCGTAGTTATCAAAGAATTAGAGGAATATCATGGCAAGAAAACAAATAAAAAAACCAGTTAGAAAAACAACAAAAGCACAAGATGCAAAGATTGAGTCTTTTATTTCAAACGGGCATGGTTCGGATAATAGCCAATTAGCAACGTCTGTATCTGCTCTTGATGCTAGGGTGTCATTGCGAATATCAAAAGAAGCACGCACCAGCTTTAGGATTGCGTGCCTAAAAAACAGCGTATCAATGGAATCTGAACTACGAGGCTTTATCTATAAGCGTACCCGTGAATTAACACGGTAGATGTGCTATCAAATATTCAACATGGGTGAATTAAACGTAAAAAACAGAACGATATTCTGCAAGGATAACTTAGATGTCTTAGTGGGAATTAATAGTAAGAGCATCGATCTTATTTATCTTGATCCACCCTTTAATAAAAAGAAGCTGTTTACTGCACCGATAGGCACGAGTGCCGAAGGAGCTAGCTTCTCTGATATCTTTAAGGAGGAGGACGTCAAAGATGGGTGGCTTAATACAATCAAAGAAGACCACTACAACATACATCACTTACTGGAATCGGTGAAAGTTATTGAGGGGAAAGGCTCGTATAATTTTTGTTACTTAGCCTATATGGCGATCCGATTGGTTGAGTGTCACCGAGTGCTTGCGGATACGGGGAGTATTTACCTCCATTGTGATCAGACCATGAGTCACTACCTAAAGCTTCTTATGGATTGTATCTTTGATGAAAAACAATTCTAAGGATGAGATAGCTTGGAAGCGTGCAACGTCAACTCAAAAAGGGAGCCAACACAAGTCAAAAAGTTACGGTAAAAACTACGATGTTATCTTGTTTTACTGTAAGGACAGTAAACAAAGTTTTTTTGAACAGCAAACCCGACACCTGACCGATGATGAAATCAACAAAAAATTTAAAAACATTGATTCAGATGGAAAGCGATGGTTTAACGATTCCGCACATATATGGAGAACTCCTAATATGGGGGCTAGACCTAATCTATGTTATGAGTGGCGGGGTTTTAAAAACAAGCACCCATCAGGGTGGAGACTCAGTAAGACTCGTATGGAAGAAGAGTATAAAAAAGGTAACTTTGAGATTGTCACAAAGCACGATAATACAAAAACCCTTATAAGAAAAAAATATTTACATGATTACCGTGGTGGGGGTATTGGTAATTTGTGGAATGACATAAAACCCCCAGCAGGGAAAGAACGGACAGGCTACCCCACACAAAAGCCGGTGGAATTGTTAGAGCGAATCATCAAAGCGTCATCTAATAAGGGGGATGTTGTGCTAGATCCGTTTTGTGGGTGTGCCACTACTTGTGTTGCCGCAGAGAAGTTAGATAGGAGATGGGTTGGGATCGATGTGTCCGTCAAGGCATATGAGTTAGTGACAACAAGGATTAAGAAATCCATGGATGATGATCAAGAGATTTTATTTAAGGGGTACCATGATCCTGTTTGTCTGACAGACGCGCCAACACGAACAGACTTGGGCAAAGGACAATCAAAAAGCCTTGATCAAAAATATGTTTATATTATCTCGAACCCAGCCTATCCCGACGCCTACAAGGTAGGCATTGCTAAAGATGTTGGACAACGCTTAAAATCCTATCAAACATCCGACCCAGAAAGATCTTACAAAGTAGAATATCAAAAAGCCTTTGACGATGTTGAGAGGGCTAGAGAAGTAGAAAAGAAGACACATCAAAAATTCAAAGCCCTTGGGGAGTGGTGCGTTGTGGGTGAGGGGAATTGGGGCGAGATTAGGGAGACAATAGAAGAGTACAACAAGTAGCTTGTACTAACCTAATGCCGCCTAGGGTTCCTTACCTCAGATTGTTAACCCCCTAACCCTTATACCGATAATGCGTAACACTAGCCTTTGTTTTGTGTGTGTTTAGTTGGCACATAGTGGTTATGTCTACTTTGCATCTAAGATCAACATGGGTTATGGTGTGGCTATGCTTAGGTTATTATTACTTATCTCATGTCTTGGTTTTGTTGTTGGTTGCGGTGATGAATCTATATCAGACCCAATAGCCGTAGACCCAACAGTCGTAGACCCAACAGTCGTAGAGCCTACAGTCGTAGAGCCTCCGGTAGTGGAGCCTACAGTCGTAGAGCCTCCGGTAGTGGAGCCTACAGTCGTAGAGCCTCCGGTAGTGGAGCCTACAGTCATAGAACCTACAGTCGCAGAGCCTCCGGTAGTGGAGCCTACAGTCGCAGAGCCAACAGTCGTAGAGCCAACAGAACCCATCCCCGAGAATCCCACGGTCGTAGAGCCTAAGGTATGGCAGGGAGACGTTACCACTATTGAGGATCTCAATCGGGTAGGTTCTTACACTGAAATCACTGGAGCTTTGAGGATACATCAAATCGACAACACCCCAAGGGACATCTACTTGCCACAGCTACAATCAGTTGGGGGATCTTTTGGGATAGACGGTAACGACAACCTAACGAGCATCTCCATGCCACAACTACAAACAATTGGTGGGTATGTTGATATCAACAACAACAGCCTAACAACCATCGACTTGCCACAACTGCAATCAATTGGTGGATGGGTTCATATACAAAGCAA
>JABAAV010000019.1 GCA_014238595.1 Myxococcales bacterium | reverse complement strand
CAATGACATCATCAAATCCATTCACCCTTCTCAATGAAAAAAATGCCGAAGCTTTGGAAGGCGGTGGTCAAGCACGTATTGAAAAACAACATCAAAAAGGTCGCTTAACTGCACGTGAACGAATCACGGTGTTAGTTGATCCTAATAGTTTTGTTGAACTCGATCGATTGGTTACCCACAACAGTACAAATACTGATATCAAACCTTATTTAGGCGATGGTGTTGTGACAGGACATGCAACCATTCATGGAAGACAAATTTGTTTGTTTGCGCAAGATTTTACAGTTCATGGAGGATCATTATCTGGTGCACATGCTGATAAAATAAGTAAAGTGATGGATCTTGCGATGAAAATTGGTGTCCCATTAATTGGTATCAATGATTCAGGTGGTGCGCGCATTCAAGAAGGTGTTCAATCATTGAGTGGGTATTCGCGTCTTTTTGCCAAGAACGTTATGGCATCGGGTGTTATCCCTCAAATATCTGCCATCATGGGTTCATGTGCAGGTGGCAGTGTTTATTCTCCTGCAATCACTGATTTTATTTTCATGATCGATAATACGTCACAAATGTTTATTACAGGACCTGATGTGATTAAAACAGTCATGCATGAAGAGGTAACCAAAGAAGATTTGGGCGGATCTAAAATCCATACTCAACAATCAGGTGTCGCTCATTTTCGACTTCCCGATGAATTGGCTTGTATCGATCATATTAAAACATTGCTCTCATTTTTACCGTCAAACAATACTGAAGATCCTCCTCGAAAAGATACAAGAAACACAACAAATACTCCGCTGACAGAACTTGATACATTAATTCCTCAAGATCCCATCAAACCCTATGATATGATGGATTTGATTACGCCGATTGTTGACGATGGATTTTTCTTTCCTGTTGCAAAAGAATTTGCAACCAATATTATTGTTGGTTTTACACGCTTTGAAGGTCGTCCTGTCGGCATCGTTGCCAATCAACCCAATGCCTTAGCAGGATGCCTTGATATCAATGCATCATCGAAGGCTGCCCGCTTCGTTCGATTTTGCGATGCATTTAATATGCCTGTTGTAACATTGGTTGATGTCCCTGGATATTTACCTGGAACGGCTCAAGAGCATCAAGGTATTATTCGCCATGGTGCCAAATTGTTGTTTGCCTATGCTGAAGCTACCGTGCCTAAAATAACCATTGTAACACGCAAAGCTTATGGCGGTGCTTGGGATGTCATGGGATCTAAAGATCTTGGTGCCGATTTAAATTTTGCATTTCCTATGGCAGAAATTGCCGTTATGGGATCAGAAGGGGCAGTAAATATTATTTATCGTAAAGAGCTCGCAGCCTTAACGGATGAGTCAGAGCGAGAGAAAAAACGACAACAACTCACAGAAAACTATCGCCAGCAATTTGCAACACCTTATCAAGCCGCAGAACGTGGTTATATTGACCAAGTTATTTTTCCACGCGACACACGTCAACATATTATTGAATCTCTGCGTATCTTAGAAAATAAACGCGATACACTACCTGCAAAAAAACACGCTAATATCCCATTATAAATGACGACATTGAACGTTGTTTTTGACTGAAATAATGCCCATTAATATCATTAATTTTTAATGATATTAATACTGTTAATCATTGCCAGATGAAACGCCAGCTATCTATCCTTTAGTGGTGAAGATACCTTTAACTGCATCTTTGAGATCAGCAGGTAACATAACAAATTTGCTATTTTCTGAATCAGAAAGTTTGCGTATACTGTCGATGTAACGTTGTCCTAACAAATAGTACAATGCCATATCACTCGTTGAGGCAATATCACTCACAAGACTAATCGCTTTTTTAGAAGCATCCGCAAGAGCTACTTCTGCATCTGCATCACGCTTTGCTGATTCGAATCGACCTTCTGCTTCTAAAATAGAAGCTTGTTTGGCACCTTCAGCACGAATAATCATTGCTTTTCGTTCACGTTCAGCAGCAGCTTGCTGCTCCATGGCTTCTTGCATTGATGTTGATGGTTGAATGTCTTGGATTTCGACCGTTTTTAAGGTGATACCCCAATCTGCCATGTCATCAGAAATCATCGCTTTGAGTTTTATTTTAATACTTTCACGTGAGGACAAGGCATCATCCAATTCCATTTCACCAATGATAGCACGAAGCGATGTCTGCACTAAGTTACACACAGCTTGTGGATAAGACACCACACCATAAACGGCTGCAGGAGAATCGGTGACTTTCGTAAAGGCAACCGCACTCGTACTAATCACAGCATTATCACGTGTAATCACTTCTTGTCGCTCAATATCAAGAACGATATCTTTGGTCACAACCTTATACCCAACACGATCAAAAAACGGAATAATGAATGATATCCCAGGATGAAGAACACGAAGAAATCGACCGAAGCGTTCAGTAACCCATTCTTCACCTTGTGGTACAATACGAACACCACTTGCAACCAACACAACAGCAAGCAATAAAAGTGAAAGACTAACAATCAACACGCTATTTGTTTCCAACATATTATTTATCTCCATAATAAAATTATTCCTAGGTTTTTTTCACGAAAACCATACCTTGTTCATCGAGGGATTGCACCATCACACGCTCTCCAATAGCAAGCTCCACAGGGTGACATTCCCATAAAACACGTCCACCAATCGGTGTTTGAAGACGTATTTGACCACCATTATCATTCATTCGAGTCACAATACCCGTATTTCCAGGAAGCTCTGTTGTGGCTTGTGTCATTAAACGCACAGCATAATAAGGTTTTATTTTTTTTATCCATACAACAACAAACACAAGAGACAATAGTGTCCACAGTATAATTGTCATTGGCAATGATGGTTCAAAAGCAGCCGCTACACATCCAATCACGACAGCGGACAAGCCAAACCACATCAGAAAATAGACATTAACCAAAAGAATATCTATCGATAAGAGGGCAATACCACCTAAAATCCAGATCCACCAATCCACGCTTATCATTGTCCACCATTACCATTAAGTAAACAAATATCAAAAAAATTGTTTACTTTCTTAAGCATTGTTGCATAACCTCAGGGTAGATTTTGTCATTTTGACAAGGGACTATAGTCATCATGGAATCACATCCTTATCAACTTTCTGCAACATCTGCAATGGTTCTTCTATGGGCCAAAGATGAAATCTATCAAACAGGGTATGCAAAGCAATACCTAGATAATGTCGATCTAGAAGCAGGACATCCTTTACGCCTTGAATGTGAAAAAGCATGGGATCATTGTCATGAAATTTTACGAAATAGAAAACATACTATTTTTAAGCTCATTGAAAACAATTTAAACAAAACCCATCAGCTTATTATACTGGCATCAGGTCTCGATCCTCTAGCACTCAAAGTCTTAGACATTAATTCTGAAACAAAAATTTTTGAAATTGACATTTGTAATATGGATGTCAAACAAAAAATGTATGATTCAATTTTACCACAACATCTTTCTGATCAAATAACGCTCATCTCAAGTGATATCACTTCAAAAGATGTTCATAGAAAATTAGCACAAGCAAATTACGACAACACAATCCCTACAATCATTATTGCTGAGGGGATTACTTACTATGTATCTAATAATTTTCTCTGGAAGATTATGGCCAATTTTCAAACAAAATCACATCACAATATGGTCATTATGGATTATTTGATTCCACCAAGTCAAATGAATACCAACAATGCCATCATTATGACTCAAATCTTTGGCCTTCTCTCAACCAAGCTTGAACTTGATCTAATAACGCTGCTTGATTATGAATCGATTTCATCACAGGTCAATCAACTAAACGGAACTATGAAAACAAGATTTAAAATGTGTGATATGGAATTAGATAGAATAGGAACAAATCATTTTTTTGACACACAATCTTATCCTGGACAAGTGAGCGGTGTTGAAGTGTGTCATTTTGATATTTAATCCAAAATCTTTTTTGCAATGGCTACAGCAGCTTGCTCTCCGATAACCGAACATCCTGTGGCACCGTGACCACCTAATCCTGCTACCCAAAACAAATTATTAGCCCCATTATCCCAATCAACCAAAGGGATATTATCTTCGGTAAATGTTCGCAAACAGGCCCATTGACGATCAATCTCATAAGTCGCCAAGGATGGTGCAACATGATTCAACTGTTTTTTAAGCTTCATCAATGCGTTTGAATCTTCAACAAAAGATTGTGGTTCCATTTCTGTTGCATCACATGCTGATATTAAACAGGTATCATCATTGTATTGTCTTATATAAAAGTGATCATCGACATGCCACAAAAAAGGTTCCACGCGCTTTGTAACAGGTAAAGGATGGGTTACAAATAAATGCCGCCGGAACGATGTCATCACAGGCGTCATGACTCCAATAGAATCGCCCAACGAACGATTCCATGCACCAGATGCTGCTACAATAATATCTGTTGTGATATCTCCTTGCGATGTTTCGAGAATCCATGGCTTACCTTGTTGTTTGCATCCTAAAATTTCACACGATGTTTGTAATGTTACTCCATGGTGTTCAGCATTGTTTAAAAAACCAGACAACAATGCTTGAATATTAATCATGCCATCATCTGGAATGTACAACCCTCCATGGATAATACTCTTGGAAAGCATACTCCAACGATCATAAATCTCTTGAGCACAAAGAGCTTTATACGTCACATTCCATTGATTGGCACAATCCATAATCTCTTGCAAACCGGTTGATGTTTTTGCCAACAGGACAGAACCAGATACCGTTAATAAGGGTCCTGTCCCTAAATTTGTATTCCTCAAAAACGACATTCCTGCCGATGTATATGCCATCAGTTCAGGAACAATTTGACGACCTAACCCAGCATTGCGTCCACTGGAATGAATACCAAAATGAGACTCTTTATCTACAAGCACAATGTCTCCAATGCCTGCTTGGGATAAAAAATACGCCGTAGACGCCCCCGCAAAACCTCCACCCACAATAAGTACTTTGGCTCGCATCAGTTTGTTTTCATAAACAGTAATTTTGCATAAACCATAAAGATTGAGCAACAATAGCGATCACTATGTCCACTTGGTTTGTTTATATTGTTTCTTGTCGTGACAAAACACTCTACACAGGAATAACCACAAATTTAACCCGTCGTTTAACTGCACACAACAACGGAACTGCTGCAAAATATACACGCTCTCGAAGACCTGTCCAGTTGGTCTATCAAGAACTTCATGAAAATCGTAGTGATGCATCAAAGCGAGAAGCTGCAATCAAAAAACTATCTCGAAGACATAAATTATTACTTACGCATTCAAGATAGTAGATAGCTCTGTCACAGAATGAACTAATCGACCTCTAGAATGCTTCGCAAGAAAGTTACACTCATAATCGGGTGTTCTTTCGTTTTTCATGAGCATGACTTCTGCACCCTGTGATAAAGGCAACGATAAATCTAATTCGAAAATATCTCCAACCACAAGCAGCTGATCCCATGTTTTGTTTTCTTTTTTTAACAATGTGTTGAGTACATTATAATAAAATGGACGTCGTAAATATACGGGACGCGACAGTCCTTCAAGAGATAATGTTTCTGGCACGTCATCAAATGTTTGATCCACAACATATTTTTTTGCATTGCCACGCGTTCGTTCACACAGAAACAAAAAATCTCCTTCGTTCTTTTCCAAGGATTTAATTTTGTCACAGACTGTCGTCGTATCGGAATTGGTTACAATATAAAGAGATTCGTCTTTCATGGAGTTAAGAAATTCCAACGTACCCTTGTGAAAAACAGTGTTCGTTCTTCTATAATTATGTTTATACAATATTCGATCCAACAACCGTTTTCTGTCTGTGGAATCAAGAAAAACCTGACATTCATCAAAAATCATTTCTGCAACAGGTAATATTCTTAGATATGGATCGGACAGACTAGGTGCAACAATGTATCCATCGTATTTCCAACCATAATCATTAGCATTGTCATGCACTATCGTATTAAATCGTTCATACAGAGTCTGTATTTGTTCAGAATTACACCCTGTTAAATCAGCTAAATCGGCTAAATAATTAGTTGTATAACGCTCACCATCCTGTTCAACATCCGTGAGTGTTCCATCAAAATCCAAAACAATTAATCGATCTTGCATTATAGATTATTTCCTTCACAACACAGAGTTTCAACATCATCCACTGTTTTAGCTAATTGTTCCGTCAACACATCACAACCATTTTCAGTAACAAAAATATCATCTTCAATACGAATACCAATGTTTCTATATTCTTCAGAAATATTCGGCATACTATCTCCAATATAAATACCTGGCTCAATAGTAAATACCATACCTGGCTCTAAGAGAACGGGTTGATTATTCCGATCACTTGGAGCACCCACATCATGAACATCAAGCCCTAACCAATGTGAGGTTCTGTGTGGATAGAATTTTTTATATGATTCATCTGCAATGATCTGACGCTTGGATCCCTCTAACAATTCAAATTCAAGCAACCCTTCAACAATCACATCGACACAAATGGCATGAAGATCGTTGAGCGTAACACCTGGTTTTGTAGCAGCAATGGCTTTACATTGAGCATCCAGTACAATTTCGTAAAGAGCCCGTTGTTCTGGGGTAAACAATCCACCCACAGGAAAGGTTCTTGTCACATCGGCTGTATAACCTTGGTACTCACATCCTGCATCAACAAGGATTAGATTACGATCTTTGAGCAACGCATTATTCATCGTGTAATGAAGAATTGTTGCATTATTTCCACCACCGACAATTGAAGGATATCCTTCACCATCACCGCCTTGCTTTCTAAAATGATATAGAATTTGGGCATGAACTTCATGTTCATTCATCGTAGGTGAAATATGTTTCATGAGCTCGGTGTGTGTTGACACTGTAATCTCGGCTGCGCGTTCTAATAACTTTCGCTCATAGTTATCTTTGTATAGACGCCTTTGATGTACGGGATGTGTGTCTTTGGGATAAGGCATAACATCACAACCTAGAGGTTTGATACTGTCTAAAACAATATCAATCGCTTCTTTATCAATGGATGTATACTGCAACAATTCAATCTCTGAAAAACTTGCAGCCAATTTTTCGTTTCGATCATTATTGGTATAAACAGTTTCAACACCTGAAATTTCTGTTGCAACTTCACAGGTCATACGAGGCCCTGTCCATAGTTCATGCGTGACATCGCGTTCACGAATAAATAACAATTCAAATACTTTTGTTTTGCTTTTATACAAAAGCAAACTCGTTTCAGGCGCAGTAATACCTGTGAGATAAATCAAATTTGAAGATTGTCTAAAGGAATATTCAACATCACCATTCCTAATAGAGGGACATGGAGACACAAATAATGCGCCAGTCTGTGATTCCATGGAATCCAACACCATTTGGCGACGTGTCCGATACAAAGACAACATGTGATGAACATAACACAGAGCGCCCCTAAACAACCCTTGACTCAGATAAAAATTACGAACAATCTTCTCAAGAAATACGTTGTTTCATCTCTGTTACTACGGCATGAAATTGTAGAGAAAAGAGTTGGTAAGACTCCAAAATCGCCTGCGCTTGAGTGATTTGTTTTTCAATAATATCGTGGATCGAGTCTTTAATTCTCCGCTCAGAAAGCAATTCTACGACAAAAGAGATCTCTTGCGATGTTGCTTGATCGTTTCCATAAATTTCTTCAATCCTAGTCCAATCTTCAGCGTTTAATTGTTGTTTTGCAGATAACCAGATCATTGTTCGTTTGCCACTGCGGATATCGGCTCCGACAGGTTTGCCTGTGCTTGCACTGTCACCAAAGATATCTAACCAATCATCACACCCTTGAAAAGCAAGTCCTAACAAAGATCCCGCATGCACCATACATTCCATCTGCTCTGTTGTTGCATTAGCGAGCAATGCCCCCAACTGTAAAGGACCCTGTGTTGTATAACTCGCTGTTTTCAAATGGTGTATCTTTTCGATATCATCTGCGCCAATCAAATCGAGTCGTTGTCCAAAAAAAACTTGCTCTTGCATAGCACCAAAAATTTGTATCGCTTGGGATCTTTTGCCTTCTGGAAAAACAGCCCCTCCGAATAATTCCCAAGCATATGTCATTGCCAAATCACCCGCCAAAATACCTAACGAGGCTCCCAAATGTTGATCGCCATATGTGACACCCAAAGCATGATGAACCGATGCACCATGACGACGTGTTGTTGCATGATCCATCCAATCATCATGAATCAAAAAACAAGATTGAAGAAGTTCCACTGCAGCCATCACGCTCTCAAGAGAGGATCGTTCATCGTTTATGGCTTGTGGTGTTAATACAGCCTGATAGGCTGCAAGCACCATTTGAGGCCTCATCCGTTTTCCACTCCGCAATGTTAATGTTGACACGGCATCAACAAGCTCTGCTGAACCGATCGCTTGTGCTTCAGCAAAACAATGTTTCTCTTCAAAAAACCTGCTTAAAAATATTTCTACACAGGTTTTTGCATCATCAATATTCGTTGGTAACACTGTTTAAACGAACACACCGAGGGATTAGCCGCCATACAGATCATGTGCTTCATGCTTCGGTGAGGGAGGAAGATTAAGAAAGTGTTCTGGAAAAAAACTGGCAATATAATCGATAATTTCCCGAACAGAAATCACTGCAGTCGCATGCATATCTCCATTGACAATAGGAAGATGCCTAAATTTATACTCTTGCATCATGTCTATTGCATGAGCAATCGTTTCATCTTTAGATATAGTAAATAGCTTTGTTGTCATGACATCGCCAACAGGAATCTGATGCCATTTTAAACTCTTGTGATCCACACGTTTATACACATCACTTTCGCAAAAAATACCTTCCAGTTTTCCTGAAGCACTTTCAATTAACACATTACCTTTATTCATTTGGCACATTGCTTTGACAACATCTATCAAGACATCCGATGTTTGAAATCGAAGAGGTTCTTGTGACTCAATCTTATCAATAGAGTGATCCTGTATCTCTGCAATAGAATGATTTTGTATCTCCGACATCATCCACCTCCCGAATCTATCCAACCGTCCCATTCTCGAACAACACTCTCTTCATTATCGACATCTGATTCAGATGAATACAAAGCATTAAGATGTGACACAATACGAGGTGCTGTCAAAATACCATGTGGTCTATCGTCAGCATCCACAATAGGCACATTACGAAATCCTCCTTCAGACATCAGATGAATCGCATACACAATATTGTCATCCGGAGATAAATGATCAGGATCCGATGTCATCACATCACAAAGTTTGACCTTTGAAGGAAGCAATCCCTGACTGGCCACTCTGCGTAAAAAATCACGATCCGTAAAGATACCACGCAATTTATTCTGTTCTGTGACCAAAACACAGCTGTTTTTTTGATCTGTCATAAGCTCCATGGCTGTTGTCACTGAGGCATCCAGCGGAAGCTGCAAGAGTGGCAACTCTTTCAGCAGTGTTTCTATGGTTTGTGTTATTTTGCGCATGGTACGATATTATACTATCTAACAAAGAATATGGAGAAACAACAACTATTAAAGAGAGATCCTTGGCTTTATGCACATCGTGGAGCTTCAATCGAATACCCTGAAAATACCATAGAAGCGTTTGAACAAGCTAATCGTTATGAAGTTAATGCACTAGAACTCGATGTTCATGTCACTCAAGATGGTCATCCTGTCGTCATTCATGACCCTATTGCTGTACGAACCACAGGAATCTATCAAAAAATAGCCCAACATCCCCTAAAAACCGTGGAAACATGGAATGTCGGGTTTAGCTTTGTGGACGCTGCAGGAAATCGCCCATATCTGCAGAAAAAACTAACCATTCCACGCTTGGAAACGATCTTATCTCGTTTTAAACATCTTCATATTAGTATTGAAATTAAGCCCCGTCTTTCTTCCTCTGCTTTGGCCATTTTAAAGACTATTTCAGCGGCTAAAGCACAAAACAGGGTCACATTAGCCAGTTTTCATCATGCTATTTTACAAAATATTCGACAATTGGGCTATCAAGGGCGAATGGCACTAAGCAAACAAGAGGTTAAACGATTATTGTTTTCACCGATGAGATTCTTAAAAGCATATCCTTTAGCAGGACAAGAAGCACAACTTCCATTATCAGTTTATGGTATTTCGTTGGTCAAACAATCGATTATTGCCAAATGCCATCAATTGGGACTTTCTGTCGTTTTTTGGACAGTCAACGATCCACATGTGGCAGAAACCCTTTTAACTCTTGGTGCTGATGGGATTATGACTGACAATCCTGCTGTCATGCGTCCTGTATTTGCCCGCTACCGCGCACAAACAGCAAAAAAATAACGACACAATCCCTTCCGCACCGTTTCTCCGCCTCAAACAGGGGAAGCTATGCCATAGACAGCGCCTGCGATGGGATAAAGAGCCAGATAGACAAAAAACCCTGTGACAGAAACATACATCCATAGTGGCCATGTCCAACGTGCTAATCGTTTATGTTTATCGCGTTGACCTGTATGTCCCCAATAATATGTGCAGATCACAAAAAACGGAAGTACCATAGCAAAAATCATATGTGACATTAGAAGAATAAAATAAAGAGTCTTATCCCATCCTTCTCCTGGATACGAATAACTTCCAAAAACAATATAACGTGTGATGTATGACGTTAAAAATAATGTCGAAAACCCAAGGGCACATGTCATTGCTATTCGATGTTGGTGTTCTTTTTTTTGTTCAATAGAAATCCGTCCTAAGATTAAAAAGATAGTCGTTGCAATATTGAGCCACGCATTGACGGTCGCATGCACAACATGGAACGCCATACTCGGCATGATCACATAAAGAACAATAAAGGCCAGACCGACCGCAAAACCTCCATTAAATAAAAGCGTACGTTTCATTTTTTATAATGCTTTCTCAACAAGCAATGCAATAAACAACAATGGAAGATACCCCAATGAAACATGAAACAATTGACGCGACCATATTTCTTTGTTGATATGATCAACAGGACGATATGCAATAACAAGATAAGCAACACCACTAACAATAGCGACAATGCTATACAACATCTCTGCATTTCCCCAATAAACAGGCAATAAACTCACAAGCAACTGCATCCATAAACAAATAAGGATGGAACGTTTCGTCGCATGAAATCCTATCGACGATACAGTGGTACGGATACCGGCACGTGCATAATCAGTTTCGTATATAAAAGAAATGGCATGAAAATGTGGTATTTGCCACCAGAACATCACTATAAATAAAAACCAAGCATTTAATTGAAAGGTTCCCATGACTCCAGTCCAGCCCAACAGAGGTCCCATTGCACCAGGAATAGCACCAATCCACATTGCTGTTGATGTTTTACATTTCAAAGGCGTATACACAAATGCATAACTAACAATAGCAACCGCTCCGACAAGACCACATAGTGGATTTAAAAACCAAGCAAGCCATGCCACAGAGCCTATGCCAGAGCAAAGACCTAAAATCAAAGCGAGTGTAGGCGACATGCGTTTGTCGGGTAATGGACGTTTTTTTGTGCGCTCCATCAATGCATCAATTTCATGTTCTAAATACATATTGAGTGCATTTGCCGCACCAATTAGAAAAGCTGAACCGACTAAAAGATAAACCCATTCTGTCCACGCTATTGTTTTAGGTGCAAGGCCAGCACCAACGGCTGTTGTCAACAGCACCATGAAAGTGATTCTGGGTTTTGACAAGGCAATAATATCTTGAATTAACATGATGAAATACTCATCTTTTTTAATGTCATCCACATCCAAAAGACTGATGCCCATAACAGAACAGCAATACCCAAATGCGCCACCACAACAGGAACAGGTCTCATCCAATAAACAGAAAGAAAGCCTAAAAGAATTTGACCTACCACCAACAACGGTACAAACCAACTAAACATAGATTTTGAAGGTAACCACGTTTTATACAGCGTAAAGCTCCACACAAAAAGCCATGTCCCAACAATGACACCCAAAATACGATGGGCCATATGAAGACGCATAAGAAATCCGGAAGGCCACAACGATCCTCCACAAAAAGGGATGTCCAAACATGCTAAAGCACCACCGCTGTGACGAAGCCATCCTCCTAATCCAATTTGAAAAAATATCAAAACCATAGCAATCATCGTATAGCTCATGATTTTTGATGCATCAGCGATTTTTCGAGAGTCCGCTTTTAAATTGATTGCTGATTGATCAATTTTTTTATAACGATAAATAATGCTAAGCGTCAAAGAAAAATAAAGCACAGCAACAAGCAAATGTGAACTCGACACAATCGTAGGCAATCGATAAGCAACGGTCACAGCACCCAATAATCCTTGAAATAACACCATCACAAGTCCGATTATTCCTAATGCTTTGCGACCATTTTTCCAAAGAAGAATCGTCAAGACAATCTGAAACAATCCTACCATCATGGCAAACAAACGATGACCATGTTCATAGAGGACACCACCGGTCATGGCAGGAAACAATGACCCCTGACAAATGATAAAGGGTTCAGGACAAGCAAGGCTCGACCCTGTTGGATTGACTGTTCCTCCAACAAGTATCAACAAAAATGTAAAAACACCCGTTGCACTAGCAACGTAAAAAAGCCAATTCGACCTATTATTTGTCATTGCGGCCTTAAAAAAAATGTGTCATGCGTGTCATAGATACGCATGACACATCGATTGTAATTTGTTACGCGCCTTTTCCGGAGAAAATGAATGTAGCCTTAGCCGCACTATCTTTGGCAATGGTAACTTGTGCAGTTTGCATACCATAAAGACCATGCCATGCTTCTAATGTATAGGTTCCTACAGGCACATTCTTGAGATGAACCATACCCTTGTTGTCAGTGACAGCAAAAAATGGATGATCAGAAACAACAACATAACCTGTCATCCATGGATGAACATCACATTTTAATTTCATAACCTCATAGCCTTCGATCTCTTTTTTTATTTCAGCGGCGCCTCTGGGTTGTGCTAAATTATACAAAGATTCTTCACCTTCACCCTTGCGCATATCATAGACATGAACATTGTGCGTTGTCAGATCGTCATTCGAAATCGAAACTTTCTGGCCATCAACTGCACCTTGAATACGTGGTCGATACATACAATCGTGTTGGGCAATTTTGACCTCTTTGTTCATATCAACAGGACCTTTGACCGTACCTGGTTTGATACGAATCAAAACATCTTTCAACGTGTTGTTTGAATTGACAATAACCGTTTCATCCTTCATCGATTTTTTCGCACATGCTGGATCTGATTTACGGTTGAGCATAGAACGTTTTGGAATTTTTCCTTTAAACATCACCGTTGCCATCACAGTTCCCATATTACCGGTAGGAGTCATCGGCATGACATCTTTTTTAATATTCATCGTTTTTTGAACCATCGCCGGCTCTTTTTTAGTCTTCATCGATGTTGGTTTTTTCTTGTCATCACCACCACAAGCCACAATACATAGAACCATAACAGCCACAATCCACGAATTTTTTTGATAATACATTATGAACTCCTTATTAAATGTCTAAAGATTAATCTACGAATCAAGCATATCTATCATAATAAGGACTTCGTATGATAGTCGTTTTTGTCGAAAATTACGGATACGCTTAGCGGCCGATATCCGTTAGACCTTGACGGAATAAAAAGTTAGATATCGCTTGGATTTGCATCTGTGGATTTTCAATGTAATGTTCAATAAGTTTGGAATCTATATGCTTTAACCGTTCACGGAATGTTGCATTGGTTTTCCAAAATTGTTGCATCATGTTACCTGCCAGCCAAAAAGCAGGCATCGCGGTATTTTTTTGCATCGCACCAGGATCTGCAAGCCACAATTCGAGCCATTTTTGTCGAAAACGCTGTATTATCGTAAAGCTCGGAGCTTTAACTGAAGCATTGTATGAGCTTGAATCCAAGACACCAACTGCGTGACATTGTTGACAGCCCGAAGCACGGAATAATTCAAGACCAACCGCCATATCAGCATGTAACTTGTCATCTTCTTCATCAACCTCTTTTTTCATATGGACAAAAGGATACGTCACACCATCAATAGCTGAGAACATCGCGACCAAAGCCGTAGCTTCTTGATCAGTAAAATCAAATGTTGGCATCCGCACCTGAGGTAAAGGACGAAGTCGGGATGGTTCTTTTAAGAAATCAAACAACCATGTCGGTTTTGTTTTTAATCCTTGTAATGTCAACGGAGGCGGTCCGTATATAGAATTAGATCCCGACATCGAAGGCAATGTTGCAAGCTCACCCTGAAATCCATCAACGGTATGACAGCCATAACAATTATACGTACGTAACAGTCGTCGACCTTCGTTGAGCAAAGGATTCTCAGTGACCGCAAGGGCTTTGCGTTGTTTTTCATCAGCATCACCTCGAAGACTTTTTAGAAATGTCATCACAGAAACAATCTCTTCTTGATTAAGACCAAACTCAGGCATTACCGTTTCCACAGGAGATTGTCCTTTATAGGAATAGACTCGTGGATGGCGTAATTTATTGGCAGTAAACCTATTCCATGTTTGTAACGAGTGATCGGTGATGTAATCACCAAAATCAAGTCGATCCGCTAATTTGACACCAAAGCTTGAAAGATCAGCCCCAATACCAGGCTCATTTTGATAACTTTCAATCTCATGACATCCATAACAACCATATTTTTTAACCAAGGTATTGCCTTCAATATAATGCTCGATATTGTTCAGATCTGATTCTGAAATCGTAGGCAACACGACGTTGGTTTTCAATGATGACAAATAGGCCACAATGTCCAACGCTTCTTGTTGTGATAGACGCATGTTCGGCATGTTTGTATGTGGTGCATATTGTCTTGGATTTCGTAACCAAGAGTAAAGCCATGCTTTGTTTGTTTTGCTTCCAAGTTCATCCAAACGGGAACCATATGAAAAATGGGATCCACGATTAACGCGCTTAGGTGTCATCGCCGCATTGTCGGGAAGATCATGGCATCCAGCACATCCCAAAGTCGCTAAAGCCTCTTTGCCTTTAGATATGTTTCCTTTTCGAGAAGATGGCATTGCTTCGATTGTGTAATCGTAACGAATGGGATTGATTTTCCCTTGTTTGGAAGCACCATCATGACAACTTCCATTCATGCAGGTTTTTTCTGGACCTGACATATGCAGTAAAAAAGATGTCATTGCTAATGATTCGGTGTGGCGCATTGTTGTGATGGCCGCAACATCAGGTTTATGTGCATAAACATCAGGGTCATCTATTTCTGGCCAAAATTTTGGCATTCTTGTCTCAGGGTTGTGTTTTTTAGGATTCTGGATCCAACTCATCATCCACTCTGGAGAAAGTTTATGCCCCACACGTCTTAAATCAGAACCAACTTTAGGTATATTTTCAAAGCCTTTAATTGGGTGACATCCGAAGCAACCTAGTTCTTCAACAATTTTAGCACCTTGGGTGTAATGGGGGGCAAGTGATGTTGTCAAAGGTCGTTTCCGTCGATCAACGCAAAGTTTATTGTTAGATTTGGCGGCATTAATAGCATCAATTTTATCAGAAGAAGTTCCTGGTAATGTATCAAACGAATATTGTGCTTTTTCCAAACCAACTAAACGTGGGTTGGCACAATGAACTTTTTTATTCGAAGCCTGAAGAGGTTGACACTCTAAATCAGTTTCACAAGCCACCGTTGATTGAAACATAATGTTGTCGCCATGACATGTACGGCATTTGCTTTCCATATATTCGGTACCATCACCACCAAGTGGACCTGAGAGGAGTGGAAATTCCCAGTAATGCTTGTGAAAAGCATGACTGTCTTCATCTGGCCCTGGTGCATGAGCGAAAAACTTAGTCGTTGCACGACCTTGCCCATCATGACATGACGTACAACCAAATTTTTCTGGCTCATGTGTACCTAGCAAGACACGACGCAAGGGATGTGATTGAAATTCTTTTTTTGCTACTGCCTCAAAACCACCACGCGTCACACCAAGATGACATGTTGTACAACGATCTGCTTTGTCTAGTTTGGGAAGATTATACTGTGTAATCGATGTCTTGGCTCCGAATAAACCTGTTTGCTTTCGCGCAGTTTTTGTATAATTGTGCGTTGCTGTCTGGAGTGTTTGCGTTAAGATTTCTATCCGTTTAACGATCGGTTGTATTTGTTTGGTTAAACGAAGTTGCTCAATGTGGTTTTCTATTTTTTTTCGTTTTTGTACTATATCTTTGACAGCAATATCTTCTCGTTCAACTTGTGCTTTTTGATCATTCCATTGCGATTTCTCTCTGTCGAAAGTCTCTTTAAGAGATAAATCTTCTGGATTTTCCAAGTAAGCATGCTTAGCAAGGCGTAACAGATAATTCTGTCCCGACCATTCAGCATTGCTAAATGTCAATGCTTGGGTTTTGTTTTGCTCATCCTCTTTGACTACTGCAAGGACCTCTTCTAATTCAGCAATTTGATCGGCATTGCTTTCTATTGTTGTTTGTAATTGTTTCTGAGTCTGTCTAAGTGCTGCAAGTTCTGATGCTTTGTTGCAAATAGTTTTGCAATCGTTAAGCTTAAGGGTTGAACATGTTGACGCGCATTGCGAAACAGAAAGCAATGCTTCTTGTTGTTCTTTTTCTATTCGCGACAAATCAGTTTCAATCGCAAAAAACTCTTCTTGAACCTGTTTCCATTCGCGGCGAACGACAACTTCATCGTAAACAGCCCAGACAGCAGACAAAGCAAACAAGCTAGCAACTACTACGAACAGTTTGTTGTATGAAATCTGTTCGTCAATCTTACGTTTCGACATAACCAAGGGCGTCCAAAGACAAGATTTCTACATAAGAGAGCCTCAATGGTCAACCTTCAAGTGATGGTTTGTTTAATGTAGTTTTTAGGAAGGACCACCAGAAAACTGAACATACAGAATAGGCACCGCAATACCTAAAAGCACAAACCAGATTCCACGACCCCATACTCCCTTTTTACCCTTGATCATGACCAAGCCTGAAGTTGCGAGAAACAACAAAAAAATCGCATATCCATCGGCAATATATGTCCATGCGGCCTTCCCACGGTTATAATGCAACCAATTGGCTACACGAAAGAAAAAGCGTGGTGATTCACTTTCTTCATAGATCATGCCTTCATTGAGTGCGACGCGAAAAATACGCTCATTAAACTCAACATCGAACTGCTCAGGAGAGGCTCGATAACTATCCTTAGGCGTTTCTGTTATTTCAAATTTTTGCTGGAGTTGTGCAATAATCTGTTCATCAGTAGATTCCATGGAAACATCCAACGTGTGTGTGGCTTCATACACGACAAAATTCGCATTCCAATCATCAATATGGTTAATCGCAATACCAGATAACGCATAGATAATGGTTAATCCAACTGCGAGATAACCAATATCACGATGTAAGCTGCGTATTATAAGACGCCATGATTTTGAGCGTTTTTTAGATTTCACCATTAACCATACCGCTCCTCAAGCCAAGGATCAGCATGATTGTGATAGCCACGCACTTCCCAAAACCCAGGCTTATCTCGTGTGACAAAACGGATACCTGTCAGCCATTTTGTACTTTTCCAAAAATATAAATCAGGAACAACAGCACGCACAGGGGCACCATGCCGACGTGCCAAGGGTTTACCATCAAGTCTATAGGAAACCATCACATTGGGCTTGAGGGCATCTGCAAGAGGAATATTGGCGGTATAGCCATGTGCGCCTTCAATAATGACATGTCGTGCTGAAGGCAGAATTTGTGCTTTTTCTGCCAAAGCAGCAACGGTCACACCTTTCCAGACTGCATCTAAAACAGACCATCCCGTAACACAATGAACATCGCTTGCCCGTTCAACCTGTGGCATCGCAAGCAATTGTTTATAATTGAGTGTGAATGGTTTTTTAACTTCGCCATGAACACGCAGCTGGAATGTTTTAAGATTAGCATTACCACGCGTTCCACCCATAGGACGTAATTTTCGCAACACACGTTGATCAGGCGGTAATCGTGGTTTTCCATCAGGACGAAGTAACCCTTTTGCAGCCTCAGTATATTTGTCATCGGCAAAAACATAAAGACCTCCACCAACAACACACACAGCCGTACCTACTATCGCATGTTTAACAAATTCACGACGAGCAAGATGATGTTGGCCAATGCGTTCTGCAAAGTTGTTTGTGGGGTTTTGGGATGAATCATTCATAATGTTTTGTATCGTATGGGCACTTCAAATATGGAACGTTGATTGTAGTCGATTTTTTATTAACAGTTAAACATAATACAACATCACGCACCTTGCACCTGAACATTCTGTGTCAATCGGTCAGAATGAGACAACAATCAACCCTCTTAGAGCAATCTCATCAATTGTTCGTACAAATAAACATCTCATTTTATATTCAACATTGAATGTAAAATTTCAGGGAAACTGTCAAACACAGACTACAACCACAAAAAAACACAGGGAACCCAAAGACGATCAAGTACTAAAAATGACACCAGTTTTTTACCAAAACCATAAAGGAAAAATCACCAATTCACCAAACCTAATACCCAACAACACACACAATAAAACCTAAATGAGCTCAATAATAAAGATAAACGTACAAAAAGAGCTACTCGATCAATGAGTTCTTTTGTTCATAAATAAATACGACTTACGCAAAGGATTTACAAATGGGTTACAGGCAAGCATCAAAGAGATGAAACCAACACTTATTATCGTTGACCCAGTGACAACCTCACGCCAAGATATATCTCCGTCTGATTTGAGACATGTTAGGAAATACTTTGTAAAACTATAAAAAGGTTAGATTACGAGAACAAACAGGACGATAAGGTATATGATTTTCTGTTCATTGCACATACCAACAAGAACGCCGAGAGAACAAACCGTATCGATACAAATTTAATCGGCAGATCCGCCACATGATGAGATGATTAAGATGTCTCAATTTTTTTGAGAACTGTTTCTTTGAGTTTTTGTTGCTTTTGTTTGTCCTGCGTTAATAGATCAATCGATTTTTCTCGTCCTTGTGCCAAGTTAGTTCCATCCCATGAATACCATGCCCCTTTACGTTCCAACACACCAACATGTTCTGCGACATCTAAAAGACTTCCTATTTCATCGATACCACGACCATACATAATCGAAAAATAAGCTTCTTGAAATGGTGGGGCCATTTTGTTCTTAACAACTTTGACACGAACATGATTACCTACGATTTTTTCATCATGTTTGATCACTTTTTGTTTTCGAATATCAAGACGTATTGAACTGTAGAATTTTAAAGCATTACCACCTGTTGTGGTTTCAGGATTGCCAAAAATTACACCGATCTTTTGTCTCATTTGATTGATAAAAATAACGACCGTCTTGGTTCTTGAAACAACAGAAGTCAATTTTCGTAACGCTTGACTCATCAATCGTGCTTGCAAACCCATGTGAGAATCTCCCATATTACCTTCAATTTCAGCTCGAGGTATTAAGGCTGCCACAGAATCAACAACAATGAGATCCACCGCTTCACTGCTGGCAAGCGATTCAACAATACCAAGGGCTTGTTCTCCACAATCAGGCTGAGACAAAAGCAATGCGTTTTTATTAACACCAAGCTTTTCGGCATAAGTAATATCCAAAGCATGTTCAGCATCCACAAATGCACAGACAAGACCTTGCGATTGTGCTTCAGCAATCGTGTGCAATGTTAATGTGGTTTTTCCCGAAGATTCTGGTCCATAAATTTCAACAAATCGTCCTTTAGGGATACCTCCAATACCTAATGCAATATCGAGTGCCAAAGAACCTGTTGGAATGACATCAATGTTTGTTTTTATATTATCATCTAAGACCATAACTGCTTCTTCACCAAATTGCTTTTGGACAAACATAAGCGCTTTGTTGACCATGAGTTGATCTGTTTTTCGAGAGTTCGTTTTTTTTACAGTATTATTTGCCATAGTTATCTCCTCCGTTGTTTGATTCGTTAGTGAATTGGTTTGTTG
>JABAAV010000199.1 GCA_014238595.1 Myxococcales bacterium | reverse complement strand
ATATGGGCTGGTGACGCAACGGGGGATGATCTGGATGAGTTTGCTTCAGGGGGCTACACCGAAATCACGGGAGGCCTATCAATCGGAGAGGGTCGAATAGGTACCATCGACCTATCTCAACTAGAAACAATTGGTGGGGGTGTTCAGATATACGAGAACCCAAACCTAACAACCATCACCATGCCACAACTACAATCAATTGGGGGATATTTTTGGGTAGACTACAACAACAACCTAACAACCATCGACTTACCACAGCTACAATCCACTGGTGGGAATGATTTTTATATATGGAACAACAGCAGCCTAACAACCGTCGACTTTCCACAACTACAATCAATTGAGGGAATTTTTTGGATAGACGGCAACGACAACCTAACGAGTATCGACTTGCCTCAACTACAAGCAATTGATGGGGGTGTTGACATACACACAAGCAGAGACCTAACAACCATCACCATGCTTCAACTAAAAACAATCGGTTGGCATGTTAGTATACAAGCTAGCCTAACAACCATCGACTTACCACAGCTAGAATCAATTGGTGGGGATGTTGAAGTGTACA
>JABAAV010000198.1 GCA_014238595.1 Myxococcales bacterium | reverse complement strand
TGCAGGGAAGAGTCACTTGTTTTTTGCCCGCAGCTTTTTTATTCGTATTCGGGATGTTCATACCGTGATCAATAGAATTATGAATGATAACGCAATCTCTAAAAATGACAACAAATCAGATTAAGTTAGAAATATGGTTTGTTAATAGCGTTGTTATGTCGATTGTTTTTCTGTGTTAGATGGTATGTTAACTCATGTACAAAGATGTTTCACTGCTTCACAAAATAGAGTGCCCCGTTCTTCAAAGTTAGAAAACATATCGTAACTTGAACAAGCCGGTGAAAGTATAATCGCATCACCGGGTTTGCTTAATTTGTTTGCTTTTAAAACAGCATCATTAATATCGGAAGCAATGATAACAGGGTAGTCGATGTGATGATTTTTCATTGCAGCCAATATTTTTGGATAAGATTCTCCCAATAAAACAACACCACGGGCTACTGAATCTAAAACATTAAGCAGTGGTATATAGGAACCACCTTTATCAACACCACCTGCAATGAGGACGACTGGTTTGTTAAATCCCGATAGAGCTGCAGTTGATGCAGCAACATTTGTTCCTTTAGAATC
>JABAAV010000197.1 GCA_014238595.1 Myxococcales bacterium | reverse complement strand
ATTTAAAAATCAAATTAACTGGAAAAAAATATATCAGTCCAAGAGTTTTGCCTAATAACGTTGAAAGAAGTGATAAAAGAGTTTCAACAATTAATGAAATATCGAAGAACTATTATCAAATATTTTCAGCAAAAATTGATCATTCAGTTGATATAGCTGAACAGCTTTTATCTAAAATCAAAAAAAATTAACTTTTATTAATTTTTAATACTCCAATAAAAGCTTCTTGCGGAATTTCAACTCTACCAAATTGTTTAGATCTAGCCTTCCCTTTTTTTTGTTTTTCAAGAAGTTTTCTTTTTCTGTCTGTAGCTCCACCACCATGAATTTTAGTTAAAACATCTTTCTTAAAACCTTTGATAGTTTCTCTTGCTATAATTTTTCCACCAATTGCAGCTTGAATTGGAATCATAAAATTATGTCTTGGTATTAAATCTTTAAGTTTTTCACAAACTTCTCTTCCTGTTCTTTGAGCAAAATCCTTATGGATCATCATTGCTAATGCATCTACTGGTTCTGCATTAACTAAAATTCCAAGTTTTACTAAATCACCTTCCCTATGTTCAATAATTTCA
>JABAAV010000196.1 GCA_014238595.1 Myxococcales bacterium | reverse complement strand
GGTCGCAATCTGTGAGTGGTGAGGTTTCCGGTACCTCAATCCGTCCATCGACTGATTGTAGTTGAGGAAAGTTGATACTCGTTAGGCCGTCGTTTCTTGATAGATTTAGGTTTAGTGAGACTGATTGTAGTTGTGGCATGGAGATGCTCGTTAGGCTTGGGTTGACGGATATCCTTATGGTAGAGCCCACTGATTGTAGTTGTGGCAAGTCGATGGTTGTTAGGTTTGTGTTGTACTCCATATAAACACCAGTACCAACTGCTTGTAGTAATGACAAGTCGATGCTCGTTAGGCTAGCGTTACTAGATAGCTCTAGGCTGTTTTCAACTGTTTGTAGATTTGGCATGGAGATGGTTGTTAGGTTCTCGTTGTGGGGTATATTAACAAAACCAGCTGATTGTAGCTGTGGCAAGTCGATACGCGTTAGGTTGTTGTTCTCGCGTATATAAACAAGCTTATAAACTGATTGTAATTGTGGCAAGGAGATACTCGTTAGACTAGTGTTGTAGGCTATACTAATATGCTCATCAACTGTTTGTAGTTGTGACATGGAGATGCTCGTTAGGTTGTTGTTTC
>JABAAV010000195.1 GCA_014238595.1 Myxococcales bacterium | reverse complement strand
CCTGTACTCTGATGTTTCCTTCAACAGACGTGATCAATGGAAATGATAGCGATGTAAGATGATCACCGTCGTGTTCACCGTTTGCAATCCACATACCTCCAATAGAAGTGAGCGCTGGAAATGATGCGGATCTGAGTTTATAACTCCTTCGGATGTAGAGAGTACCTCCGATAGATGTGAGCTCTGGAAATGATATCGACCTTAAATTGCTCATTCCGGTGACAGACATTCTATCTCCGACAGACGTAAGCAGTGGAAATGACAACGAATTTAAATCATCTAACGTCCGGATATCCATGTAACCTTCAACAGACACGAGTGCTGGAAATGATATCGATGTTAAGCTAGGAATCTGCTGTATGTTTAGATGTTCGTTGATAACAGTAAACGGTAGTGACAGCGATGTAATGTTTACGTAAAAGATAGACAGGCCACCCCCGAGAGAGGTGAGCGCTGATAGTGGCAGCGATGTGAGTTTGTGTAGGTAAGCGATTCTCAGGCTATCCCCAACAGAAGTGAGCGCTGATAGTGGCAGCGATGTGAGTTTGATCAGTTGACTGAACGACAGGCTACCCCC
>JABAAV010000194.1 GCA_014238595.1 Myxococcales bacterium | reverse complement strand
ACAGAGTTAAGTGCCGGAACATCTACGTTGACAATCTGCTCGCCTTTCAACTCCAGAACTGAATAACTTGAATTGTGCAGCAAATGATCATCGTTAATTTTACTTTCACCGAAACGACCCTTAATTCCGGTGTTGTAATAAGTGGCAGCGTTTGTAGAGAGTTCCTGCCCGAACAAATCAACCGAAACACTGAAATGAAAATTTAAATATTTTTGAATAGTCGGCAAATCAATTCCACCATATTTTCGCACTTCCACTTCTGCAGCGGAACTTCTTATTTTGTGCTCATTCATCAAATCACAGGCTCTTTGCACAACACGCCCTACACCAGTTTCTCCAACAAACATATGATGCGCTTCTTCTGTGAGCATAAAACGGCACGAACGCGCAAGCGGATCAAATCCCGATTCTGCTAATGAAGCCAACTGAAATTTTCCGTCACGGTCAGTAAAATATGTGAACATGAAAAAGGAGAGCCAGTCCGGAGTTTCTTCATTAAATGCTTCCAGAATCCGCGGTTTGTCAGGATCACCGGAATGTCGCTCGAGCATTGCTTCCGCTTCTTCACGACCGTCACGA
>JABAAV010000193.1 GCA_014238595.1 Myxococcales bacterium | reverse complement strand
ACTGCCTAGGTCGCAATCTGTGAGTTGTGGATTGTCGTCTATAGAAATATCACCCGATACAACGTTTAATTGTGGCATGGCGATGCTCGTTAGGCTGTCGTTGTCGTGTATGTAAATATTGTCCACAATGGTTAGTAGTTGTGGCATGGTGATGCTCGGTAGGCTGTCGTTGTGGGCTATACTAACCCTACCAACTGATTGTAGTTGAGGCAGGTCGATGATTGTTAGACTAGCGTTGTTCTGTACATAAACAGTCTTAGCAATTGTTTGTAGTTGAGGCAAGTCGATGCTTGTTAGGCTAGCGTTGCTGTCTGCAGTAAAACTACCACCAATTGATCGTAGTTGTGGCAAGTCGATGCTTGTTAGGATAGCACTGTCATTTATACCAACACCTCCAGCAACTGATCGTAGTTTAGGCACATCGATGCTTGTCAGACTAGCGTTGTTCTTTATATTAAAATGATAACCAACTGTTTGTAGTTGAGGCAAGTGGATGCTTGTTAGGCCAGCGTTGTTGATTATATTTAAATTATCACCAACTGCTTGCAGCTGAGGCAAGTCGATGCTTGTTAGGTTGTT
>JABAAV010000192.1 GCA_014238595.1 Myxococcales bacterium | reverse complement strand
CACAACTACAAGCGGTTGGTGAGGCCGTTGATATAAGCGACAGCGGCAGCCTAACGAGCATCTCCTTGCCACAACTACAAGCGGTTGGTGAGGCCGTTGATATAAGCGACAGCGGCAGCCTAACAACCATCGCCATGCCACAACTACAATCAGTTGGTGGGTATGTTCAGATATACGACAACGACAGACTAACGACCATCGCCATGCCACAGCTAGAATCGGCTGGTGGTGTTAATATACCTGGCAACGAGAACCTAACAACCATCGCCATGCCACAGCTAGAATCAGTTAGTGGGAATGTTAATATATCCCGCAACGAGAACCTAACAGCCATCACCATGCCACATCTAAAAACAACTGGTTGGCATGTTTGGATAGGTGACAACGACAACCTAACGAGCATCGACTTGCCACAGTTACAATCAGTTAGTGGGAATGTTTATATGTCCGAAAACAGCAACCTAACGAGCATCTCCTTGCCTCAACTAGAAACAGTTGGTGGGCGTGTTTCTGTATCCCGTAACGACACCCTAACGACCCTCACCTTGCCACAACTACAATCAGTCGGTGGGGGGGTTGACCTGT
>JABAAV010000191.1 GCA_014238595.1 Myxococcales bacterium | reverse complement strand
AATTTCTCCTTATGATGCGAACAAAAGAAGGCACACATCTTTTGCGTCGGTCTTTGTTTTTCCTGAAGTGGACGAAAGTATGGAGGTTGGGGTAAAGGATGAAGATTTGAAAGTTGATGTATACCGCGCATCGGGTCCCGGGGGACAGGGGGTAAACACAACCGACTCTGCCGTGAGACTCACCCATATTCCTACAGGTATAGTGGTGCAGTGTCAGAATGAAAGATCTCAACATAAGAACAGGTCTTCCGCGATGAGAGTTCTTAAGGCCCGGATTTTTGAAGCGGAACAAGAAAAACTTAACGCCGAAAAAAAAGAGCAGGAACAGTCAAAAAAGAAAATCGAATGGGGAAGTCAAATTCGTTCTTACGTCCTTCAACCCTATCGTCTAGTTAAGGATCTTCGCACCAATCATGAAATGGGAAACGTCGATGCGGTTTTAGATGGTGAAATTGGTTCTTTCATAGAAGCCTATTTACTCAGCACTAACAATTAATATGCAGTCTAATTTTTTGCCAAAGCTAATCAATGATCCGCTTGGTGACCCAGGGATGATGGTAGAGTTCCTTCGCGATCAAAGAGCTTTA
>JABAAV010000190.1 GCA_014238595.1 Myxococcales bacterium | reverse complement strand
GATCGATGAGGGTTGTTACAGCAAGCATATGGGGTTGTAGCTCAGTTGGGAGAGCGCTAGAATCGCACTCTAGAGGTCAGGGGTTCGACTCCCCTCAGCTCCACAGGTTTTTATTGTTATCAATATAATCTTTATAAAAACAAGCGATAGATATGATCGTTAATAGGGATTAATTATTATTCTGCTGCTGCTTGTGGTTCATTTGTAATAGTGTTGGTGCGTCTACAAGAGCCGTTTATTTTGCAGATTAGTTGAGCGGCACGTGCAAATAATACAAGCGCAGCAAGTCCAAATACGAGTGCAAGGAGTTTGTTTCCTGTGTTCATCAGAACTTGAGATATTGGAAAAAAAGCAACGCTTAAAGGAGGTAATAGACATATGAGTGTTATCGTTGCTCGTAACGAATGGATGGTGGATGTACCAATAGCCCACAGACCTAAGGTAAGTGACAGCATATATAACGAGGAAAAAACCGCCATACCTACGACATTGTCACCCAAAAAAATGCCAGAAGCAGTCGCAAAAAGTCCAAGGCCTGCATAAATTTGAAATAGAATCCCTGATATTGAAGAATAAAAACATGATCGC
>JABAAV010000018.1 GCA_014238595.1 Myxococcales bacterium | reverse complement strand
GGCGCTGAAGTTTCTCCAGGAGATATCCTTGTCGGGAAAATCACACCCAAAGCTGAAACTCAACTGCTACCAGAAGAAAAACTTCTCCGTGCTATTTTTGGAGAAAAAGCAGGCGATGTTCGAGATAGTTCTATGCGTGTCTCTCCAGGATGTTCGGGTATTGTTATTAACGCGCGTGTCTTTTCACGAAAAGAAACTTATAAAGATGATCGTTCTAAGAGCATTGATGATGTCGAGAAAAATCAGTTTCTTCGCAATCAACAAGAAGAAGTCAAAATCATTGGTGATTCATATTATGCAAAAATTCAGAACATCTTGATGGGCAAGGTTACCTCGGCACGTTTGTTGAGTGATAAAAACACCGAGCTTGTTGCCAAAAAAACGAGATTAAATCGAACAATTTTAAATGATATCCCTCGTAAATACTGGCGTGAATTTCAATTGGATGGCGATGGTCGGACTGAAAGTAAAATTATTCGATTGGCAGAGCAATGTGAAGATGATAAAAATGAAGTTGAAATTCGTTATCAAGAAAAAATCGACAAACTCGACAAAAGCGACGAACTTCCTCCTGGTGTTTTGAAATTAGTCAAAGTGTATGTTGCCATCAAACGTCGACTATCTGTTGGCGATAAAATGGCAGGACGACATGGCAACAAGGGGGTCGTTTCACGAATTCTTCCTCAAGAAGATATGCCGTATTTGAGCGATGGTACGCCTGTTGATATTGTTCTCAATCCTTTAGGTGTTCCTTCTCGTATGAATGTTGGACAAATTTTAGAAACACATCTGGGATGGGCAGCACGTCTGCTCGGAACGCAAATTGATTCTTATTTGAAAACAGAATGGTCACCAGAGGTGTTACGTGAAAAATTGAACAAGATTTTTCCTAAAAAGGAAGCGGTTGAATATATTAAACAATTGAATGACGATGACATCGGATCCTTTTGTCATAAATTATGTTCTGGTGTGCACATGGAAACACCTGTGTTTGATGGTGCGAAAGAATCAGAAATCAAAACAATGTTAACGATGGCTGGTTGTCGTTCTGATGGTCAATCCATATTGCATGATGGCCGAACAGGAGAACAATTTGCACAACATGTGACTGTGGGTATTATGTATATGCTTAAACTTCATCACTTGGTTGATGAAAAAATTCATGCACGCTCAATTGGTCCATACTCTTTAGTAACGCAGCAACCTTTAGGCGGAAAAGCTCAATTTGGTGGACAACGTCTTGGTGAAATGGAAGCGTGGGCAATGAAGGGGCATGGTGCGGCACATGCATTGCAAGAATTTCTTACTGTAAAATCTGATGATGTATCTGGTCGAACACGCATGTATGAATCTATTGTTAAAGGTGTTTATGCATTAGAAGCGGGTATTCCAGCATCTTTTGATGTGTTGGTGAAAGAGCTTCAATCATTGTGTCTCAATATTGAGATGAGCAATAAATCACCATCAACAAATCAGAATTATAGAGAGACTCATATTCCGGCTGGATTAGCAGCCATTGCTCGTGAAGTGGCTGATAAACCTGTGGATTCTTCTCAGAACGATTCCACAAAATAAAGGAGATTACCGTGAAGGATATTTTTAATTTTTTTGAGAAACCACATGATTCTCGTTCGTTTAACTCTATTCAAATTTCCATTGCACCATCTGATAAGATCAGAGAATGGTCTCATGGTGAAGTAAAAAAACCTGAAACGATCAATTATCGCACATTTAAACCTGAACGCGACGGATTGTTTTGTGCCAAAATCTTTGGTCCTACAAAGGATTACGAATGTAATTGTGGAAAATACAAACGAATGAAGCATCGTGGAATCGTTTGTGAAAAATGTGGAGTGGAAGTTATACGTTCTAACGTTCGTCGTGAACGTATGGGACATATTACATTAGCAACACCCGTGGCACATATTTGGTTTTTAAAATCATTGCCAAGTCGTCTTGGAAATATGCTCGATATGACATTAAAGGATTTAGAAAAAGTTCTTTATTGTGAAAATTATATTGTACTTGATGCTAAACAATCTTCGCTTACTAAAGGTCAATTACTTGATGAAGAGAATTATTATGCGGCACTTGAAGAATTCGGGTTCGAAGGTTTTGAAGCCGATATGGGTGGTGAAGCTGTTTTACGTCTTTTAGATGAAATTGATGTGCATGTTGTTGCCGAAGAACTTCGTGAAGAAATGAAAGTTGTTACCAGCGAAGCAAAACGTAAAAAAATTGCAAAACGACTCAAAATAGTTGAGGCTTTTCGTGATTCAGGCAACAAGCCATCGTGGATGATGGTATCGATTCTTCCAGTGATTCCACCAGAGCTTAGACCTTTAGTTCCTCTGGATGGTGGACGATTTGCTACAAGTGATTTGAATGATTTATATCGCCGTGTGATCAATCGTAATAATCGTCTTAAACGATTGCAAGAACTTGGTGCTCCAGAAATTATTATTCGTAATGAAAAACGAATGCTTCAAGAATCTGTGGATGCTTTGTTTGATAATGGACGTCGTGGTAAAACGATTACTGGTACTAATAAACGTCCATTAAAATCATTGGCCGATGTTCTTAAAGGTAAACAAGGACGTTTTAGACAAAATCTTTTGGGAAAACGTGTCGATTATTCTGGTCGTAGTGTCATTGTTGTTGGACCAGAGCTCCGATTGCATCAATGTGGTATTCCAAAGAAAATGGCCTTAGAGCTTTTTATGCCATTTGTTTATGGCAAACTCGAAGAACGTGGATTGGTGACAACAATCAAAAGCGCGAAGAAAATGGTAGAAACTGAATGCGCTGAAGTATGGGATATCTTGGATGAAGTGATCACAGAACACCCTGTGATGCTTAATCGTGCACCGACATTGCATCGGTTGGGTATTCAAGCTTTTGAACCTGTATTAACAGAAGGCAAAGCTATTCAACTTCATCCATTAGTTTGTACAGCGTTTAATGCTGATTTTGATGGCGATCAAATGGCTGTTCATGTTCCATTGTCAATCGAGGCTCAAATGGAGGCTCGAGTGTTGATGATGAGTACGAACAATATTTTATCTCCTGCCAATGGAAAGCCCATTGTTGTTCCAACACAAGATATTGTTTTAGGTTTGTATTACATGACTCGTGAACGACCTTTTGTTAAAGGTGAATACAAAGAGTCCATTCCAGGTAAAAAATCTTATCCGAGTGGGGTTTATGCTTCAGTTGATGAAGTGCGTATGGCCTATGTTCACAGTCATGCAGACCTTCAGGCAACTATTCTTGTTCGTATTGATAAAGGAGAAGATCTTGTAAAAACAACAGTAGGTCGTGTGCTTCTTTATGAAATTTGTCCTAAAGAAGTTCCGTTTTCTCTCATCAATCGTGTCATGGGAAAAAAACAATTAACCGAACTTATCGATTTTGTTTATCGAAAATGTCGACAAAAAGAAACAGTGCTTTTAGTCGATCGTCTTCGAACCATGGGATATGAATATTCAACATTGGCGGGTATTTCAATTGGGATTGACGATATGAATATCCCTGAAAAAAAAGATGCCATGCTGAAAGAATCTCAAAAAGAAGTCGCTGAAATTGAAGAACAGTACACTGAAGGTCTGATTACAGATGGCGAACGATACAATAAAATCGTTGATATCTGGGCACAATGTGCTGAACACATTGCTGGTGAGATGATGTCTGAAATTGGTACAGAATTGATTGCAGATCCTGAAACAGGTAAGAAGAAAAAAGTACCCTCCTTCAACTCTGTTTATATTATGGCAGACTCGGGAGCACGGGGTTCTCAACAACAAATGCGTCAGCTTGCAGGTATGCGTGGATTGATGGCAAAACCATCGGGAGAAATTATTGAAACACCGATTACGACTAATTTCCGAGAAGGATTGTCCGTACTTGAGTATTTTATTTCTACCCATGGTGCTCGAAAAGGGCTTGCAGATACGGCCTTAAAAACAGCGAATTCAGGATATTTAACTAGACGATTGGTCGATGTTGCACAAGACACCATTATTTCTGAATATGATTGTAAAACCATGGAAGGTATTGAACTGACTGCACTCATTGAAGGTGGTGAAGTCATTGAACGTCTTGGTGATCGTATTTTGGGACGTGTCGCTTTAGAGGATGTTGTTGATCCCTATACAGGTGAAGTTTTGATCACTGCTGGTACTGAAATAGTCGAGGAACTGGTTGAAACAATCGATGATTCAGGTATTGATCGTATTAAAATCCGATCCGTTTTAACATGTTGTGCAACGCGTGGCATTTGTGTTCAATGTTATGGACGTGATCTTGGACAAGGTCACGTTGTTAATATTGGAGAAGCCGTTGGTGTTGTCGCAGCACAGTCAATTGGTGAACCAGGAACACAGCTTACCATGCGTACATTCCATATTGGTGGTGTTGGTCAAATTAGAACATCTCAATCTTCGTTAGAAGTTCGTGGCGATGGTAGTATCAAGATTGAAAATGAACGATTAGTCGATAAAGATACACACCAAGTCGTGATGAATCGTCAGAGTGAACTTGTGGTTCTTGATGATGTAGGACGCGAACGTGAACGTCATAATTTACAATATGGTGCCAAATTATTAGTTCGTGATGGACAACAAGTTAAAGCAGGACAAACGATGTGTGAATGGGAACCGTTTTCTATTCCAATCCTCACTGAAGTTTCGGGGACTATTGTGTATACCGAAATTATTGAGAGCGTTACGATGCAAGAACAACTTGATAATGTGACAGGACTTTCTCGTAAAGTTATTATAGAATCCAAAGATCCTTCGGCACGACCACGAATTATGATCGTTGATGATGATGGTAATGAATTAAAAATTCCTAGATCAGAAACGTCTGCGAGTTATTTCCTTCCTGTGGATTCAAACATCTATGTCAATGATGGTGATCGTGTAGAAGCGGGCGATGTTTTAGTTCGTATTGCTCGTGAAACAACGAAAACCAAAGATATTACAGGAGGTCTTCCTCGGGTTGCTGAACTTTTTGAAGCACGCAAACCTAAAGATCAAGCATTGATTGCAGAGATTGACGGTGTTATTTCTTTCGACAATGTGATGCGTAGCGGAAAACGTAAAGTTTCCATCATTCCTGAACTGGGTAACTCTGTAGAATATTTAGTTCCGAAAGGCAAACATTTGTCTGTTCGTGAAGGCGATCATGTCAGAGCAGGCGATTTGCTGATGGACGGTGCTGCAAATCCACATGATATTTTAAAAGTGTTAGGTGAAAAAGCACTGGCTAAATATCTTGTTGACGAAGTACAAGAAGTCTATCGACTGCAAGGTGTTCGTATAAACGACAAGCATATCGAAGTCATTGTTCGCCAAATGTTGTGTCGTGTTATGATCAAAGATGTTGGAGATACTAAGTTTATCGTTGAAGAACAAACGAGCAAGCGTCATTTTGAAGAAGAAAATACACGTGTGATTTCTGAAGGTAAAACACCTGCAAAAGGCGAATCACTTCTCTTGGGTATTACCAAGGCATCACTCTCAACAGAATCATTTATTTCAGCGTCATCCTTCCAAGAAACCACCAAAGTGTTAACAGAAGCTGCTATTAGTGGTCGTGTTGATTATCTACGTGGCCTCAAAGAAAATGTTATCATGGGGCGTTTAATCCCTGCAGGGACCGGCTATGGTGCCTATCGTAGATTAACGATGACGCTCAACGATCCTCAAGAAACGGTTGATGATTCTGAAAACATCACACCACAAGATATAATGATTCCTGACAACACAAAAGCACAATCATCACCAATGTCTACGTTATAGAGAGTTTGTATTATTAAAAAATATCGTTTGATGTCGGATACAAACAACACAAAGGGGCATGAGCAAGGTTATTGCTCATGCCTTTAGATCTATTGTCTTATGCCCTAGTGAGCATCCGCAGCGAATGTCGTGATTGTAAATGATTAAATGCGTATCAAAAGAGCTTGACAATAGTGGTGCAATCCGTAGACTCGCCACCGATATGATCATCTTCTTATCATAGAGTTTATCAATGCCTACGATTAATCAACTTGTCCGCAAAGGTCGAAAGAAAATTCCTAAAAAGGGAACCGCTCCTGCGCTCAAAGCTTGTCCTCAAAAGCGAGGTGTATGTGTACGTGTTTATACCTCGACACCTAAGAAACCTAATTCTGCACTACGCAAAGTTGCACGTGTTCGTTTAACTAATGGAATGGAAGTGACATCATATATTCCTGGTGAAGGACATAACCTTCAAGAACATTCAGTGGTTTTAATTCGAGGAGGACGTGTCAAGGATTTGCCTGGTGTTCGTTACCATATTGTTCGTGGAACATTAGATACGACTGGTGTTGCAAATCGTAAACGATCCCGTTCTAAATACGGAGCTAAGAAAGCTAAATAATATGCCACGCAAAGGTGAAGTCCCTAAACGAAAAGTTCTTCCAGATCCTAAATATACGGATGCTTCAATGGAAACACGCCAAAAGATCACGAAGTTTATCAACGTGGTCATGAAAGACGGCAAAAAAGCTGTTGCAGAAGGTATTGTCTATAGTGCATTGAATTTGGTTGCAGAACGCGCAAAAGACGATCCGATTAAAGTCTGGGAACGTGCCCTATCCAATACTAAACCACGTGTCGAAGTAAAATCTAGGCGTGTTGGTGGTTCAACATATCAAGTGCCTATGGATGTACGTCTTGTGCGAGCACAAGCATTGGGTATGCGATGGCTTTGTCTTTATGCGAGACAGCGTAATGAACGTACAATGGTTGAATCTCTTGCTAATGAAATTTTAGATGCTGCCCAAGGACGAGGTGGTGCGGTTAAAAAACGTGAAGATGTTCATAGAATGGCTGATGCCAATCGCGCATTTTCTCATTATCGTTGGTAAATCATGAGCAAGTCTCAGACTGAAATGGGAAAAACCCGAAACATCGGGATTATGGCTCATATTGATGCTGGAAAAACCACAACAACAGAGCGTATATTATTTTATGCAGGTATTTCGAATCGTATTGGTGAAGTTCATGACGGTGCTGCTGTTATGGATTGGATGGAACAAGAACAAGAGCGTGGTATTACGATTACATCTGCTGCGACGACGTTCTTTTGGGATAAGCATTCGATCAATCTTATCGATACCCCAGGCCATGTAGATTTTACTATTGAAGTGGAACGATCACTTCGTGTGCTTGATGGTGCAGTCGCTGTTTTTTGTGCTGTCGGTGGTGTTGAACCTCAATCTGAAACGGTATGGCATCAAGCTGATCGTTACAATGTGCCACGTATTGCTTTTATTAATAAATGCGATCGTGTCGGTGCTGAACCTGACCGTGTTGTGAAAGAAATTCATGAACGATTGGGTGCCAATCCTATCGTGATCCATTTGCCACATGCTTTAGAAGGAGATTTCAACGGGATTGTAGATTTGATCCACGAACGTTCTCGTGTGTGGGATGAAACTTCATCAGGACTAGATTTTAAAGATGAAGAAATACCAGAGCATTTGAAAGACCAAGCTAATGAAGCACGTAATGTTATGATTGAAGCTCTTTCGGATGTGGATGATGAGATTTGTGGAAAATATTTGGAGCAAGAACCCATTTCTCCAGAAGAAATCAAAAATGCATTACGTCGTGCAACTTTAGGACAAAAAGCCATTCCTGTTTTAATGGGAACTGCGTTTCGTAACAAAGGTGTTCAAAATCTTCTTGATGGGGTTTTGGATTATTTACCATCACCTCTGGATATTCCTTTTATTCAAGGTGTCCACCCTGATTCTGGTGAGACGATCGATCTCAAAACATCTGCACAAGAACCACTTTCGGCTGTCGCATTTAAAATTATGACTGATCCTTATGTGGGGCAACTGACCTATGTTCGGATTTATTCAGGCATAATGAAAACCAAAGATTCAATCTTGAATGTTACCAAAGGGAAACAAGAACGCGTGGGTCGTTTGCTCCGTATGCATGCCAATAAACGTGAAGATATTGATCAAGTTAGTGCAGGCGATATCGTGGCAGCTGTTGGTCTTAAAACAACCACAACGGGAGATACGTTGAGTGCTCTTAATACACCGATTTTATTAGAAAAAATTACTATTCCTGAGCCAGTCATTGGTGTAGCTATTGAACCTTTAACTAAAGAAGATCAAGACAAGCTATCAAAAGCTTTGATGAAATTAGCATCAGAAGATCCATCATTTCGTGTCACAAGCGATGAAGAAACCGGTCAAACTGTTATTTCTGGAATGGGCGAACTTCATTTAGAGATTTTAGTTGACAGACTTCGTCGTGAATTTAACGTCAACGCAGATATAGGCACACCACAAGTCGCCTATCGTGAATCAATTTCTAAAGCCGTTGATTGTGACAAAAAGTATATTCGTCAAACCGGTGGTCGTGGTCAATATGGTCATGTCAAAATTCACATTGAGCCTTCTGAACAAGGTGAAGGTTTCGTTTTTATTAATAAAATTGTGGGTGGAACAATTCCTAAAGAATATATTCCTGCAGTGAATAAAGGTATTGAAGAAGCCATGTCACGAGGAGTTTTAGCTGGATATCCTGTTGTTGATGTCAAAGTGACCTTGATTGATGGAAGTTTCCATGCCGTAGATTCTTCTGAAATGGCATTCAAAATTGCGGGTTCATTAGCGTTTCAAGAAGGTGCGAAAAAAGCGGGAATCCGTTTGCTTGAACCGATGATGGATGTGGAAATTACTAGCCCTGAAGATTTTATGGGCAGTGTTATTGGAGATTTGAATGCCCGCAGAGGTCGTGTGACAAGCATTACACCACGATCTACCGTTCAGGTTATTTCTGCTGTAGTGCCTTTAGCATCCATGTTCGGATATTCGACTGATTTGCGTTCTCGTACACAAGGACGCGCGAATTACGCGATGCAATTTTCGTGCTATGAAGATGTACCGGCCAGTGTCCGGGAAGATGTGGTCTCTAAAACACAAGGTAGTAGCTGATTTTACTTCTTTAATTGCACCGTTTGGTGTAAAGAGCGGCAGAAGCTTGTAGTTAATACTAATAATATCAAAACGTAGAAGGGAATATAATCAATGGCAAAAGAACAATTTGTACGAAATAAACCGCATGTCAATATCGGAACCATCGGTCATGTTGATCATGGTAAGACAACATTGACTGCTGCGATTACTAAAGTTCAAGCTTCAAAAGGGCTTGCTGAGTTTTCTGCATTTGACTCTATTGATAAAGCTCCCGAAGAAAGAGCTCGTGGTATAACGATTGCTACTGCACATGTTGAGTATGAATCAGACACACGTCACTATGCTCATGTTGATTGTCCTGGACATGCCGATTACATTAAAAATATGATTACAGGTGCCGCTCAAATGGATGGTGGTATTCTTGTTGTTAGTGCTCCCGACGGACCAATGCCTCAAACTCGAGAGCATGTGCTTCTTGCTCGTCAGGTTAATGTTCCTTTTTTGGTTGTTTATCTTAACAAATGTGATCAAATTGGAGCAGAAGATGAAGAGTTGTTAGAGCTTGTTGAAATGGAATTACAAGAGCTATTAGCTAAGTATGATTTTCCAGAAGATACTCCAATTATTCGAGGCTCTGCTTTGAAAGCACTTGAAGGTGAAGATTCCGAATACGGTATGCAAAGCATTCAAAAACTGCTCGATGCCTGTGACAAACATATTCCTGAACCTAAACGTGACACAGACAAACCATTTTTGATGCCTGTGGAAGATGTGTTTACAATTACAGGTCGTGGTACCGTCGTGACCGGTCGTATTGAACGTGGTATTCTTAAAGTCGGTGAAGAAATAGAAATTGTTGGATTTAGTGATACAACGACGACAACATGTACCGGTGTTGAAATGTTCCGCAAACTTTTAGATGAAGGTCAAGCCGGAGATAATGTTGGTGTATTGCTTCGTGGTATCAAACGAGAAGATGTAGAACGTGGACAAGTACTTGCTAAACCAAGATCTATTAAACCTCATAAAAAATTCAAAGCCGAAGTTTATATTCTTAAAAAAGAAGAAGGCGGTCGACATACTCCCTTTTTCAAAGGATATCGTCCGCAATTTTATTTAAGAACAACCGATGTTACTGGTATTGCTGAACTCCCTGATGGTGTTGAGATGGTAATGCCTGGAGATAGCATTAGTATGGTTGTAGAATTGATTTGCCCTGTTGCATGCGAAAAAGGCCTCCGATTCGCTATTCGAGAAGGTGGTCGTACTGTTGGTGCAGGTGTGGTATCTGAAATTGTTGAATAACTTTATTGCCTTATGAAAACCTCTAGAATCAATATTTGTCTCAAAGCATACGATCATCACTTGCTGGATCAATCAGCAGCGGAAATCGTGGAGACTGTGCTTCGAACAGGTGCAAAAATCATAGGTCCTATTCCTTTGCCAATCAAAATCAATAAATATTGTGTGCTTCGTTCTCCTCATGGAGATAAAAAATCTCGTGAGCAATTTGAAATCCGTGTTCATAAACGGCTTTTGAATATTGATGGACCAACACAGCAAACGTTAGATGCGCTGATGAAACTTGATTTATCAGCAGGTGTTGATGTGGAGATTCGAACTTAATTGTTATTGAGGATATGGTGATGTCAGAACAACCAATAGTCAATATCGATGGAAAAAAAATAGGTTCTATTGCGCTTAATGAATCTGTGTTTGATACAGATATTCATGAGCATCTTCTCTGGGAAATTGTAAAATGGCAACGTGCATGTAAACGCAGTGGTAACCACAGTACAAAACGTCGTAGTGAAGTATCAGGATCGACGCGTAAACCTTACAAACAAAAAGGTACAGGACGTGCACGGCATGGTTCTCATCGTTCCCCTATATGGGTCGGTGGTGGTAGTGTTTTTGGTCCGAAACCGAGAAATTATGCTTATTCTGTTCCACGTAAGGTTCGTCGAGAAGCACTTCGTTCAGTGTTGAGTGTTCGTGCTAAAGAAACGAAAATCATTGTGATGGATGCTTTTCTTCCATCTGACGGTAAAACTAAACAAGTTGTACAAGGATTATCAAACATTGGAGTGACAGGAAAAAAACTATCTGCACTCATTGTTGATAGCGCAGAAAATAAACATTTAATACGAGCGACATACAATCTCAAATTTTCTAAATGGATTGCCCCCGAAGGCATCAATGTTTATGACGTGCTGGATCATGACTATCTTGTGATGACCCAAGCTGCAATTAAAGAAGTTGAAAAGGCTTTAATGCGATGATTAAAACAGCTCATTCGATCATTTATCGACCTTTGTTCACTGAAAAAACCACGGCTATTCGTGAAGCTTCCAGTGAATCTATGGGTGAAAAGGTTGTATTTGAAGTTTCAGTCGATGCCAATAAGATAGAAATCCGAAAAGCAGTAGAAGAATTATTCGGAGTTCATGTTGTTGATGTCAATACAATGGTACAACGTGGAAAACGAAAACGTGTTGGTCGTTTTTTAGGACGCAAACCTCGTTGTAAAAAAGCTGTTGTTACCCTTAAACAAGGAGAAATGTTAGAATTATTTGGAGATGTTGGTGCATGAGTTCAGTGCGAAGATATGCCCCAACAACACCAGGTCGTCGTGGTATGTCGACGCAAGATTTTTCAGACATCACCAAAAAAACGCCTGAAAAAAAACTTGTTTCAGGTAAAAAAGGAACGGGTGGACGTAATGTTAATGGACGCATCACTGCACGATTTCGTGGAGGTGGACATAAGCGTCGTTATAGACAGATTGACTTTTATCGTAACAAGACAGGGATACCTGCTCAGGTTGTTGCGATCGAATATGATCCCAATCGTTCAGCGCGTATTGCATTGTTGCATTATCTAGATGGAGAGAAATCTTATATCTTGGCTCCGTCCGATTTAAAAGTTGGTCATGAAGTGATTGCTGCCAATTCGGCCGATATTCTTCCAGGTAATAGTTTGCCGTTAAAATATGTTCCTGTTGGAACACGAATTCATGGTGTTGAAATTCGTCCTAAAGGAGGAGCGGTACTTGGTAGAAGCGCAGGAACAGGTATTACGTTGATGGCCAAAGAAGGTGAATGGGCAACATTGCGATTACCTTCGAGTGAAGTACGTAAAGTGCATATCAATTGTCGTTGTGTGATTGGTGTCATTGGTAATACTGAACATCTAAATGTCAAATGGGGCAAAGCAGGTCGTATAAGATGGCGTGGAAAACGTCCACACAATCGAGGTGTTAGTATGAACCCTGTCGATCATCCTATGGGTGGTGGTGAAGGACGTAGTTCAGGAGGTAGACATCCTTGCACGCCATGGGGAGTTCCAACCAAAGGCTATCATACCCGCCATAACAAACGGACAGACAAAATGATTGTTCGAAGACGTAAAAGGAAATAAGAGTTTTAATTATGCCACGTTCAATAAAAAAAGGTTTTTTTGTCGATGAGCATCTTACTAAAAAGATAGATGCTGCCCGTGAATCTGGGTCACGTAAGATTATTGCGACATGGTCACGTCGTTCAACAATTACTCCAGAAATGATTGGGTTGACTTTTGGTGTTCATAACGGGAGAAAATTTATTCCAGTTTCAATCAGTGAAAACATGATTGGACATAAATTAGGAGAATTTTCTCCTACGAGGACATTTCGTGGGCATATTGGGGATAAAAAAGGAAAATGAGATTGATGTTCTTATGTGAATCTGTTACATGTCGGAGCTCTGTTTGACGAGATTTTATCATGGAAGCCCGATCTATTGTTCGAAATATTCAAATGTCTCCGCGTAAGTTGCGTGTTGTTGCATCTATGATTCGTGGTGAATCTGTTGAACGTGCGATGACCACAATGGCTTTGGCACCTAAAAAAGGTGCTCGAATTCTTGAAAAAGCGATAACATCAGCAACAGCAAACATAGAAGATAAATTTAAAGATAAAGTCGATACCGATCATTTATTCATCAAAACAATTTATGTTGATGGTGGACGCTTGCTCAAACGTTGGCGTCCACGTTCAATGGGGCGATCCAATCGCATTCATCATCGCAGCAGTCATTTAACTATTGTTGTGAGTGATAGTCGGAAATAAATATGGGACAAAAAACACATCCAATAGGATTTCGTCTTGGCGTTATTAAAACATGGTCTTCATGTTGGTATGAAGAAAAAAACTATGCGCAATGGCTTCATCAAGACATTGCACTCAAGAAACTTATCAAAGATAAATTACGACATGCAGGTGTAAGTCGTATCGAAATTGAACGAGCTGCAAATAAATGCAAAGTTAATATTCATACTGCACGACCAGGTATTGTTATTGGTAAACGTGGTGCTGGTGTTGAGACTTTGCGTGAAGATGTTAAAAAACTAATTAAATCTGAGGTGTTTTTAAATATTATTGAAGTTCGAAAAGCAGAGACAAATGCGCAATTGGTTGCTGAAAACATAGCAACGCAATTAGAGCGTCGTGTTGCTTTTCGTCGGGCTATGAAAAAATCAGTCCAAACTGCTATGAAATTTGGAGCAAAAGGTGTGCGTGTTGCTTCTTCAGGTCGTTTAGGTGGAGCCGAGATGTCTCGTCGTGAATGGTATCGAGAAGGCCGCGTTCCACTTCATACACTTCGTGCTGATATTGATTATGGTATGACAGAAGCAAAAACATCATATGGAATTATTGGTGTTAAATGTTGGATTTTTCATGGAGAGGTAGTTAAGAATCAGCGATCGGCATCGCTTTCTCAAAGTTCTGTAACAACATGATACAATGTTGTTATGGCGAACTAGGGGAAACTTAGGGTTAAAAAATTATGTTAGCTCCCAAGCGCACAAAATATCGTAAATCAATGAAAGGTCGTATGCGTGGTGCTGCCAAAGGTGGCGACTTCGTTGCATTTGGTGATTATGGATTACAAACATTATCATGTGGTCGATTGACTGCACGTCAAATTGAATCTGCGCGTGTTGCTATTACTCGTGCGGTGAAAAAAACAGGGAAGGTTTATATTCGAGTCTTTCCGGATAAACCCATCACTAAGAAACCTGCTGAAACTCGAATGGGTAAAGGTAAAGGTGGAAATGAAGGATTTGTTGCTGTTGTAAAACCTGGACATGTTTTATTTGAACTAGAGGGTGTTACAGAAGAATTGGCACGTAAAGCATTTCGTTCAGCACATCATAAACTACCTGTGTCAACTCAAACGATTGCTAGAGAGATGTTTGTATGAATCGAAGAAAAGAAGAACTGGAACGTATACGGGATCTTCCCGATCATGAATTAGATCAAGCATTGATTCGTGTTCAAGATGAATTATTTCGACTCAAAATGGGACATGCGACCAATCAAGTAGAAAATCCACTGTTGATTCGAGAAAAACGCCGTGAAATTGCCCGTGTTCAAACTATTATTTCTTCTCGTAAATTAGGAAAAGAAGTTCAAGCACAAGGAAGTGAACAATAACCATGCCGTTATTAGAGAAAGATATTAGAGGTACACACCGCAAGCTTCGTGGTTTTGTAACCTCAACTAAAATGAACAAAACTGTTGTTGTTCAAGTTGTTCGTAAAGTGCGTGATCGTCAGTTTCATAAATCTTTGTTACGGCGTGCCAAATATAATGCACATGACGAACGTAATGAGATCACTGTAGGTGATTATGTCGAAATTGTTGAATCACGTCCCTATTCTAAAACAAAGCGTTGGCGTGTTTTTCGCACAATTGAAAAAGTGGAAGAGAATTAAGTTATGATTCAAATGTCTTCTGTTCTCAGTATTGCCGACAATAGTGGTGCAAAGAAAATCTATTGCATCAAAGTGTTAGGTGGTTCACGTCGTCGATATGCTTCTATTGGTGATATCATTGTTGCTTCTGTTCGCGAAGCTATTCCTGCCTCAAGTTTAAAAAAAGGCGATATTGTACGTGCCGTTGTTGTTCGCACTGCAAAAGAAATCACAAGACAAGATGGTAGTTATATTCGTTTTGATGGCAATTCTGCGGTATTAGTTGATAAAGATAATGAACCCGTTGGAACTCGTATTTTCGGACCTGTCGCTCGAGAGCTCCGTGCGAAGCGATTTATGCGGATTGTTTCCTTAGCACCGGAGGTTCTCTAATGCCCCATATTCGTAAAGGAGATCAAGTTGTTGTTATTAACGGTTCTCGCGCTAAAAATAGTCGCGGAAAAGTAAAACGTATTATTGGAAACCGTGTTGAAATTGAGAAAGTACTTATGGTGAAACGTCATACGAAACCTTCTCAAAAAAATCCACAAGGCGGAATTATTAGCAAAGAAGGTTCTATTGCGATATCCAATGTTTCGCTGTGGTGCTCAAAATGTGCTGCTGCAAGACGGTTTGGTGTTAAGAAAAATGATACAGGAGATAAAATACGTATCTGTAAACGATGTGGAAGTGAATTATTGGCGCAAGCGTCTTAATGATTGAAGGAGAGGAATGGAAGCATCAAAAGATATAATACATCCACGATTACTAAAACATTATCGTGATAATGTTCAGTCCAAGTTGGTTGAAGAATTTAAATACACCAATATAAATCAAGTACCTCGGATAACAAAAGTCACGTTAAACATGGGATTAGGAAAAGCGTTACAAACACCAAAAATGATTGAAAGTGCACTCAAAGAACTTAGTATGATTACCGGTCAAGCACCTGTTCCCACTAAAGCTAAACGTGATATTGCGAATTTTAAACTTCGTGCAGGGAATAAGATTGGTGCAATGGTGACACTGCGTCGATTAAGAATGTGGGATTTTCTAGATCGTTTTATCAATGTCGCATTACCACGTGTTCGAGATTTTAGAGGTGTTTCAGCCAAAGGATTCGATGGTAATGGTAATTATTCTGTAGGTGTTCGAGAACAAATTGTTTTTCCTGAAGTTGAATACGATGCTATTGATTCTATTAAAGGATTGAATATTTCCGTGGTAACAACAGCTAAAACCGATGATGAGGCGCGGGCATTGCTACGAGAATTAGGCATGCCATTTCGCGATCAAAACAAAGGGCAATAGGAGCATATGAACTATGAGTAAACTGTGTAAAATGATTCCCAAGAAGCATCGGTTTAATGTTAGAAAATATAACCGTTGTCCTCTTTGTGGACGTCCTCGTGCTTATATGAGAAAATTTAATATGTGTCGATTATGTTTCCGTCGGTTAGCGCTCAAAGGTGATATTCCTGGCGTTATTAAGTCGAGTTGGTAGGGTAAAAATATGACAATGACTGATCCTGTAGCTGATTTTCTTTCTCGAATCCGTAATGCTATTTTAGCAAAGAAGGACGAAGTTGTTTGTCCACGTTCTGGTCTAAAATTTCGCATTGCTGAAATTCTTCGCAAAGAAGGCTTTATAGATGATGTGAATACGGGCGATGGTTGCTCTGGACAAGGAACTATTTCTGTTACATTGCGTTGGCAGAAAAACCGAAATGCCATTGATGGTCTTCGTCGTGTATCTCGTCCCGGACAACAATGGTATGTTGGTGCTAAAGATTTGCCTAAAGTGAGAAATGGTCTTGGTATTGCAATTGTCTCTACATCAAAAGGCGTGATGACTGATAAAGAAGCACGTAAACTTGGTGTTGGTGGCGAAGTTCTTTGTGAAATTTGGTAATCATTATGTCTCGAATTGGAAAAAAACCTATTATTCTGCCTTCTGGGGTTACTGTTGAAATGAAAGATGGTTGTATTTGTGTGAAAGGTCAAAAAGGCACATTGAAAAAACCATTGCTTGATTCAATATCTATGGAGATCAAAGACAATACAGTTGCCTTTGCAATTAAATCTCAAAAAACAAAAGTAACATCGGCATTTCATGGTCTTATGAGAGCCTTGACACAAAACATGGTGACGGGTGTTCATCAGGGGTTTGAACGTAAACTCGAAATTAATGGCGTTGGATATCGTGCAGAAGTACAAGGCAATAAAATTTTATTGCAATTAGGATATTCTCATCCCATTGATTACCCTCTGCCTGAAGGTGTTTCAGCTAAGGTTGATAAAAACATCCTGACATTATCTTCCATTGACAAGGAATTGCTCGGACATGTTGCTTCAAAAATTCGTGCAAAGCGTCCACCAGAACCATATAAAGGCAAAGGTATTCGATATTTACATGAAGTTGTTCAACGTAAAGCAGGTAAGGCAGGTTCAGCATAATGGCTGCATATAAAAAAATAAAAAATGACAAAGTACGTTCGCGTATTCGTAGAAAATATACGATTCGTCGTAAAATTTCAGGAACATCGGAACGTCCACGATTATGTGTGTTTAGATCAACTAAACACATTTATGCTCAAGCCATTGATGATTTGACACACAATGTTTTAGCAGCAGTCTCTGATTTAGATAAACAGATATCAACAGAGCTTAATGGTTTGGATAAAAAAGCCAAAGCAAGAAAAATAGGCGAAATCATCGGGAAACAACTGCTCGATAAGAAACTCAACAAAGTAGTATTCGATCGTAATGGATTTATTTTTCATGGTCGCGTGAAAGAACTGGCTGATGGCGCACGAGATGTGGGTTTAGACTTTTAGGAATCTTATGGCATTTGAACAAAATGAAGTTGGTGAATTGGTCGATCGTGTTGTGCACATCAACCGTGTCTCAAAAGTAGTCAAAGGGGGGCGTCGTTTTTCCTTTGCTGCATTGGTGGTTGTTGGAGATCAAAACGGATATGTCGGTGCTGGATTAGGTAAAGCTAAAGAAGTACCCGAAGCTATTCGTAAAGGATCGGATCGGGCTAAATCGAATCTGTTTTATATTCCGTTGTGCGAAGGAACTTTGCCACATGAGATTATTGGAACATTTGGTGCTGCGCGTGTTCTTTTGAAACCAGCAAGTCCAGGAACCGGTGTGATTGCAGGAGGGGCAGTACGACCCATTCTTGAAGCTGTAGGATTGACAGATGTTTTAACTAAATCTATTGGGACATCCAATCCTAACAATGTGGTGCATGCAACAGTTGCAGCACTTCGAAGTATTCGTTCTGTAGAAGATGTTGCTCTTTTACGCGGTAAAACGGTAGAAGAGTTGCTTAATTAATTAAATGGAGTGAGACGATGGCATTAAAATTAAAAATAACACAAATTAAGAGTGGCATTGGTCGACCTGAGAAACATGTCAAAGTCATGCGTGGTCTCGGACTCGTTCGACTACACAGATCTGTTGTGTTAAAGGATACACCTGCTATTCGTGGCATGATTCGTAAAATCCAACATCTTGTCCATGTGGAGCCAGAGCAATAAATCTCAACGAAAGATTAGTCTTTTAGGAAATAGAAATCATGGGAACAACACTGTCAACATTATCACCAACCCCAGGATCTACTCGGAAACGTAAACGGGTAGGGCGTGGACCCGGAAGTCATCGTGGTAAAACATCTACACGTGGCCATAATGGACAAAAATCTCGTTCAGGACATCATGGGACACCTGCAGGTTTTGAGGGTGGTCAGATGCCATTGCAACGTCGTCTGCCTAAAATTGTTTTTAATAATCGATTTCGTCGTGAAGCTTATCCCATTAATATTGGAATTCTTTCCTCGCGTTTCGATGGAGATTCGATTGATGTTGAGAAAATGAAAGAGCTCGGTCTTGTTCCTAAAAAAATCACATTAGTGAAAATCTTAGGTGAAGGTGAGATGTCTAAAAAAATGGTTGTTGTTGCTCATCGTTTTTCTAAGTCGGCTATTGTAAAAATTGAAGCTGCAGGTGGTTCGGTAGAAATTTTAACGTCAGCAAAACAAACATCAGAAAAACAATAGATATTAAGGATATTCAAACATAATGGCACTTGATCAGATAGGAAATGTCAGCAAAATAGCGGAGCTTCGAAAACGTATTTTGTTTACGTTAGGGATGCTTGCGATTTATCGCATCGGTATTTTTGTGACGACCCCTGGTGTGAATCGAATCGAAATGCAAAATCTAATTGCATCGGGAGGTTCTGGATCGTTTTTGGGTTTATTCAATATGTTTTCTGGTGGTGCGCTAGAGCAACTTTCTATTTTTGCACTCGGCATCATGCCTTACATCAGTGCCTCTATTATTATTCAACTACTTACAGTGGCTGTTCCCACATTAGAACGACTTAACAAAGAAGGCGAAGAGGGTCGGAGAAAAATCAACCAATACACACGTTATGGAACCATTGGTCTGTCTATTGTGCAATCATTTTTTATTGCGCTTTGGTTGGAAAATTTGGGACGAGGCGGTGCGTTTGTTACTGGACAAGTTGTCGCTGAACCTGGTTTTGGCTTTCGTTTTCTTACAGTGATTACACTGACAACAGGTACTGCATTCATTATGTGGTTGGGTGAACAAATTACTGAACGTGGCATCGGAAATGGGATTTCATTAATTATTTTTGCAGGTATTGTTTCGGCGATGCCTGATGGCTTGGTTCAATTATTTAGTCAAAGTCAAACCGATGATTTTGATTTATTTAAAGGCGTGTTGATTCTTTTGATTGTCATTGGAACAATTGCAGGTATTTGTTTTTTCGAACGAGCTCATCGAAGAATTCCAGTGCAATATACAAGACGCGTTGTTGGTCGCAAAATGTATGGTGGTACACAAAGCCATCTTCCATTGAAGATCAATATGGCAGGCGTTATTCCTCCAATTTTTGCCTCTTCTATTATGTTGTTTCCTGCCCAGATAGCCAATATGGTTGGATCACCAGGCTTGCAACAAGTGGCTAATGCCCTCCAACCATCTGACTGGCGCTATATGATTATTTATGTGGCCATGATTGTCTTTTTTACTTATTTTTATACAGCGATTACATTTAACCCAGTAGATGTTGCCGATAATCTTAAAAAAGGTGGTGGGTTTATCCCTGGCATTCGTCCTGGAAAGAAAACAGCAGAATATATTGAACGTGTTCTTACTCGAATTACGTTTGCTGGTGCTACATATCTGTCTGTTGTTTGTATTTTGCCAACATTGTTACAATCAGGCATGAATGTCCCTTTTTACTTCGGAGGAACAGGTCTCCTTATCGTGGTTGGGGTCGCTTTGGATACTGCGCAGCAAATAGAATCTCACTTGATTAATCGTAATTATGAAGGATTTTCGGGTATGAAAGGCTCTCGCATTCGGGGTCGTACGACTGCTTCATAATGTAGATATATTTTTATGAATGGTACAGCCGTGAATAAGAAAGATGTTCTTATTGTATTAATGGGTCCTCCTGGTGCAGGAAAAGGATCACAGGCAAGGATGTTGAGTGAAGCCTATGATATTCCTCAATTAGCTACAGGTGATATGTTACGCGAGGAATGTCAAAAACAAACTGAAATAGGCATTACAGTCTCCGAAACAATCAAGCAAGGACAATTAGTTGCTGATGAGATTGTGATTGATTTGATTAGTGTTAGACTCGATCAATCTCAAAACGGTGCCATTTTAGATGGATTCCCTCGAACAGTAGAACAAGCAGAGGCATTAAAAAACATGTTGAGTGCCAAAGATCGTGCTATCACAGCCGTGATTTCACTGCATGTGAGTGACGACGTTGTTATTGAGAGAAACTCAGGTCGCCGTACCTGTATGACCTGTTCGAAAAGTTACCACATGAAATTTTGCCCACCTCAAAAAGCAGACATTTGTGATGATGACCATGGTGAACTGATACAACGTGAAGATGATATCGAATCTAAAATTCGTCAACGTTTAGATGTTTATGTTAATTCGACCAAAGCTGTGATGGAACATTATCACAATGAAGGCTTGGCATGGGACGTGACAGGGGATCAAGATATTCTCGAAGTCAATCGTGATATTCGTAATATCATTGGTAGTATTCTTAATCCTACAAATTGAAAGATGCACGTTCAACTCAAATCGAAAGATGAGATTTTGTTGATGCGTGATACCAATCAAGTGGTATGTGCTATTCTCGATGTATTGCAAGACCATATCGCACCTGGGATTTCAACCTGGGATCTCAATGAAAT
>JABAAV010000189.1 GCA_014238595.1 Myxococcales bacterium | reverse complement strand
AATAATCCTGTACTTTGTACGACATAGCCAATTTGTCGCCGTAACGGAATCACAGGCAGATCCGCAATGTTTTGGTTGTTCATCGTGATACTGCCGTTTGTAGGTTCAATGAGTCGATTGACAAGTTTTAGAGCCGTAGTTTTTCCACATCCGCTCGTTCCTATAAGACAAAGCATTTCTTTGTCGAAGATTGTGAGGTTAAAGTTATCTAATGCTATGACTTGTTTTTTTTCAGGACTGAGATAGATCTTGGTGACATCTTGAAACACAATCATGCGAAACATTGTGTTTTTATTTGAATGAAACTTCAAGGTGTATGCGATCTTGTTTTATTATAAAGATCAAATACTTGGTATTGACGTGATTAAGTTCAAATACAGCTATGAGACAATTATCGATATTGTATAAAAGACACTGTAATTTATGCGTGTTTTAGATTCGTTTCAACAAGGAGTTTCTCTTGAGATAAAAACGCTTCCATTATAGTAATATATACAGAGCATGGCATATCATTGCTTTGATCAAACATATACAAAAACTCAAAAATCAATGAGGAGATATAAATGACTATAGATACAATACCTTCACGA
>JABAAV010000188.1 GCA_014238595.1 Myxococcales bacterium | reverse complement strand
TAGACAGACTCAGAAACAATTACAAACAACAATAGAAAGCAATGCCGATCAAATTTCTGAATTAGAAGAGGTCCTTGCAGTAGTCAAAGAGGATGAGCAAAACAAAAATCAAGCATTGACATTTAGCAATGCTGAATGGTCAGCACACAATTATCTGTTACGCCTTGCTAAACATGCCTACTTGGAAAATCCAGAAGATGTATCTCTCAAAGAGGCTTTCGACAGAGAGAAATCACAATGGAATGATCAAAAAGCACAAGTTGAACGAGAAGATGTTGCTGTCAAAGATATAGTACAAAAACGAAAAAAGATAGAAAACCACATTGAGCAACTTCGTCTAACCAAACAAATCCAACCGATCGTTAAACGGATAGAAATCTTAACGCAAACATTTCAGACAGCAACGCATAATTATGCAAAAACTGCGCAAAAACAAACAGGTTTATTCGGAGCCAAGACATCGATTATACAGTATAATCTTCCCAAATTAGACAAAGCAGATCGTTGTACAACATGTCACCTTGGTGTGACGCGGGGTGGTTTTGAGGCAGTAGCAAAAAAAGAATTTCAATCACATCCCTTGCGTCGTG
>JABAAV010000187.1 GCA_014238595.1 Myxococcales bacterium | reverse complement strand
ACAGAAGCCGTCAACGACATTGCTAAGATGTCGGCTGGGTGTCAGCCTATCAATTTAGCTCCAACATCGGTGACTGTTAGAGGTATCAATAAGGTTAGAGGTATCAAGTGTCAGCCTATCAATTTAGCTCCAACATCGGTGACTATACGTATCATTATACATGATTGTTGGGACTTGTGTCAGCCTATCAATTTAGCTCCAACATCGGTGACCTAAAAGAAGCTTCTAAAAAACTAATAGAAGCATCGTGTCAGCCTATCAATTTAGCTCCAACATCGGTGACAAAATCTCTGATGTTTCGTCGTCGTTCTCGTCGATGTGTCAGCCTATCAATTTAGCTCCAACATCGGTGACTGGCGCTGTTGGGGCTTAAAAATAATTACATGTTTGTGTCAGCCTATCAATTTAGCTCCAACATCGGTGACGCAATAATGAAACCATAAGCAATTAAGCTTGTATTGTGTCAGCCTATCAATTTAGCTCCAACATCGGTGACACATATCAACGAGCATTGTAAATTATCATCTCGGTGTCAGCCTATCAATTTAGCTCCAACATCGGTGACAAAGAGACTTGAGGAAACGATAAGCG
>JABAAV010000186.1 GCA_014238595.1 Myxococcales bacterium | reverse complement strand
TAACAACAAAAAAATCATACACTGTTGTCAATTGCGGCATAGAAACAACATCCAACGAGTCATTGCCGATAACCACTGAGCCAAAAGATACCGAAACAAGTTCTGGCAACAAGACAGATTCTAAGCTGTTGTTGCGTTGAAAAGACAATAGTCCCCCCACAGAAACAAACTTCGGAAACGAAACAGAAAGCAATGTCACATTGTCATCGATTTTGACAGAACCACCCACCTCACACAATCGCGGCATGGTCATATCAAGAAATGTGTCATTCTCTGTCACAGAAATGTCCTGTTCAACGCGTGTGTAATGTCGAGCAATACCATTGTTATCATCAACCATGGTCATGTTAAATTGCTCTATCTCGTCTTGAGTCGTTATAGAACCTGCCCATAAGGCACCATCATTACATTCATCCGGAGGTACTGTCGGGAAAATATCATCGCCCCCACCCTGTTGAGATGGACTATACGTTGGCGCAATCGGTTCAGAAGGTATGGCTGTAGTTACAGGATCTGATACCATCTCTGAGTCCGAGGCAAGACACCCAGTGATTGCAAGATTAAAAATCAAGAACAATACAAGGCTTTTCATGGTTT
>JABAAV010000185.1 GCA_014238595.1 Myxococcales bacterium | reverse complement strand
GATCGATGAGGGTTGTTACAGCAATCATATGGGGTTGTAGCTCAGTTGGGAGAGCACTAGAATCGCACTCTAGGGGTCAGGGGTTCGACTCCCCTCAGCTCCACAGTTTTTTATTGTTATCAGTATAATCTTTATAAGAACAAGCGATAGATATGATTGTTAATATGGGTTAATTATTATTCTGCTGTTGCTTGTGGTTCACTCATAACAGTATTGGTGCTGTTGTTCTGTCTACAAGAGCCGTTTACTTTGCAGATTAATTGAGCGGCACGTGCAAATAATACAAGCGAAGCGAGTCCAAACACGAGTGCAATGAGTTTGTTTTCTGTGTTCATCAGGATTTGAGTTATTGGAAAAAAAACAACGCTTAAAGGAGGCAAGAGACATATGAGAGTTATCGTTGCTCGTAACGAATGGATAGTGGATGTACCAATCGCCCAAAGACCTGAGACAAGTGACAGCATATATAACGAGGAAAAAACTGCCATACCTACGACGTTGTCACCCCAAAAAATGCCAGAAGCAGCCGCAAAAAGTCCAAAGCCTGCATAAATTTGAAATAGAATCCCTGATATTGAAGAATAAAAACATGATCGC
>JABAAV010000184.1 GCA_014238595.1 Myxococcales bacterium | reverse complement strand
CGCAAAACAGCATCAAAATGAGGCCGAAATTGTTGCTCGTGCCGGTCAACGAGGCGCTGTAACGATTGCAACCAATATGGCTGGTCGGGGAACCGATATTAAATTGGGTGAAGGGATTAAGGAATTAGGTGGGCTCCATATTATTGGAACAGAACGCCATGAATCGCGTCGAATTGATTTGCAGTTACGAGGACGAAGCGGTCGACAAGGTGACCCGGGCTCATCCCGTTTTTATTTATCACTTGAAGATGATTTGATGCGTCTATTTAGTTCAGATCGCGTGGCTACCATTATGGATAAAATGGGAATAGAAGAAGGTGAGGTCATTTCTGCGAAAATGGTCACACGAGCCATTTCTAATGCGCAAAAAAAAGTGGAGGTTCGAAATTTTGGTATTCGGAAACATCTTCTTGAATATGATGATGTGATGAATCAACAACGACAAGTGGTTTATGATATTCGTAACCAGGCGTTATCCGGAGAAGATATGTACGGGACAACCGAGCAGATCTTGGATGATTTTATCATGGATGAAATCGAAGCCCAATCTTTTATGGGAACACCGGACATGTGGGATTGGGATCATTTGAAACAATCT
>JABAAV010000183.1 GCA_014238595.1 Myxococcales bacterium | reverse complement strand
AACTACAATCAGTTGGTGGGTATGTTTCTATATCTAGCAACGAAAACCTAACAACCATCGACATGCCACAACTAGAATCCGTTGGTGGAATTGTTTATATACACAGCAACGGAAGCCTAACGAGCATCGCTTTGCCACAACTACAAACAGTCGGTGGAAATGTTTATATATCCAACAGCAACAATCTAACGAGCATCGGCTTTCCACAACTACAATCAATCGGTGGAAATGTTATCATGACCAACAACGACAGCTTAACAAGCATCGCCTTTCCTCAACTACAATCAGCTGTAGGTTTTTCTATAAACATAAACAGCAACCTAATGAACCTTGACTTGTCACAACTACAATCAGCTGGTGGAACTTTTAATATGTCCAACAATGGAAGTCTAACGAGCATCGCTATCCCACAACTACAATCAGTCGTTAAATCTGTTTCTATATTTTTAAACGACAACTTAACAAGCATCACCATCCCACAACTACAAACAATCGGTAAGAATGCTGATGTATTCAGAAACGGCAACTTAACAAGCCTCGACTTGTCACAACTACAATCAGCTGGTGGAACTTTTGATATATTCGACAACGGCAACTTAACGAGCCT
>JABAAV010000182.1 GCA_014238595.1 Myxococcales bacterium | reverse complement strand
TTAGCCGATTGAAGATTGTGTGCCAACCAAAACATAGCTCCTCATTTCCCCACAGACCACTATAGTTTAGCCGATTGAAGATTGTGTGCCAACCAAAACTCTCGAATCTTGTCGAACTTCTCATTCATAGTTTAGCCGATTGAAGATTGTGTGCCAACCAAAACCATCGTCTTTCTTGTATTACGAGTTCTGGAAGTTTAGCCGATTGAAGATTGTGTGCCAACCAAAACTTTGTTGTTCAGTTTGAACCGGAACAACTCAAGTTTAGCCGATTGAAGATTGTGTGCCAACCAAAACTCTGACTCGGCACACTCACCACAACCAACAAGTTTAGCCGATTGAAGATTGTGTGCCAACCAAAACAACCACTATCAGGTTTTGCTTATAGTACTTAGTTTAGCCGATTGAAGATTGTGTGCCAACCAAAACTCACGTTGCAACCACAAGATAAGTTTAGCCGATTGAAGATTGTGTGCCAACCAAAACCCAAACATCATATGAGCCAATATAAGCCGAGTTTAGCCGATTGAAGATTGTGTGCCAACCAAAACATCCCCAGTCAACGCCTTGATACGTTTGCCAGTTTAGCCGATTGAAGATTGTGTGCCAA
>JABAAV010000181.1 GCA_014238595.1 Myxococcales bacterium | reverse complement strand
TGGTCTTTTTATTTGCCGGTATCTTGGTACGAATATTACCACCAAGCGCATTTTTCAATCCTTGAACGGCTGCAAATGCTGCGTCTTTAATGAGAGTTCGACTGACTTGCTTTGCTTGAGCTACTTTTAAAAATTGCGTTGCTGCAGCCTCCCATCGTTTGGCAGCGCCTTTTGATTTACGTCCTGCTTTGGCACGAATCCAAAGCAAATCTCCTAAATAATAGTGCATTTCTGGTGCGTCTTTGGCTTCAGAAAAAACATCCAAATAACGACGGTATAGTTTATCAATATCTTTAATTCGGTTTAAATTACGTGTTAAATGTGCTTCACGATGCCAAAATTTCGCTGTATTCCCCAAGGTGATTCTTGCATCGTCTTTACATTCTTGCAGTGAATCTCCAGAAACAATGTTTTTATCACGAACATTTTGATAGACATTGACCAATTGAAATATTTCAGCAAGATATTTCTTGCGTTTGTTCTGAGATCGTACTGCGTTGACAATGGTTCTTTCCCAATCACACAGTCGTGAGTCTTGGGGCAGAATAGACATCAATTGGCGATAAATATAAATTGTTTGGACAGGCTTTCCTTGTTCCACATAAAAATCACCCAACAATTCTAACATT
>JABAAV010000180.1 GCA_014238595.1 Myxococcales bacterium | reverse complement strand
ATAGGCCAGATGGAGGATTGCGATAAATATATTGTTCAACTTAAAGAAATTATTGTTCTTAAAGCAGAGGAAGCTAAAGCAGAAAAAGCCGCTAAATTAAAAGAAGCCGCTGAAGCAAAAGAAGCCGCTAAATTAAAAGAAGCCGCTGAAGCAAAAGAAGCCGCTAAATTAAACAATAAAGCACAAACTGTTAAACAGATTGTGGATCAATGAAAGGATTGATCCCATAACATTAATTTTAAGGAATGAGGATTTTATGAATCGTAACTATATATTAATTATCATGGTTGGATTTTTTTTGAATAGTTTTTCACTGAATGTATATGCTCAAAACAAACAATCTAATGAGCAACAAAAAAACCAATCTCAAGATATTCAACCTAGAAAAACTCAAGGGAAGAAAAGCAAAGTTCGAGAATATGATTTCTCAGGTGATGATATTGAAGGAGAATTGGTTCAGCCCGATGGTGATGTAGTTGATCCTCGTAATTTTACGATACATTCAGAACTCATTCGTATTCGCACAGATTTTCTTAACGAAGTTGTGAAATCAGCAGAGGATTTGTAGGTTTGTTTTAATATTTATTTATGTCTAATCAATCATTAATGCTCCGGGTCTTCAATCGGGGA
>JABAAV010000017.1 GCA_014238595.1 Myxococcales bacterium | reverse complement strand
TGAGCTAACATCTTCGATGCTGCTAAGAGAGATTTAGGAGATGGACCACAAGGATTTTCGTTGGATGATAACTTTAAAAATTCATGGTTATTTCCAACAGAATCAACAGAGACATTCTTTGCAGACTTGCCTGGAAAATAGGGTTGAAGTGATGTAATGTTTTCAGGAACCCACTGTCGCCATTGAATACTCATATGGGAGCGACTATTACAGAATCTTGACCAAGATGGAACAATCGTGAGATAAAAGTCTCTCTGTATCCCTTATGATTCATTCAACCATACAGTCGTTAATTTTGTTAGCAAACAGTTCCACACTTTCTGTTGAATTTGAAATTTTTTCATTATTGGCTGCTTTTGGATGGGGTTTTTTGGCGTCATTAACTCCTTGTGTTTACCCAATGATACCAATCATCATCGCTATTTTTGGCACAAAGGATAAAACGACATCACGTAAACAAGCTGTGCTTTTAGCAACGGCGTATGTTGGAGGCACCATTATAACATATTGCACTTTGGGTGTTGTTTTTGCTTATCTTGGCAAACAATTGGGATCTATTTTGGCAGAGCCTTGGGTTATTTTTCCGTTATGTGCCTTTTACACCGTATTGGCACTCTCGATGTTCGGTGTATTCACCATGTCATTGCCTAACAGACTCAACCAAACACTTAGTAAAGTCGGAAGCAACAAAGGGTACTTTGGTGCATTATCTTTGGGGTTAATTGGTGGACTCACAACACTGCCATGTACAGGTCCATTTTTGGCAAGTATTGTCACCGTGATTGCAAATCTACAAAATTTATACATCGGTGTTTTGTTGATGTTTAGTTATGCGATTGGGATCAGTGTGCTTTTATGGTTTCTTGCCATATTTTCTGTCTCGATACCTAAAAGTGGTTATTGGATGGACTCTATCAAAGACCTAGGCGGAATATTTTTACTGCTTGTGTCGTTATATCTTTTGCGACCTGTCGTTCCTTTACTGATAGATTTCACCTCAAATCATTGGCTATTTCCAACTGTTGCATGCTTATTCATTGCAGTCGGATTTTATATAAAATTTTTCATTGATAAAAAAGATCCAACTTTACGGCGACGTATTACTGCAATCGTTCTTGTTTTTACTGGTCTGTTTGGTCTTATGAATTGGATATTGACGCCAGAAAAAACATTTCAATGGGAAGATAACGAGGCGATTGTCTTTGAAAAAGCAAAAAAAGCACAAGTAAATATCATGCTAGATTTCAGTGCAGAATGGTGTTTGCCTTGTAAAGAAATGGACATTAAGACATTTGCCGACAAGGATGTTACCAATCTGATATCCAATCATTTCATTCCATTTAAAATAGATGTAACGAGTGACGAAAACATTGTTGGAGCCAAGCTTCGCAAAAAATATAACGCAAATACATTGCCTAATATTATTTTTGTTACAGACGAAGGCGTTGAGGTTGGACGAATTTCAACATTCGTACCTCCTGAAGATTTTATAAAAATCGCAGAGAAATTTGTAAAAATCAAATGAAGTCTATATTTTGTATTGTTGTTCTGATTTGTGTTGTTGCTTTTGTTTTACCTGCTTGTTATAAGACATCGTCAAGCCTTGCGGAATTTCGTTATCGCCCTGATTCAGTCAAACTAGGGAGACTTTCTGGCCCTTTTGATGGTGTTGTCACTGATGCCACAACAAAGACCCCTATCAAAAGTGCATTGATCTATGTTGTTTGGACATATTCCAAGGACGATAATACCCTATCTTCTAATAATTTAAATGAACATCTGACTTCAACAGATAGTCGTGGATACTATTTTGTCCCTATGTCAGCGCTGTCTTCAGATAAAACAATCACAAATGTTCATTTAATTGTCTATAAACGTGGATATGTCGCTTATCGCAGTGATCGTCGTTTTTCTGATTTCAAACCTCGGTTTGATTTTGCTCAACGAGCGAATCGAGTGCGTCTAAATCCATGGCATGACGAATTATCGCACAAAAAACATTTACGTTATATTGGAAAAGGGAAATTACTTAAAACACTGACGGTATGGGAAATTCCCAAATCTTTAGAGTCAAACATACAAGATAAATCACCCAAGAGTTCAGTTCAAATATCACAACTTCTCAATATTCATGACATTGCATCAATCACTCATTATCAAGGTTCATTTGAATCTGGACCATTAGGTAACACACCAAACACTACCAATTATAGTTCCATTCATTTTCGTGCTGTTGGAAAATCAGAATCTTTTGATGTTGCTCTACGTGTTTGGAACAACACTCTATCTATCATAACAAAACAATATGAAGAGTTTAAACAAGATTTTAAGAATGCAACCGAAACCATTGATCAAAACAATCGCTCCATGACTATCACCAGTAAAAACATCTACGGAATTACGTATTTGGATGAAACGAAATCTACTCTGTTCCTATTGACTTGTGGCACATCGCAGTGCAAATCGCTCAAACAAGCACAACAACTTCAACAAGCTATTCAAAAACGACTGCGCTCACAATCATTGTAACAACCTTCATCTTTTGTTGTTTCACAGCAATTACATTTTATAATTACACAGAAGAAGGTGTACCGGTTGATACGAAACCCTTGTTCGTATCAGTCATGTTTTCAAAATGAAATGTAAACAATTCATTTGTAGAAAATTCGCCATTGGCATATTTAATCAATTCTAATATGGAACTGATGCGATATTGTCCATCAGGATAATACGACACACACACGATGACATCCATGGCATGACCGATCATCTCAGAGATGGATTCTTGAGACAAATGACTGTTTGACGCCAGTGTTAATGAAACAAGGCGACTCAATGCCGATCGCCCATTGTCTCCTGAAATCCCTGCAATAACACCATCATGCGATGAAGCCATTGCAGTGGTCAATGCCAAGGCATCATGACTCTCTATTTGTCCAATCACGATACGATCTGGACGCATTTTGAATGCAGTGGAAACAACATTGGGTTCATTGTCCAAAAGCTCCAAAGATATCCATTGCGGATGAATATTAGACAAATAGCCAATCGTTGACATCAGGACAACACGTTCTTTGAGTCCAATAAGAGACGTAAGTCCTGTTAACACCCTCACCTTACCTTCACTTTGAGATCCACATACAAGAATATTTTTTCGTGTATCGATAAACAATCGTAATATGTCGCTCATTTCTTGAGACAACATTCCATTAGTGATTAAATCATCCATCTCAATCACAGATAACTTGTTCGTTTTGTAAATAACAAAACAAGATCCTTGTAACGACACTGGAGGGCGTATTCCAACGATACGCAAGGATTGTTCAACATTGTAACAATCAATCACGGAGTCTTTCAAAGACACTCCTTCTCGACCAATAAGCCGATGTAATACTAAAGACATGGCTTGTTCACAGGAAAATCTCATATCGATTTGCTCAATCGTATCACGTTCAACCCAAATCAAATCTGACCCGTCAACAAAAATTGTTGATACACTGTCGTCTGTAATGAATGTTGTTAAACACCCAAAACTAACAAGTTCCGATTCAATTAAAGAAGCGATCGATTCTATGTTAGGAACTGTTTTAATTTTAGTTTGTATGATCTTTGTGATTGCCGTATGAATCTTTGTTTTCAAAGATTCATTAGGAATTGTATTTTGTTTGAAATGTTCTTCTCCGACATCTCTCAGAACACTTTGAAAAACTTGTTGATAACTATCTCCCGATAGAGAATCAATCGATTCTTCTTCTACAGCATCAGGGATAAAAGATAGAATTTTTGACTGCGGTTCAGTATTCTGTCTTTGTGGTGAGGAAATGACTACAGTGTTTCTTTCTGATGCATTTTTTTGAACGATTGTATCCGCGTTTTGTCCTGCATCCAAACCATCTGACACGTCCGTGTGTGTCCAACTATAAGATTCGCCTTCTTGTATATCTTCAATATTTTCAGTTTTTTCTTTAACAGCCAATCTGACTTCAAAAGTAAGACTGTATTCATCAAGTGCAATAATATCTTGTGTGTTCACAAGCGTTGGTTGAACAATTTGGGCACCGTTGATATAAACACCGTTAATACTGTGCATATCAATAGCGATTAACTGATTGTCTTTATAAACAATTCTCAAATGACGTCTTGAGATACCGTTAGATGACAATACCAAATCATTTTGTTCTGATCGTCCTATTGAAACTTCAAACTTATCAAACTCATACTGAGTCTTCTCGTTATTGTGGGTCACTGTAATACTAATCATAGTAGTCTCTTGAGGTCATAGGCTACTACACAAAACATAATCAAAGCGATATTGTTGCAAATCTTTCTTCAAGATGATTATAGTCCCACCATGCCTCTTATTCATTTTCTCAATGAAGCAATTACGATAGATGCTCCTGTTGGTATGACAATTTATGAAATCAGCCAAAAAGCAAATATAAACCTACACAGAGGTTTTTTAAACACATATCAATGTGGTGGCAAAGGCCTATGTCTTGGCGCAGGATGCAAGGTGTGGATTAATGCTCCTTCCGAACATGCCGTATCTAAAAAAAGTCATTGGAAAGAACGATTAAGACCACAGTTGCATGGAAAACAACGATTAGCATGTCAATGCATCGTGTCAGGGCAATGTGAAGTGAGGACACAGCCTGGTGCCACCACTGTTAAACAAAGTACGCGATGGGATCCTGATCCACGTGAACATAAATGGCAAAAAAGGCTTGCGGTCACTGCTTCTAAAAAAACCTAACAACAATTCTTCGAGCAACACTCCTGAAACCAACGTGCTTGATAAAAGTGACAGTCCCACGGGAACCATCACCAACAATTCTTAATGAATTTTAGTTCCGATTCTATCCCAAATAAAACCGCCATATGCCTCTGGTCTTGATGACCACCAAACAAACATAGATTTACCTTTGACATTGGTTATCGGTACAGGTCCCCATTGTCTTGAATCATTGGAATTTTGTCGATTATCACCCATGACAAACACATGATTTGGCGGTATTTGATATTGTTTGCGTTCCATACAAGCATCATCACTTTCCTTTAAAGTCAGATGATTGCCCTGTTGATACGTTTCGTAGTAATTGCAATTAGGTTCTCGTTTTCCAGGGAATCCTAAATCGATGCCACGATGATTATTTCGTTCACGATTGCTTATATAAGCAGTTTCATAAATCAAATCTCCGACTGTTTCAGTATAAATATCACACGATACATAACCCCATGGATTTGATCGTCGCGGATCATGTTCTGCATAACGATAATCTTTGTTTTCATGGGATGAAGGAACCTCTTTTCCGTTAACATATAACTTTTCACAACGTTCCTCGATATAATCATTTTCTGTAGCAACAACGCGTTTAATATAATCCTTTTCAGGTTCACATGGATTGATAAAAACAATCACATCACCTCGTTCTGGTTTGACAAAATCCAAAAATCGCGTGTTTGTATATGGAATCCGTAGTCCATATATGAATTTATTCACAAAAATACGATCGCCAATTTCTAACGTTGGAATCATTGATGATGATGGAATTTGAAATGCTTCAACAATAAAAACACGTAGAAACAATGTTGCAACAATAGCAACGCCGAATGTTTCTGTGTATTCACGAAACACAGACCGTTTTGGAAGATTCTCTTCACACAATTGCTGTAACAACACAAGTTCTTGTCGAGCGTTGGTTTCATTTTTGTCTTTACAAAACTTTCGCAGATTACTAAGACAGTCTCGAATAGATTGCTTCTTTGTTTCATTTAAAAGACGTCCTTGTTTGCGTCGCAATCTCTTATTAACATAACGCATTTGAGTCCGAGCATAACTAAACAACAAACGACCTTTGAATTTGGAAACATCTTGTTTCATCAATCCACCTTTAATATCGCAAGAAATGCTTCTTGTGGAAGCTCAACAGAACCTACTGACTTCATCCTACGTTTCCCCTTTTTTTGTTTTTCAAGAAGTTTTCTTTTGCGAGAGATATCACCACCATAACATTTGGCCGTCACATCTTTTCTTAATGCTTTCACTGTAACACGTACAATGACTCGACTTCCAAGTACTGCTTGAATAGCAACATCATACATCTGTCTTGGAATCACTTCTTTCATTTTTTCACACAAATCACGACCACGTGTTGTTGCAACAGAACGATGACAAATCACAGATAGTGCATCTACTTTTTCACCATTAATATGAACATCAACACGAACCAACTCTGCAATACGATACCCACTCGGCTCATAATCCAAAGAAGCATATCCGCGAGACAATGTTTTAAGTTTGTCATGAAAACCAAAGACAATTTCTGCCAAAGGGAGTTCATATTCTACACGTGCACGATTCGCATTTGGAAAAACTAATTCTTTCTGAACACCGCGGCGTCCTTCACAAAGCTGAAAAACACCTCCCAAATATTCTTTAGGCACATGAACAAATGCTTTAATCATCGGCTCATGAATTTCTTTGAATTTTCCAAGATTGGGCAGTTTTGCTGGATTCTCTATTTCAACAACATCGCCTTTGTTTAACCACACATGATATTTCACCGAAGGTGCTGTTGTTAAAAGATTAAGATTGTATTCGTTTTCAAGCCGTTCTTGAATGATTTCCATATGAAGCAATCCCAAAAAACCACAACGAAACCCAAAACCTAACGCATCTGATGTTTCAAGATCATAGCTAACCGCAGCATCATTGAGCACTAATTTTTCAAGCGATTCTTTGAGGCGTTCATAGTCACCAGAATCCACCGGAAACAATCCTGCAAACACCATCGGTTTGACCGCTTTAAACCCTTCAAGAGGTTCTGCACAAGGAGCATCTGCATTGGTGATAGTATCACCAACACGAGCATCACCAATATCTTTGATCTGTGCAGCAACAATACCAACCATTCCAACGGAAAGACTATTTAATTCTGAAACAAAAGGTTTGTATACACCGATGAATGTGCATTCATGTATTTTATTGGTTGAACAAAAAAGAATATTCATTCCTTTGTGAATTTCACCCGATACAATGCGAACTAATGCAACGACACCACGATAAGGGTCATACCAAGAATCAAAAATCAATCCTTGCAATGATTGATCACCCAATTGAGGTGGAGGAATTCGTTGAACCACAGCTTCGAGTACTGCTTCAATACCTTGTCCCGTTTTAGCGGAGACATGTAATGCATCAGAAGCGTCAAGACCAATAACAGATTCAATCTCTTCACAAATTTCATCAGGCCTTGCGGATGGAAGATCTATCTTGTTCAATACAGGAATAATTTCCAAATCATTGTCAACAGCGACATATGTGTTTGCAACAGTTTGTGCCTCAACACCTTGAGCAGCATCAACAACCAACAATGCACCATCACAAGCAGCCAACGATCGTGATACTTCATAATGAAAATCAACATGACCCGGTGTATCAATGAGATTTAATTGATACGTTTTACCGTCATTGGCTTTATATGCTAATAGGACAGCTTGGGCTTTGATCGTAATACCACGCTGACGTTCAATATCCATTTTGTCTAAAAATTGATCAACCTGCTCACGTGCTGTTAATCCACCGCAATGTTCAATCAATCGATCAGCCAGTGTTGTTTTTCCATGATCAACATGTGCAATAATAGAAAAATTACGAATCAAGAGAGGATCAGACAAGATAGACAGCACCCTATCACAAAGTTTAAGATTCTACTCTTCCATAAACGTCTTCTAATCGTACCAAATCATCAATCTCGGGAGAAGATACTTCCAACACATCAGAATCTTCAACACCTTTAATACGGTGTCGCAATCTTGGTTTTATCCGAAAAGATTGTTTTTCATGAAGAATGATCGTCTTGAGAGCATCTCCTTCTTCGAAAAAATCAACCGCAACAATCCCTGACAAAACCATAATCGTCTCATCTTTTATAGGATGATATTGTAATGATAATGATTCATTTTTTTTTACATGGAGAATTTTACCGATATATAGATCTGTCTCGGCCCAAATAAGTTCATATCCCCATGGTTTATCCACAATACGGGGTTTAATACTGTCATGATGCGACATAAATGTTTTCCTCTACAATGTTTTTTCGATCCCAAGCTACTGCAATAATGACCTCCGCAGCGATTTGCGTGCCACGCAAACTTCTCTGATCACACATAACTTCTGGGAATCTATCAAGATGTTTTATCGCCGCACTTACCATACGTGGTTCTTCGATCGTAAGCCCTAATTGTCTATTGACAAGTCCTTCAGATAATCTCGGATTGGCAGCACTATCTAATACAATCATTTTTGTACCCAAAGCAACACAGTACGAGGTAACCCAATTCGAAGATCGTGTGATCACAACATCTGCAGCACGCCACAATAATGCACTGTCTACGTAATATTCCATATTTAAATATGACATGAATTGAGACAATATCTTATGTGTTTCATCATCCCCTTTCGTCTCAAATACAATACAAACATCTAACACTGAAAGTTGAAATAATAACTCTTTCAATATTGCGGGTGTCATTTCTGAAGTAACGATCAACACGGTTCGTTTGTCAGGAATTTCAGCGTTGATCTTTGCATTTTTTCTGCTCATCAATTCAACATCTTCAAAAATCTTTGGAAATAATGTGCCTATTGATAAAATACGCTCTTCTGCAATTCCACTATCTGCTAACAATAGTGCTGTTTCATCGTCAATCGTTAGAAATCGATCAGCATGTCCATTATTCCAATCTTCAAGGACTATCGTAGATACAAACGCAACAATGGGGGCACATAGAAGCTCTGCACGCTGTGTTACAGATAGTGCTACCGTAACATCTTGCTCAAAAGTGATGAGAACTTCTGGTGGATAACTCGCCAATTCGTCGTCTAACGTTTTTATACGTTGATCTTCAGGGAGATCCCATTCAAAGAAACGCAATTCAATGCCCATATCAGACAAATATAACAATAATGGAGAACAATCCTCTATGATCGCAGCGCGTCCAACAAACAAGACTCTTAACGGTGTTCCTTGATCCTGATTATGTTCCAAAGACATGTTTGTCATTGATAAAAGCAATTCTTCTGGAATTATTCCATGAAAACCAATGTTTTCCAAAGATTTCTCTCACATTAACGACACAATGCAATACGATATGCTTTCAATAGTATCCATCATTGATCCAATTGTGATTTTGAAAATACTCTCACTTGACATGTGCACTCTATTATTCATAGATTGAGACGCTTTATGAGATTATATTTAAGACAGGTCGATGTCATTTCTTCCGAAATCATTACAACATTAACAAGAGATGGCGACATTGAAGTTACGGATCGAATCGAATCCGAGTTAGATGTCGCTTCTGTCCTTAAGGAATATATCCGTGTTGACAAAGAGCTTTCGGAAAAAGCTAAAGATATTCTTGAAGTCCGTGGGTTATCTTATAGTGACTTTGGACGAACCAAACGTACATTAGCTGAAAAAAGTGACTTCGGTCTTGGAGACAGAGCACTCAGCTGGATAAGTACGCAGCTTATCGGAACATTTCTTCAATCACATCATATTGATGAAATATTTGCCGAAGACATCGTTCTTCGACGAAAACTTAAAGAAATACTTCATCGTTATATGGCAGCAGACGAAGACATTGACGAAGAAGCAAAAAACAAAATTAAGAATCTTCAAGATGGTACTGAAGCATGGGAGATTGAATATAAACGTGCTGTCGAAATCATTAAACGCAAACGCGGCATGGAACAATAGCCAATCCGCTAATGAAGCAACAGATCAATATCGTTTCGTGCTTCAATTCCGATAGACTTTAATGAGGGAAACAACAGCCCTGCCCGCTTCATTACTGGTTTAATATCAGTAATGAAATCTTGCATCACAAAATGTGGATCACGTTTTCTCAATCTCATCTTGACAGCATAATCTGCCCCAACACTATTGGGACGACCAAACGACAACAAACCATAACGAAGCCATTTATTAAAAATTGACTGTTTTTTTGCTTGATATTCTTTCCTCAAGCAAAGTTCGACAACAAGTGACTCTCCTAGGGCTTGATGCTCGGCTTCTTCATCGACAATCTCAGCAACAACCTTACGATAAGGCACAAAAGAACAATCTTCATACTCTTGGAGTTGCCAATAGCCACCACGATCATACAAAAATTGTGCCATTGCTAATTCAAACCAATCTTGTGCAAAATCAATAGGTTGTTGAGCTAATCGTGCATACACAAGAGGATCAATGCTTTGATCGACCAATGTTTGATACATCGTTGCAACCATCTCATAATGTTGTATCTCTTCTTGGAGATGACGGGTCATACTTTTCAATGCATGCAACGAAGGAACCACAGATATTCCATGTCCAAACAATTGTGCTGCGGCATATTCACGATAGGCTTGTCCTACTAGCATCTGGAGTACTGTGTCGTAATATCGGGTCTCCATCTGATTTCGCGTATAGTAATCTCTTGTATCATCCATGAGATAATGCCTCTGTGACAGTCGTAACAATCATCGTTGCCAAGATATCCAAAGATTCATTGCCCTCTTGTACTGTTGCTTGACTTGGGTCACCGCTATAGCCATCCAACAATCCCATGTCGACAAAATCTAAAACACCTTGATCAATGTTGTCTGATAACGATATTGAGATAGGTTTTAAAGTATGTTGTATATCCGTATTGACAACATCTGGCATGGTCGCAAGAATTAAAGAAGTTTCATAACATCCTGCGTGACAATTACCCTGCTTAAACTCTGAAGTTAATTGCTTTGCCCATCGTTTTTTCAAAGGACTAGCGAGCGATGCATGATGAGATGAAAAATCTGTCAATGCATGAACAAGTGCCTCATCTTGACCTGGTTCAAGGTGGTTATTGACGAGACACACATGTGTTGCACCCATAGCAAGAAAACCAGCAATGAGTTCTTTAACCCACATCGATAATGTTTCTGGTGACACTGATAATGTTCCAGATAGCTGTAATGCACATTCGGTGACACCATAAGATACTGCAGGTGCGATCAAGCCTATGACATTTTCTTTATGCAATCGCTCTGCAGCACGCTCAATAGCTGCGTTAGATATCATTGTATCAGTAGACAATGGCAAATGAGGACCATGTGCTTCTAATGAACCCACAGGCAACAATATAACAACATCGTCATAACGTTCAAAAACTAACGCGACATCTTTAGAAGTCATTTGTGACAGAGAGAAAACCATTTATCTTGATAACATTGTCAAACCTATGTTTGAACGAGTTCTTTCCGAAGAATTTTGCCTCGATCATTTAAAGGCATTTGATCGAGAAACACAATTTCCTGAGGACATTTATACCAAGAGAGCCGTTCTTTGAGAAAGGCTTTCAATGCGATGATCAACGTCTCTTGATTATGAACATCTTTGGATACTACAAAAGCTTTGGGCATCAAACTACCTGCAATATCAACCGCAAGTACTGCAGCAACTTCTATTTGAGGATATTCTAACAAGCATTGTTCGATTTCAAAAGGAGCAATCCAACGACCTTTGCTTTTGAATAAATCATTGGCACGTCCCATAAACCAAAGATATCCTCCACGCATACAACATAGATCATTGGTACGACACCATCCATGAATAAATACTTCGTTCGTATTATCAATATCTTCAAAATATCCCATCGCAATACTGCCACCACGCACCCAAAGAACACCTGTCTGATCTTCGGGCAAGGATTCCATAGTCACATCCCAACAATCCTTGGGAAGAATTTTTATGTCATACCCCTCAACAACCTTCCCCAACGAACCTACACAGAGATCATCTTTGCGATTCGTGGCATAAATATGGAATGATTCTGCGCTCCCAATACCATCGTATAACGGATGCTCAAAACATGCTGTGAATCGATGCCACAATGATGAAGCCAAGGGTTCACCTGCTGTCAAACTAAATCGTACTGAAGACATGTCAATAGGTTCAGCATCATCAGCGGTCATCTTGGCAAGCATCGTTGGCACATTAATCACAATCGTTGGTCTGTATTGTTTGATCCTATGTTGTAAAACTTTGACGGTAGGATGTTCAACAAACAAGCTTACTGTCCCTCCGACTGCAAATGGAAACAGCAAATTGGCTCCAGTAGCATATCCAAAAAACAACCGAGAGACACTCAACGTAATATCATCTCGACAATAACCTATGGTTTTCTTAGCGTATTGTTCAATATTAAAAATCAAACCTGCATGTGAATGAATGGCCGCTTTTGCAGCACCTGTAGAACTCGAGGTAAACAGTAACACCGCAGGAGTTTGTCTCTCGATGGCATGCGAAGCAATGTCCGTGTTTTGTGTCTGTTGCATAGCATCTGTTAAAGAAAGACAAATAGCCGATGTCTCTTGTTGAATCGATGCTATGATTTCAGAATCTATCGCTTGCTCAGGACAATCACCAGTCTTGACATCAGGTACGAGCAATATCACATCACAAGAAATATCCAGTGTTGTCAATGTCAATGCATGTTGAGGTGTTGTCACGATCACTGAAGGTTTTGTGATGTTAATTTGATCACACCATTCACGACATATCACATTGGGATTGCCCATAACTCCGACTGCACCATGAAAAACAGTGGCAAAAAATGTCCAAACAAACGGAGGTGTATCAGGTAAAAGAATGTAAATTCTTGATTGTGGCTTGATATCGATAGACACGAAATAACGTGCCAAATTCAACATCCTTTGATGAACATCGTGATAAGAATACGCTATGTCACCAAATAAAACTGAAGGTTTATCACCCAACCCTTCATCAATTCTTTGGCTAAGACAATAGTCGGCAAGATTGGTTAACCCTGTGTTCACTGCTTATCCTTAGATAATACAGTTTTGCCTATGATCATCTGTTGAATTTCAGTCGTCCCTTCATAGATACGCATAGCGCGTACTGTTCGATATAATGATTCAACAATCTCCCCGCGTACCACGCCTTTGCCACCTAAAAGCTGTACTGCTTTATCGACAATATGCCCTGCCGCTTCAGTAGAATAGCTTTTTGCCATACAAGAGGCCATTGCTGCATCCTGATGTTGATTGTCTTGTTGATACGCAGCACGCAAAACAAGCAATCGTGCAGCATCCAATTCAGTACTCATTTGGGCAATATATTGTTGCACAATCGGTTGAGCCATTAATGGTTTACCGAATTGATTGCGATTCTGTACATGTGTGATTGCTTCTTGCAATGCCCGATACGCCATTCCACAAGCTGATGCACCTACCGTAAGACGGAAGAGCTCTAGTGTTTTCATGAGCAGACCGAATCCATCACCTTCATTCCCAATTAAAGTTTCTGCCATACAGTCATTCAAAGACAGTGAAGCAATGGGATGATCAATAGAGAGTGACATTGGTGAAACATCAAGGCCTTCTTCATGTGAAGGCACGATAAACAACCCTATCCGTTGATGAGGTGAAACGTTGTCAAACGCTTTTGTATCTATCCGTGCTGCCACTATATAGTAATCGGCAACTCCTCCACTGGAGATTAACGTTTTACTGCCTGATAATCGATATCCGTTGCTCGTTGGTGTTGCTGTTGTTTCCAAAGAAGCAATATCACTGCCTGCACATTCTTCAGTCACTGCAAAAGCAATGATCCAATCTCCTGATTTCAAATATGGTAAATAATGTTTTTTTTGCCTGTCTGTACCAGCGATGACGATTGGATACGAACCCAATCCTTGAACAGCAAACAATGCATCAGCCAGTGGCATAGTCTGTCCTAACATCTCTCGAATCAAACATAATGCTCGCATATCAAGCGAAGCACCTTCATCAGGAATCAGCCATGAACACAGTTTGAATTCTTGCCCAAGACGCTTCATGATTGTCTTTGAATCTTGATTTTGACAAGCAGCCAACTCAGACGCAACATCTGTCAAAGTCTCAACAAGTCTCTGATGTTTGGGTTCGAAGAAAAAATCAAAATCAGATGATAAGCGCACAGGAGGTATCATCTACCTTCTCCTTTGTGAAGCATGCGTTGTTTGATGCTGTTTTCATAAGCTTTTTTGAATGATGGTTTCGCCATACAATCGGCTTGAGTTTTAGCTTCCGCTTTCATGGCTTCATCAAAATCCATCGACTCTTCTAAACGTAGCATTCGTTTTGTGATGTCATGGGCGGTTCCTTGCGTTAATTGTGTTGCCCATTGTTTCGCATAGCCAAGAGCATCCTCTGTCACAACATTAAACAATCCCATCTGATAGGCTTTATCGGCATCAATAATGTCACCCAACAACAACAACTCACTGGCACGACCCGTTCCAATAAGCCTTGGCAATAGATAACAAGCACCCATATCAGCACCTGACAGGCCTACCTGTGGAAATACAAAACCAATACGAGCATGCGGCGATGCTACACGTAAATCACAAGCGGCTGCAATCACCGCTCCAGCACCTACCGCTACACCATTAATGGCTGCAATCACAGGCTGCGGGTAATGCCGAATATGAGTGATCAGTTGACATGTTAATTGGGCAAACCAATCAAGTTTCTCTTGAGGGGCATCGATGAGTTTAGCAATGATGTGATCACGATCACCACCGGCACAAAAACCTCGACCCTTGCCTGTAATGACAACAGCCTTTGCATTCATCAATGCATTTGACGAAGAAAACATGCTTGTCAATTCCTTATACATTTCAAAGGTTAATGCATTCAAACTTAACTCTCTGCTTAAAATGATAGTCGCAACATTATCGGCATGATGAAGTTCAATGCTCATGATGATTTCACCGTGTCTTCTTGAGGCAATACCGCTATGGCTTGTATCTCAACTTGGGCATCAGGTTCAAACAATCCAGACACTTCAACCAAGGTCATTGTAGGATAATAATCTCCCATACATGCCTGCCATACAGTTCGTAACTGTTGACGATGTTGTTTGTAACATTTCATATCAGTGACATAGATAGTCATAGCAACAAGATTGTTGGTCGTAGCTCCACCGTCATGGGTGACTTTAACAACATGACCTAATGCCGTGGCAAATTGTTCCGCAAAATTTTCTGACATTTGACCATGGTTATCCATCCCTATTTGCCCTGAAATATACAGTGTTTTCCCACAGGCAACCACGCCATGAGAATACCCTTTGGGTGTTGGCATTTCGGCAGGAGAAACAATCTTCATGACCGATTAAATCTATATGGATCTTTTGCTGTGGTCAAACCAATATGAGATCAAACCAAATCGAGTTGTCATGATTGTTTAAATAAACTGTCTGTTTTCAAGACAATCTTGTTTGTTGTTGTTCGTTGTATTGATGACATTCATTGTTAACTTGAAATCTCTGTCTTTGTTTGTGTTCTATCTGTTGCAGACAATCATCCCTTATGCTGTGATATCGCTAGAATATGACACCGCTAGGACATGACATCGCTAAGATATGACACCGTTAAGATATGACACCGTATTATACTGTGACAGATATTTTTCTGCGACTCTTCTCAAAGCCCCTATCACCTCGATGTCCATCATAATCAACCGAAAAATTCGTTCCTATCCGTAGCTTGTGGATCGCTTTTAGTAGCATATGAATAGCTTTCTTTGATACATTGGGGGGGGGTCGAAGCAACCAATACAATCGACAACGATGTAAAACCACCATGCTCAAACTCGAAAACATCAACAAAGACGCCCATATTCGCGGCATTCAACCCGAAAAGATTATCCGTATTGTTGTATAAACGTCAAATTATAACCTTTGAACTCTACTTTGAAAAAGACTCCCAACAAGTATGACAGTCATCGATAACATCAACACTCTTTTCGGAAACGAATTAAAAGCGTCTCTCACTTCTGGTTCAAAACTAAAAATTGCTGCCTCTTGTTTCTCAATGTACGCCTTTGAAGCTCTTAAAAAAGAGTTGTCGAACATTGAATCATTAGAGTTTGTCTTTACATCTCCAACTTTTACAGCTGAACAGGCCACAGATAAAATAAAAAAAGAACATCGAGAATTTTTCATCCCAAAGCGTGAAAGAGAGCGCAATCTCTATGGTTCTGAGTTTGAAATCCATCTCAAGAATGAACTGAATCAAAAAGCTATCGCCAAAGAATGTGCAAACTGGATTAAAGAAAAAGTCACCTTTAAATCCAATACGTCAAGCGCACCAATGCAATCATTTTTAGCTACGGAAAATAACAATAATGATGCAACCATTTTTGCCCCAATCAATGGGTTTACAGCTGCAGATCTAGGCTATCAAAAAAGCAATGCGGTATCGAACTTCGTTAACAAAATGAATGACAAGGCCTCAACGGCTCAATATCTCGGTCTATTTAATCAAATCTGGAATGACCCTGAACAATTGGAAGCTGTCACCGAACAAGTCGTTCAACATATCGAATCGGTGTATCACGAGAATTCACCTGAGCTTATCTATTTCATCATGCTATATAACATCTTCCAAGAGTTTCTCGATGACATAGATGAAGATGTCCTAGCAAACGATCGGACGGGTTATCAAAACACTCAAATCTGGGAAAAACTATTCAATTTCCAACAGGATGCAGCAATCAGTATTATCAACAAATTGGAAACATACAACGGTTGTATCTTAGCAGACTCAGTAGGTTTGGGTAAAACCTTCACGGCATTAGCAGTGATGAAATACTATGAGCTTCGCAATAAGTCCGTATTGCTTTTGTGTCCTAAAAAACTGGCTGAAAACTGGCTCATCTACAACCGAAACGTGATGACTAACATCTTTTCTAAAGACCGTTTTAACTATGAGGTATTGTGTCATACCGATTTAAACCGTACCTCTGGTGAATCCTTTGGAACAAAATTAAATCAGATCAACTGGGGCAACTATGATCTCGTTGTGATCGATGAATCACATAATTTCAGAAATAACCTTGCTGTTAAAGATCGTGAAACTCGTTATCAGAAATTGATGAATAACGTCATCAAAAATGGAGTTAAAACAAAAGTACTCATGCTTTCAGCAACTCCAGTGAACAATCGCTTCATCGATTTGCGCAATCAGTTAGCACTGGCCTATGAAGGTGATTCTGAAAAATTAACCCAACATCTAAAAAGCAACAGAAATATTGATGACATTTTTAAAAGTGCTCAAAAGGCATTCAATAATTGGTCGAAATTAAAACCTGAACAACGGACACCTCAAGCCATTCTTGCCTCACTAGATATCGATTTTTTTGAACTACTCGATAGTGTCACCATTGCTCGATCAAGAAAACATATTCAAACATTCTATGACACCACGGATATCGGTCATTTTCCAGAACGAAGAAAACCTATTTCATATCGCTGTCCACTCACAACACGCAATGATGTCATGAGTCTTAATGATATTTTTGAACAGCTTAAGTTACTGAAGTTACCTATCTATGCACCAGTCAGTTATATCCTTCCGAGCCGACTCAATAAGTATGAAGAACGTTATGACACTCAAGTCGAAGGTGGCAAAGGAAAATTAAAACAAGTGGATCGAGAGAAGAACTTGGTCGCATTATTGACAACCAACTTGCTAAAACGCCTTGAAAGTTCAGTATTTGCATTTCGTAAAACCTTGCAAAATCTTTATGACAATCATCAAAACATATTGCAAACCATTGATCAATTCCATAGCAACAGCGGAGTGACCACAATCACTGATTCATCGGAATCCATATCCATGGTAGATGACGATGACATTTTACAAGAAATGACCTTTGGGAAAAAAATCGAAATTCAACTAACGGATATGGATTTGAAATCATGGCAACAGGATTTGCAGGCTGATTTAGTCATGATCCAAGCGCTATTAGAATCGATGAAAAAAATCACGCCACAAGACGATGACAAATTACAGCATTTAAAAAATCATGTTAATGCCAAGATTAACAAACCAATCAATGTAAATAATAAAAAAGTCATTATCTTCACCGCTTTTACTGACACGGCGAATTATCTTTATGACAATCTTTCAGAAGATCTGTTACGTTCGGGCATTCATACAGGCAAAGTAACGGGAAGCAGCACACCCCAAAACACACTCAAAAAAGGATATGATTTCCAGTCCATCCTCACTGTTTTCTCCCCTATATCAAAAAACAAAGACCTGATCTGTCCTGAAGAACAAGGTGAAATTGACGTTTTGATAGGAACAGACTGTATCTCAGAGGGACAAAACCTTCAGGATTGTGACTACCTGATCAACTATGACATTCACTGGAATCCGGTTCGCATCATTCAACGATTCGGTCGTGTGGATAGAATTGGATCATGTAACAAATCTATCCAATTGGTGAACTACTGGCCGGATATCTCTTTGGATGAATATATCAATCTAAAAGAGCGCGTCGAAAATAAAATGGTCATTGCCGATGTTACCGCTACCGGTGATGACAATGTACTCTCTGCACAGGCCAATGACGTAAGCTATCGGAAAGAACAACTCAAACGTCTCCAGAATGAGGTCGTTGAACTGGAAGACATGAAAACGGGTGTCGCCATCACTGATCTTGGACTCAATGACTTCAAAATGGATCTGTGGAACTATAAAAAAAGCAATGGCGACTTAGGTCATTTGCCTAATGGACTCCACGCTATCGTAGCAGCAAATGAAAACATAGGATTACAACCGGGAGTGATCTTTACACTCCGGAATAGAAATTCGGGCGTCAACATCAATCAACATAACCGGCTGCATCCATATTATCTCATCTACATCAGCGATGATGGTCAGGTCATTACAGACCATACGCAGGTCAAACCCCTTTTGGATCTCGTAAGAACAAGCTGCAAAGGAAAGGAGCAGCCAAGCACTTCTTTATGCAAGGCGTTCAATGCTGAAACGGATGATGGAAGAAATATGCTGAAATATTCAGAACTTCTCGGCCAAGCAATCCGAACGATGATTGAGGTCAAAGAAGACAAGGATATCGACAGTCTGTTTTCAGGAACAAATACAACCGCCTTGGTAGACCCTATTCATGGACTGGATGATTTTGAATTAATTTCCTTCTTGGTCGTTAAGGAGGAAAAAGTATGAGTCCGCTATATAATTTCCCAAAAGCGGCTGCATTTGGAAGGATGCTTGCCAAGAATAAAATCTATAATCATGCCACGCCGAGCAGCAAGGTAAAGGAGCTGTTCGTTAAGGAGGTTGAAAAGATTATATGGTCGCACAAACTTTCACCGGCCACGATTAACCTTCCAGCCAGTGATGGTGTTCAGGAAATTCAGGTTTTCTCTATATCCTTAAGAACCGAGGAATTATCACAAGCAATTCTACACACAATAGACAAGGCAATACCTTCTCCCATTTTCTTTGAATTGAACTATGGCAGCAAAACCAAGTATGCAGCCAGTTACAAGCGACCCAGCGAAGCCGACAAAAGTCAGTGAGTGGTCAGCAGTTATTTCATATCCGCCTGGATGAAGGACAACGGTCCGGCATCCGAACTTCCCGTGGTACTCAATATGGGAGCTCTTTATCAGTCACTTTTGACAAGTCTTATCCCTATCCTTTTGCGACAAGATGAAAATTGGGATGACTTCATCTCGAGAGTTGATCTGTTACGTGTCAAAGAGCGCGAAGCTGAACAGATGGAGAGCCAGATAAAGAAAAAGAAGCAGTTCAATCAACGAGTGGAATTGAACCAAACACTAAACGTACGGAAGCAGGAAATTGAGAGTTTAAAACGCTGAAAAGGCAAAGAAACACAGGAATCTTACGATGAAAAAATTAAAAATGCACAGCCCTAACTTTGTAGAAGATAATATCGCAAAACTGGCAGCCCTGTTTCCGGGGTGCGTCACAGAATCAACCGATGAAGATGGCAATACGAAAAAGGTTATCGATTTTGATCTGTTGCGGCAGGAATTGGCAAATTCAATTGTGGAAGGACCACAGGAGGATCAGGAGCGTTACCATCTGAACTGGCCTGGCAAGAAAAAAGCACTGTGTACCGCCAATGCGCACATTACTAAAACTCTACGTCCATGTCGTAAAGAAAGCGTAGATTTTGATAACACCGGAAACCTCTTTATCGAAGGTGATAATCTGGATGCTCTCAAACTTCTGAAGGAAACCTATCTCGGCAAGGTGAAGATGATCTACATCGACCCGCCGTATAACACGGGCAAAGATTTTATTTACTCTGACAATTTTATTGAATCAGCTGAAGAATATTTGCGATCTTCCGGACAAAAAGATGAGGACGGGAACCGACTTGTATCCAACAAAGAATCTAATGGTCGCTTTCATTCTGATTGGTTGCGTATGATGTATCCACGACTGAAGCTGGCAAGAAATCTTCTAAGAGATGATGGCGTGATTTTTATATCTATTGATGATTATGAAGTACATAATCTTAGAAAATTATGTGATGAAATATTTGGAGCAGAAAATTTCATCGCAAATGTGATCTGGCAAAGGGCGTTTTCTCCCAAAAATGATGCTAAGTACTTATCTGAAAACCACGACTACGTTTTGATTTACTGTAAAAACTCGGAATTTTTTGAGGCTGGTCGTTTGTCCAGAACAGATGAACAAAACAATAGATATAAAAATCCAGATAACGATTCGCGAGGTGTTTGGATGTCAGATAATTTGACTGTAAAAACCTACTCTGAAAAATACGACTATCCAATCACCACTCCAAGTGGCCGAGTGGTAAATCCTGCACATGGTTCTTGCTGGCGTGTTTCAGAAGAAAAATTTCAGAAACTTATTGATGATAATAGAATTTGGTTTGGAACTGATAGCGGAAACGTTCCACGGTTGAAACGTTTCCTTTCTGAAGTTCAAGATGGAATGGTGGCAACGACTTTATGGATGCACAAAGAAGTAGGTCATAACCAAGAAGGTCGTCAAGAAGTCAAAGCCCTTTTCGATGACAAGGGATATTTTGATGGTCCAAAACCAGTTAGGCTTTTAAATAGAATTTTACAGATAGCTAACACCAGTGAGGAAGATATCATCCTTGACTTCTTCGCAGGATCAGCTACCACCGCCCATGCCGTCATGC
>JABAAV010000179.1 GCA_014238595.1 Myxococcales bacterium | reverse complement strand
GCCCCTTTTAACGACAGTGGATCGAGATAGCTTACGCATCGATAATAACTTTGTACTGATGAACATTAACATGCCTACCCTAGACACAGTGTCTAATGATCAGGTCATCATCGAAGATGTCGATACAGTGACCAGTTGTGACTTAGGCAATTATAATAGTTTCTGTCCATAACCAAACACGCTTGATTTATTAGTCGTTCATAACGACTTTTGTTTCAAAAGCATCACATTTATTGATGACCTAGTGCATGCAGAGTCCTTGGGTTGAAACATCTAGACATGAATATCTATGCTTATTTGTAGGTATAAATGGGATTATCTGTTGATAGCCTTATGGATACGGATAATGACATTAAACCCATCACAAATTGGATTGAGTCCAAACACGAGGTGTTTATAATTCTTGTTTTTACTGACATTATGTGATTAACATAACCGCATGATGAAAAACCTTAGTCTATTACGCGCTACTTATCTTTGCACCAGTGTTTGTCTTCTCGCCGTTTTTGTATTTATGGCTTGTGGAGACAAGGAAACAGATGAAACAACCTCGTCGGAAACTACAAATGTTGGAGGAAAGGCCGATGATTTTAATTCAGATGATGAGACGTGTTTAGATGAACTAGAGGGA
>JABAAV010000178.1 GCA_014238595.1 Myxococcales bacterium | reverse complement strand
TGTGATATTTGTTTCATAGCAGACTTTAATTGCCAAAAAAGGTTCAATAGCAATCAATGGAGTCAGCCTTACTGTGAATAAATTAATAGATTATGGGTTTGAAGTAACAATCATTCCACATACAACAGAAACAACTATAATGAGCGAATACAAACAAGGGACGATAGTTAATATAGAATTTGATATGCTAGCCCGCTACGTAGAGAGAATACTTGATAAATAGTAAAACCATATGAGTGATAAAGATAAAATAGAGTTTGCATCGATTGAAACAATCATTGATGATTTACGCTTGGGAAAAAAAGTCATCATTGTTGATGATGAAGATCGTGAAAACGAAGGTGATTTAATTATTGCTGCTGATAAAGTCAGGCCTGAAGACATCAATTTTATGGCCAAGTATGGCAGGGGTTTAATATGTCTTACACTCACTCAAAACAGATGCAATATGCTTCGATTGCCTCTAATGACTTCACAAAATAATGGTTTTGAAGCGACCAACTTTACAGTTTCCATTGAAGCTTCTGAAGGAGTAACAACAGGGATCTCTGCTCATGATAGGGCTCGAACAGTTAAAGTTGCTACAGCACCAAATGCCCAACCAGAAGATATTGTTCAACCTGGTCATATTTTTCCTCTAATGGCTAAGCCA
>JABAAV010000177.1 GCA_014238595.1 Myxococcales bacterium | reverse complement strand
ATAGTTCAGGTGCAATTCGCAAAAATAATTCCATATCCAAGGCTTTATGATGAGTAACAAAAGGTTTGGCCCTTGCCCCTCCTGGGATAACTTGCATCATCGGTGTTTCTACCTCTAAATAACCATTATCAATAAAGAATTGTCTAATATAAGCAATTATTTGAGAGCGGCGTTGAAAAACCTTACGAGAATTTTCGTTCACAATCAAATCTACATAACGCTGACGATAAATTGTCTCTTGATCAGACAAACCATGAAATTTTTCAGGCAAAGGTCTTAATGATTTTGTCAACAACTTTATGTCATTAACACGAACTGATAACTCACCTGTCTTAGTTTTAAATAGAACACCTGTAACACCAACAATATCACCTATATCCCATTTTTTGAATTGATCATTATAAAAACCGTCGCCCAACTCATCCCGAGTAACGAAGAGTTGTATCTGCCCAGACGAATCTTGTAACTGTACAAAACTTGCTTTACCCATTACTCTTTTAAGCATTATTCGTCCTGCTAAAGAAACTTCATTATTACTCTGTTTGAGAACCTCGTTTGTTGCTTTATCGAACTCCTCATGAAGATTCTGAGCTAAATCTTTTGGTTTAAAGTCATTAACAAACGGATTACCCACTTCTCTTAGAGAAGCTAATTT
>JABAAV010000176.1 GCA_014238595.1 Myxococcales bacterium | reverse complement strand
GTGTCAGCCTATCAATTTAGCTCCAACATCGGTGACTGTTGTGACATTTTAAAATCTCCCTTTTCTTCCTGTGTCAGCCTATCAATTTAGCTCCAACATCGGTGACGGAATTCTCATTGAGGATAGAATCGTTAACTCTAGTGTCAGCCTATCAATTTAGCTCCAACATCGGTGACAACATACTCAATATCATATGTCAACTATAATCTGGTGTCAGCCTATCAATTTAGCTCCAACATCGGTGACAGTAGGACTGTCAAAGCAAATAAGCTCGCTCTCCGGTGTCAGCCTATCAATTTAGCTCCAACATCGGTGACAGATAGAAATAGAAAAAGTCACATGGGAAAATATGTGTCAGCCTATCAATTTAGCTCCAACATCGGTGACGTCGAAAACATGGCTATGAAAGGTTTTTGCTAAGGTGTCAGCCTATCAATTTAGCTCCAACATCGGTGACGTAACAAAAGTTGCCATTGAGACGGTTTTCTACGTGTCAGCCTATCAATTTAGCTCCAACATCGGTGACCCAACAACAGCACCTGAATAATTTGATCTTAACCCGTGTCAGCCTATCAATTTAGCTCCAACATCGGTGACCAAAATATAGCAAGACTTTGTCAACGGCATCTCTGTGTCAGCCTATCAATTTAGCTCCAACATCGGT
>JABAAV010000175.1 GCA_014238595.1 Myxococcales bacterium | reverse complement strand
CGTGGTATTCTGCATTTTCTTTAAGGTCGCCATGTGATCTTGCTTCTGCAATTGCAGCCACAATTTCAGGTCTCTTTTTTTCTTTTAAAAAAACTAATTCTTCTTTTAGTTTATTCAATCCATTCAATGTTATTGGTTCTTTATCCATTTATTATTTCCATTTAGCAATCGGAGGTAATGACATCAATATACCCTCTACATTTCCACCAGTTTGTAAGCCAAATTTAGTTCCCCTATCATACAATAAGTTAAATTCAGCGTATCTACCTCTTTTAATATACTGCATCTCTTTATCTTTTAAAGTCCATTTTTTTTTAATTTTTTTTTCTATTATATTATTAAATATCATTTGAAATGTAACTCCAACGTCTCTTACAAATTTAAAATCTTTTTCAAAGTTATCTTTTTTATAATCAAAAAAAATTCCGCCTATTCCTCTTGCTTCATTCCTATGAGGTAAAAAGAAATATTCATCACACCATTTTTTGTATTTTTTATAATAATTTTTATTGTGACGATCACACATTTTTTTTAATGATTGATGAAATATATTTTTTTCCTTATCATCTTTAATAGCAGGTGTTACATCCATACCGCCGCCAAACCAATTTTGTGTAGTACAGATATATCTAGTATTAAAATGCATAGCAGGAATATGAGGATTTTGCATGT
>JABAAV010000174.1 GCA_014238595.1 Myxococcales bacterium | reverse complement strand
ACCTTTACGCCCTGATGAGTTAAAGTGAAATATCCTTTTCCATCTACAAACTTGTAATTATCAATCACCCAGTCTGCAGAAGAAGAAAAACCGTAAGTTTCGACTTGGCAAGAAGCATTGGCTAAAATATCTTTTGCGTTTTTGTCAGAAAAAGAGGCCAAGAGGAACCCGCTAGGATGAATGATATTTACAAATTTTCGAAAAGAGTCTTTTATATGCTCAAGATCACGGTAAATATCAGCGTGATCAAATTCGATTCCTGTTAAGATTGACGCAAATGGACTATAGTGTAAAAACTTGGGTCCCTTATCAAAAAATGCTGTGTCGTATTCGTCCCCTTCGCTTACAAAAAATTCTCCTTCCGAAATGGCGTGGTTGCCATCAAAATTTTTCATCCAACCACCGACCATGAAGCCAGGTTTTCGTTTAGCAGAATGTAAAACCCAGCTTAAGAGAGCTGTTGTGGTTGTTTTTCCGTGTGTTCCAGTAATGACTAGCGATTTTTGATTTTCTAAATAGAATTTTTTTATAGCTTCTGGAAAGGAAATATAAGGAATATTTTTTTCTTGAACGGCTAAGACCTCTTGATTATCTTTAGATACAGCGTTACCGATAATAACTTGATCAATATCATCGCTAATATTTTTACGTTGATAACCAGGCTTGATATCTATTCC
>JABAAV010000173.1:366-683 GCA_014238595.1 Myxococcales bacterium | reverse complement strand
TTCAAAGGCTATCGCCCACAGTTTTACTTCCGTACAACGGATGTGACGGGCGCATGTGAATTACCTGCAGGTACAGAGATGGTGATGCCTGGTGATAATGTTCAGATGACTGTTGAGTTGATTCACCCGATTGCGATGGAAGACGGTCTTCGTTTTGCTATCCGAGAAGGTGGTCGTACTGTTGGTGCAGGCGTTGTGGCTAAAATCATCGAGTAAAGGTTTTGCTAAGAGTTACGCGGTAAGCCGAGGCATCAAAAGGTGTCTCGGCTTAGCTGTCAGATAGGGAAACTAAATAAGTAATTTGTAGGCCAGTAGTT
>JABAAV010000173.1:0-356 GCA_014238595.1 Myxococcales bacterium | reverse complement strand
CCCTTTTTTGTCTTTTTACCTGTTGCACGCAAAGCTTTTGCAAAACAGGTAAAAAAAATAAGCTACAACGGTTTATTTGCTTGACAGTTCAGGGGTGCGGCTCTAGAATTCGCGCTCCATTTTCAGGGCTAGTTACAGCGTAGTAGAGAGTTAGGCTTGAAATTAAAGAAAAGATAGCGGAGTTTCGCTGACATGCAAAACCAAAGTATTAGGATTCGTCTCAAGGCCTTCGATCACAAGTTGATCGATACTTCTACACAAGAAATCGTTGAGACAGCGAGACGCACGGGCGCACAAATTCGCGGTCCCATACCATTACCAACACGCAAAGAGAAATTCACTATATTGATTTCTCC
>JABAAV010000172.1 GCA_014238595.1 Myxococcales bacterium | reverse complement strand
GATGCAAACAACGAATGGTTGGAAATATATAATACAACAACCGAGCCTATCAATCTTTCGGGATTGACACTCAGAGCAGGCAATGCATCACCTGACTCAACCACAGTATATAATCATACGTTTGAAAGAACCGAAATTGCTGCGCAAAGCTATCATGTCAGTAGCAATGCTAACGATGAGACATCCGTACCTGACTATGTCAACTATAAATATGGCAGTAGCATCACGTTACGAAACTCCACAGGATTTGTGTCTCTTTATTGTGACGACACACTACTTGATACGATGACATATCAAACGGTTTCTAATGGAGCTTCATTACAACTTAATATGACGCATGTGGATACAATATCTAACGACACTGAAACAAACTGGTGTACATCAACGACAGCGATTGCATCAACATTAACCACGGGCTCTTTATTCGGAACCCCTCAACAAGAGAACTCAACATGTCAATAAACAAACATCATCCCAACCTATGCTTCCTGCTCTCATTGATGGGCACTCTTCTGCTTTTATCTTGTGGTGATAGTGAAGAAGAGGTCACGCCATCAGAAGAGCCACCCGTCATACCATCAGAGTCCATCACATCACCAGATCCCAACATGCCATCAGGGTCCATCACACCTGATACGGGTTGTATTGCTAATTTACTTTCCGGTGATCTGGTCATCACTGAAA
>JABAAV010000171.1 GCA_014238595.1 Myxococcales bacterium | reverse complement strand
CACGACCTGCAGTAGAAGCAGGGGAAAATTTGGGGTTTTTACCCGGAGACCTAAAGGAAAAATTAGATCCTTATTTGCAACCACTTTATGATGCGCTTTTGGATATGCTTCCAGCTGAAAAATTAGCAGATTATTCTGAGCAAGGCATCATACAAATTGCTCCTTTAGCTTTCATGAGAGGAAGAACTTTGGATAATGCATTTGTGATTTTGGATGAAGCACAAAATGCAACTGAAAGCCAAATAAAGATGTTTCTTACAAGAATGGGTAAATCAGCAAAATTCATTATCACAGGAGATATAACGCAAATTGATTTACCAAAAAACCGACCTTCTGGATTACTGCTTGCACAAAGAATATTAACAAAAACAGAAGGAATTAGTTTTGTAACTTTGGACGAAAGAGATGTGATCCGACACCAATTAGTAAAAAAAATAATTAAAGTATTTAATAAACTTAAAAAAGAAAAAAAATGAAAAACACTATTGTAAAAACAAAGTTTAATTTTCCAGGACAAAACAATTTATATAAAGGAAAAGTGAGAGATGTGTATAGCATAAATGAAGACAAACTCATCATGATTGCAACCGATAGGATTTCTGCTTTTGATTGTGTATTGCCCAAAGGAATCCCTTTTAAAGGACAAGTATTAAATCAAATTGCTTCTTCTTTTTTGAAAGCGACTAGT
>JABAAV010000170.1 GCA_014238595.1 Myxococcales bacterium | reverse complement strand
AGAGATCTCCTGCACCACGAAGTTCTAAGTCATGAGATGCAATTTGAAACCCTGATCCCAAATTTGAAAACCGTTGCAACAGATTGAGGCGTTCATGTGATTTTGGTGTCATTGTTTCTTGAGGAATCAACAAATAACAAAAAGCTTGATTGATAGAACGTCCAATACGTCCTCGTAATTGATAAAGTTGCGACAAACCAAATAACTCTGCTCTATCAATCAACATGGTATTGGCATTAGGAATGTCGATGCCATTTTCAATAATAGATGTTGTGACGAGGACGTCTTTTTTATGAGCAATAAAATCCATGAGATTTTTTTCTAATTGGTCTGTGCTTAATTGACTGTGTGTCAAGGTTACTCTGGCGGTGGGAACAAGAGAGCTAATATGATCAACCCATTGATTGACGGAACGAATAGGTGTATTTGTGTTTAAAGGATTATGTTTGTTATTTGTGCCACCTTCAATACGAGGACAAACAACAAACACTTGTCCTTGTCGATTTATTTCTTTGACGATGGCATTTTTGATGAGTGTATCGTTGAGCGTTGTTAAGAATGTTTGAATAGATTTTCGATGATGAGGTGGTGTGGTGATTAATGATATGTCGCGTAGTCCTAACATCGACATATGAAGACTGCGCGGAATTGGTGATGCGGTTAGTGAAACAGTATCTGTTTGTGTACGTGCTTTGCGTAGTTTTTCTTTTTGGATGACTCCGAAT